>JBMNTQ010000071.1:0-9497 GCA_050945815.1 Christensenellales bacterium
AAATTTACGATATCCTCGCAAAAGCATCTATAAATATAGCGTAAATTTTGATAAAGTATATAAAAGCGAAGATCCTATTTCATATTACTATATGCTCAAAATAGTAACTTTGTTTTTAGTCATACCATATATCATAACAGATATACAAAAACTTTATCAATAGGAGAACGTATAAAATGATATGTAAGAATTGCGGCTCGGAATATTCCAACGGCCAATATTGCCCGGTTTGCGGCCTGCATGGTGTCGAAGAGGCCGAAACTCCGGAGAAAGAAACCAACCCCTTGGATATGGCTGAATCGCCCGGCGAAGCCCCGTCGGCCGACGATGCTCCTGACAACACTTCTACGGATGAGATTTTCGTCCCCGTAGAAAGTGAAACCATCGAGATTCCCGTTTCAAACGACGCCCACCGCGCTGCGGCCTCTCCAAGCCCGAAACAGAAAGCACCTGAAACTTCAGGCGAAGCTTTCAATCATGACGAACTTTACATAGAAGTCGCTCAGGATAACGATAGCGATACAGAAAGCCGCCGGTCTAAAAAGCGTTCCCGCTCCAGCAGCCTATCCTCCGGCAAGAAGCTGGCTCTGTGGGCACTGGTGTGCTTCTTGTTGGCTGCCGCAGGCTTTTTCCTCAGCATGTTCATGCAAAATCAATACGGCGGCTGGGGCGGCTTCTTTTCCTCAGTATTCGGCGGCAGCTCCAACGCCAGCTACGCTGCTCCCGAAGTAGAGGAAGCGACAGTAAACGGCGAGGCAGGCCACAAAATTACCATCTATGGTCCTCAAAACGCCATCGTCCACATTGATTCCTTGGGGCTCAAAGATGTCATCTTAGACGACCGTGTTGTTTTTGAGGTAGAAAACAGAAAAATGGTCGCCGATCAACTCCCCGACGACCAAGGAAACATCAAAATCAGCCTGGAGGCCACCGTCTCCAACGGTGCTGCGCAAAATATCGTACGCATCCCGGTTTTCTCTATTTCCCTAACCCAAACGCCGCTGACGCTGTTGTCCCCCGCCCAAACCCAGTTTACCACCAGCGCCAGCGAAGTCCGGTTCAATATCCAAACCGTCAAAGGCGCGAAGCTTACCATAGACGGCAACGATGTCAGCGATTTAATCGACGAGGAAGGTCTGGTTTCCTATACGCTGCCCATTAATTGGGACGAAGAAAAGGAAATCGTCGTGGAAGCCAGCGCAGACCAATACAGCGTCGCTCGCATCCTGCTCCAGATTAGCCACGGAGAGGACCCGGTCAGCCTAAGCTTCCAGCCGGCCCTGCCCGGCTCCACCGATCAGGAAACCCTGCTGGTCAGCGGAAGCCGCGACCCTAGCGCCGTCATCAGCACCACCGCCACAGTAGATGGCGACATCGAACAATACGATAGCGGCGCGTTCTCCTTTAGTGCCAAGCTGTCCTACGGGCTCAATCAATTCCAAATTTCTGCCACCTTAGACGACGGCACTCAAACCGTACGCGATATCGAAATCATCCGTCAGCCGGAAATCGATTCCTACACCCGCTCCGCCCAGGTAATGGATTACCAGCGCATCATTTACAACAACGATAGACTAAAAGACACCGTGTTCTTGTGTGTCGGTATTCTCACCGAAGACATGGGCAAGCAAGCAAACGGCGCCCACCGCTTTTCCATGGACGTAGGCTCCGACGAGATCGCCATAATCGACTATTTCGGCACAGCGAATTTACAAGAAGGCACCAGCTACCAAATTTTCGCCCATATCGTAGGCATGGAAGGGCAATTGCCCCTGCTGGATGGCTGGTTCGCCTACACACGCTGATCGCTGCCCAAGAATCAAAAAGCGATAAAAAAGGACCGGTTACGGTCCTTTTTTCTTCTAGTCTTGCCAACTATTTATTGCCCCAAGCGCCTCAAGCCATCCGCCGCCTTGCTCATCAATAATCGATAACTCAATATCGAAATCAGCAGTCCCAGCAAAACCAGCGTGCTATACACAGCAGCAGCCGGCGCTCCCAGTACAGACAGCATCAAATACGCCGCCAGCCCAAAGAAGCCCATCAGCGCCCAAGAAACCAGCATCCCCAAAAAGGCATTGAAATTCTGCTTAATCGCCTGCTGGGGTGTCGTCCAGTTCAACTTCGGATTGTTCATATCGATCAACATACTCAAAGCCGTACAGGGAAAGCTGATAATCATTGCTAGAATAACACCAAGCAAAATCACCGAAAAGTCAACTCCTACGAAAATCGGTGCAGTCAGGAAGAGCGCCGCCGCACCAAAGGAGATAGAATAAGCAACTAGAAGTTTAGCCTTGAAAAGCTGCTTCGGATCGATGGGAAGGGTCTTGAGCAGGTAATACGTCTTTCCCTCCCGAGTCAGCGTAGTGGCCGCCGCAGGATTGATTGCCGCAAAAAAACCCACGATCGCCGCTACAATCAACACGATAAACCAAAATATTTCACCGCTCACTATCTTCAGCACCCCGGCCGGTATCTCAGACAGCATATCCGACATCAACAACAGCATCAGCGGACCGATGATAATCGTCGTCAGCGCATTCATCGCATAGGTAGGCGTGCGCAGCAAGCTTCGCCATTCGTTGACAAAAAGTGAACGAACCTGAGAAAAAACCTTTCCATTCGTCCGCTTACTGCGCTTCCTTGTGCTGCGCGCCGTCTCCAGCTGGGCGACTGCGCCCTTCTTGTAGAACGCAACAGCCAGCAAAAACGCAGCAGCCAGCGCCACCAGAGAAACCCCCACAAACAACAGCATATTCCAAGCGCCAACGCCGCCCCCTTGAGCCATGGCCCGAGCGCCCCACAAGGCCGGCGGAAACACCCGGGCAATCATGGAAGCCAGGCCGCCCTCCGTCAGCAGCATACTAGCGATCTCGTTGCCGCTTTCCACCACACTCTGGGTGATGCGCCCCATATTCATGCTAACAAACATCAACCCCGCAAACAAAACCAACCCCACGACAGAAGCAGCTAAGCTACGGTTTTTCAATGCGCCCACAATGCGCATCAACGGCAGAGACAACACCGCAGCAATTGCTAGGGGAATCGCCGGCGCAAACAGAGCAACAACTAAAGACCGTATATAAAAGGCTGCGTCTACATTAAGGTTTATCCCATAAACGATTATCCCGGGCAATAAAAACAGCAGCATAATCCCCACTTCGCCCAAGCATATCACAGTAAACTTCGCGCTGAATATATGCATGGGCCGCACCGGCAACGACAGCAAAAACTCCATATCCTTGGCAAAAAACAAGTTGTTGAGTATACTGATGGCGCCATAGATCAGCACAATCACCTGCCCCGCCACCAGAATCATCGTCAACAGCGCGTCGCTCTGCCCTAGGGCAATAGCAGGGTGGATCAGTTGTGTAATGTAGAATACATAAAGCGCCACAACCTGCACAACCACAAGCAAGATCAGCAACAACAGGCCGATCGATTTTGCCGGCTTTTTCTTGTCGAACATGGCGCGAAAATTGTTCATACGCAGCTTCACCTTAAGCTGCAAAAAGAGAAGCATGCGGTAAAAGCTCACATCCATTCACCACCCTTTTCACCGTTTCCGGTAATCTGCAGGAAGATATTCTCCAGCGATTCGCCGCTGCGCTTATTGCGCAGTTCCTCCAGCGTACCCACAGCTATCAGCTTCCCTTCCGAAATGATGCCGATACGGTCGCAGAGCTTCTCCGCCACCTCCAAAACATGGGTAGAGAAAAACACCGTGTTCCCCTTGTCGCAGTGCTGGCGCATATTCTCTTTTAAAATATGTGACATTCGGGGGTCCAGCCCTGTCATAGGCTCATCCAGAATCCACAGAGCCGGCTCATGCAACAGCGCACCAATGATGGTCAGCTTTTGCTTGGTACCATGGGAATAGCTCTTGATGGGCTGCTCAATATACTGCTCCATCCCAAAAACGTCCACATACTGATCCAGCAGCTCCATTCGGCGTTGCTGCGGTACCTGATACATATCTGCCATGAAATTAATATATTCCACGCCCTTCAACGTATCATACATCTCATGGGAATCCGGCACAAAGCCCATATTGCGCTTGGCCATCAAAGCGTCCTGTTCCATATCATAGCCCGCTACCGAAATACTGCCGCTATCCGGCGACAAGATCCCGGCAATCATCTTAATCGTCGTGGTTTTCCCAGCGCCATTAGGGCCGATAAATCCAAATATTTCTCCTCTTTTAACATTCAAAGTCAAATCATCCACAGCCTTGACGCTGCCCTTGGCATAGGTCTTGGTTACGCCCTTCAATTGAAGCATGTTAACGAATCCCCCCTCTTACGCTCTTCTAACACTCTTTTCACTCTTTTTCTGTCCGTTCTTATTTTACCGCATTTCCCCTCAAAAAAAAAGGACTCTCCCTGATTCCAACAAAAAGACGGCGATGGCAGCCTTTCTCCGTCTTTGAAGAATCTGTCTGCCTTCGCCGTATTCTCATCTGCCTAGCAAAATTCGTCCGCAATCTATGCGCTGATATACTGCTCCACCAGCGTCCCCATCTGCCGTGTGCCAATGCTCTCGCCCCCCCGGGCAATGTCCGCTGTCCGCCAGCCTTCCTGCAAAACCCGCCGCACAGCGTCCTCAACAGCATCCGCCGCTTGCCCCTGCCCCAAGGAATAGCGCAGCAGCATCGCCGCCGACAGAATGGTCGCCAAGGGGTTTGCAACGTCCTTGCCCGCAATGTCCGGCGCCGATCCATGCACAGGCTCATACATGCCGGCATTCCCATCCCCCAGACTCGCGGAAGGCAGCATCCCAATCGATCCGGTTATCATAGATGCTTCGTCGGATAGAATATCTCCGAAAATATTGGAGGTCACAATCACGTCAAATTGACGCGGATGATACACCAACTGCATCGCCGCATTATCCACGTACATATGCGACAGAGCAACATCCGGATACTCCTTCTCCCCCATCTCCACCACAACTTCCCGCCACAACCGAGAGGATTCCAAAACATTGGATTTGTCCACAGAGGTCAGCTTGCCGCCCCGCTTGCGAGCCGCATCAAAAGCCACCCGGGCAATTCTCCGGATTTCCTTCACGCTATATTCTTCGGTGTCATAGGCAGTCTCATAGCCCTCGCTGTCCACGCCCCGGCCCCGGCGGCCAAAGTAAATACCGCCTGTCAGCTCCCTTACCACCAGTAAATCCAGCTCATCCCCCAAAACCTCCCGTTTCAAGGGGGAAGCATCCGCCAACGGCTTATACACCATCGCCGGCCGCAGGTTCGCATACAGCCCTAATCCGGCGCGGATACGCAAAAGCCCCGCTTCCGGCCGCCTGTTGCCCTCAAGGTTCTCCCACTTATAACCGCCCACAGCGCCCAGCAGCGTCGCGTCCGCAGCCTTACACAGTTCAAGGGTGGACTGCGGCAGCGGGTCGCCGGTAGCGTCTATCGCACAACCGCCCATCAGTGCCTCCTCAAAGGTAAACCCAAAGCCAAAGCGCTTTCCTGCAGCTTCCAAAGCGCGCACCGCCCAGGCCGTCACCTCCACGCCAATCCCATCCCCCGGCAAAACCGCTATCTTATAATCCATTATATCTACCCCTCCTACAACTTTCAGGGCGCGGCGGCATTCAGTTCCTCTAAAAGCCGCAGCCTACCCTCCTTTATCTGTCGCTTAACGTTAACTCTTCGCTCATTTCACAGATGGAAACCGGTTCAACGCATTGATATAGGCCAAAACGCTCGCTTCAATCACGTCGGAAGCCAAGCCCTTGCCCATATGTGTCACGCCGTCATAGGAAACCCTTACGGTCACTTCGCCCAGCGCGTCCGCACCCTCCGTCACGCCCTTGATGCTATAGGATTCCAGTTTAAACCCATTCCCCACAATCCTGCTTATAGCGTTGAAAGCCGCGTCCACCGGCCCATCACCTACCGCAGCCTCACAGCTAACCTGCTCGTCATGCTGCAAACAAACACTGGCGATCGACTGGATTCGGTTGCCGCTCTGCAACTGGAAGGATTCCAGCGCATAAGCCGACGAACTCTCTGCCACAGCGCCGCCCATCAAAGCTTCCAGGTCCCTGTCGTTAATTTCCTTTTTACGATCCGCCAAGTTTTTAAACCGATCAAACAGCTTGCTCAATTCTTCCTCAGAAACCGTATAACCCAACTCTGCCAGCCGCGCGCCAAAAGCGTGGCGGCCCGAGTGCTTGCCCAAAACCATGGAATTCAGCTGAATTCCGATGGATTCCGGAGTCATAATCTCATACGTAGTCGGGTTGTTCAACACACCATGCTGATGAATACCGGATTCGTGGCGAAAAGCGTTATTACCTACAATCGCCTTGTTGGGCTGCACCTCCACACCCGTGGTGCTGGACACAACGCGGCTAGCCCGATAGATCCGCTGGGTGTCGATACGGTTTTCCAGTCCGTAAACATCTTTTCTAGTATTCAGCGTCATCACCAGCTCTTCCAAGGCAGCGTTGCCCGCTCGCTCGCCCAAACCATTGATCGCGCATTCCACCTGCCGCGCCCCAGCCCGAATACCGGCCAGCGAATTGGCTACCGCAAGCCCCAGGTCGTTGTGGCAATGTACAGAAACCACAGCTTTATCAATGTTGGGAACGTTGTTCATAATCCCGGAAATAAACTCATAAAACTCATCCGGCGTAGCATAGCCCACCGTATCCGGAATATTAACCGTCGTAGCGCCGGCGTCAATAACCGCCTCTAAAACCCGATACAAAAACGCAGGCTCCGAACGGCTGCCGTCCTCCGGCGAAAATTCCACATCATCCACGTAGGATTTAGCCAAGCGCACCCCTTCCACAGCCCGGCGCAAAACATCCTCCTCGCTCATCTTAAGCTTATATTTCATATGAATAGGAGAAGTTGCCAGAAAAACATGGATTCGCGGCGAAACAGCGCCACGAACAGCCTCATAACATTTCTTAATATCCGCATCCACACAGCGGCTTAAACCGCACACCACCGAGTTCTTCACTTGGGCAGCAATTGCAGCAACCGACTGCGCATCACCGGGGGAAGCCGCCGGGAACCCCGCCTCAATCACGTCCACACCCATCTTTTCCAACTGGCGCGCAATCTCCAGTTTTTCCGCAAGGTTCAAGTTCACACCCGGAGTCTGCTCTCCATCCCGTAAAGTCGTGTCAAAAAATATCACTTTATTATTCAAATCAATTCCCTCCTTCAAACATAGCACAAACTACGCACAAACTACAAAAAAGCTTCCATCCCATCTAGGACGAAAGCTTTGCTTCGCGGTACCACCTAATTTCACAAAATTCATGTGCACTCATTCCAATGCGGGATCCAATTATCCGACATCGGTTTCCTTTTAACGGCGGAAACTCCCGGCACAACCTACTGACGGTCCAGCGTTTTCAGCGTGCAGCTCAAGGATGAGTTTTTCCGATCCTTCATGAAAGCCTTCCAGCAATAGCCTTCTCTCTGGGTTTCAGTCAACGGAAAATTGTTCCTGTCACAGCCTTTTTATATGAATTTAATCTATCATACCATCAAGCTATCCCAGTGTCAATATCTTTCCTGTAGAACTTACAGCAAAATACAAATCAGGCCGCCGCTTCCCTCATTGATGATTTTCTGCAACGTATCCTGTAGTTTTTCCTGCACATCGTCCGGCATCCGGCTCAGTTTATTTGAAAGGCCCTCCCGTACCAGCTCATTCACAGATTTACCAAATATATTGGTGTTCCAAATTTTCTCCGGGGCATTCTCAAACTCACTCAGCAAATACTGAACCAGCTCCTCGCTCTCCTTCTCCGTGCCCACCAACGGCGCAACCTCAGTCTGAACATCCACCCGTATCATATGCAGCGAAGGCGCCGAAGCTTTCAGCCGCACCCCAAACCGGTTGCCCTGCCGCACGATTTCCGGCTCCGCCAGCTCCAACTCGGCCATATTGGGCGGCACCACGCCATAGCCGGTCTGTCGCACACTCTCAATCGCGTTGGCCACCCGGGAATACTCATCCCGCTCCCTCACTAAATCCTTGACTGTCTTGAACAGATGTCCCTCGTCTTGAATCTCGCAGCCGCATTCTTCCTGTAAAATCTTGTAAAACATATCCTTCTTTAGAGAAATAGAAAACTCCATAACGCCTTCCCCAAGACGTATGGCGTTCATCTTAGGCGAGGATATATTCTCCGATTCTACGAATTGCTGCTGGATGTTCGTATAATCCCGCATATGCTCCAGGTCGCCCATCGATTCGGTAATCCCTGCCATAATTTCCTGTACCAGCCAATGGTCCTCACTCAAGGCACTAATCCACTGCGGCATCTGGAAGTTTACCATCCGGATAGGGAATTCAAGCAATACGGTTTCCAGCAAATTCTGAATATCCGCACCGTTTATTTGTGTGATATCCAACAATAAAACCGGCACATTATATTTAATTTCCATAGCCTCGCGCAGCTTTATCGTATTCTCCTCGGTAGGCGTCGCAGAGTTCAAAACCACCACAAAAGGCTTGTTGAGTTCCTTCAGCTCAGCAATCACCCGCTCCTCAGGCTCAATATAGCCAGATCGGGGAATCTCCGCCACCGTCCCGTCACAGGTCATCACCACACCGATGGTGGAATGCTCCGCAATCACTTTTTGTGTGCCAATCTCGGCCGCTTCCTCAAAGGGAATATCATAGTCAAACCAGGGAGTCCGCACCATCCGAGGCTGCCCTTCCTCCATGTGCCCGGTTGCCCCCTTAACCATATACCCCACACAATCCACCATGCGCACAGAGAGCTGCGTCTCGTCGCCAATGGTGATGTCTACCGCCTCATTGGGTACAAAGCTGGGCTGGGTAGTCATGATGCTGCGCCCCGCACCGCTCTGCGGCAGCTCGTCGATAATCCGCCGCCGGTTGTTGTCATCCGCAATATTGGGCAGCACCAGCGTATCCATAAACTTCTTAATGAATGTGGATTTGCCGGTACGCACCGGTCCTACCACACCGATATAGATATCCCCCTGCGTCCTTTCGGCAATATCGCGGTACAGGTCATATCTCTCCATCCTGTTTCCCTCCTCCACATTCTAAAACATGACATTTCGATAGATGAACACTAGATATATATGTAGGCCTATTTCCCAACATTCCAAAATAAGCGTCAATTCTTTTCAACAAATAAAAACTACAGAAAATAGCTGGGTTTTCCTGCGGCAAAACCACCAGCGCAAAGGCAACAAAGACGTACTCCTTCTATCCTATTCCGTCCCCCGCAAAAATATGGCCCAATGGATGAAAAAAAGGCAATGCCTCCCTTTCTCGCTGCACCGTTTGCAAACAAAAGCCTTATCGCCCATAAAAAACAGCGCCCCCCTAAAAAGGGGAGCGCCTTGCTCCAGGTCCTTTCATCCCGTCTTTCTGTAAGATAGAATCCTGCCGCTTCGTCAATCCTCCCGCGCTGTCTCAGCGAAAAGCTCCTTCAGTGCAGGGTAGAGAGCCGTATACGTACCATAGCCTTCCCGATAG
>JBMNTQ010000072.1:0-9368 GCA_050945815.1 Christensenellales bacterium
ATGTTTACTTTACAGAGCCCAATACGATCTTACCACAACTGATTTATTGTGACAAGCCCTCCTAAACTTCTGTTTGCAATTTAGGGCTTCACACCATAATGTAAGAAAGGAAGCTATAAAAATCATAAAAGGAGAACTTTAAAATGCAAGTCAGCAAAGACCTATGTGTTGGCTGCAAAATGTGCGTTCCATATTGCATTATGGGTGCCATTAGCATTAAAGACGGCAAAGCGGAAATTGACCAGGATCTGTGTGTTGAATGCAATGTTTGCATCAAATCGGGCATATGCAAGAGGGAGGCTTTTGTAAAGCCTAAACTTACATGGCCGAGAGAATTAAGAGAACAATACAGCGATCCCCGTGCCCATCATCCCAAGACAAACATGGGTGGCCGCGGAACAGAAGAAGTGAAGACCAATGATGTAACCGGCCGTGTAAGAGATACTGATGTCGGCCTTGCAATAGAAATGGGCCGTCCAGGGGTTGGCACCACCTTTGCCGACGCTGAAAAGGTTGCAATGGCACTCACTCCGATCGGAATTCATTGGGAAGAGTACAACCCGATAACAGGGCTCATGGATAGTGCTACCGGCAAGTTCAGAGAAGATGTTTTAAACGAAAGAGTGCTCTCGTGTATTCTTGAATTCGTAACTCCGATTGAGAAGCTTGAACAGACGCTTAGGGCTCTGCAGGAGGTTACGCCCCAGCTCGATTCTGTTTACAGCCTTTGCTACATCGCGAAATATGCTGAAGACGGCAGCCTGCCCGGATATGATATTATTAAGAAACTTGGCTACAGCCCGCGTCAAAATGCAAAGCACAATCTTGGAATGGGCCGTCCGCTTTTTGAAGAACAGTAAAAGGAGGAAACAAAATGTCCCATACTTTACATAGACAAGGCAGCGATGAATCGATTTCCAAAGATTTTGTTGTCCTCTCTCGCGTCGCAGAGGAAGTTAACAGAACGGGTTCAAAAGAACAGCTCGAGAAATTCGTAAGACTCGGCTATGAACACAACCCGGCCAATCTCGGCAATCATCAGGGAAATATGTATGCAAAGACCTATGAGGAGATTTGCGGAAACATTATAGACGGAAGAGGCAGCAATATCGTGTTCTCCTCCAGAGAAGATTTAAAGGCCTATCTCAAAGACCTTCAGGCAATCCATTATTCAATATCGGTAACCGTTTCCGGCATGACAGATATCGTAAAGGAAGTTGCGGAGGAATGCGGTATTAAACTTCACTCCATCAGTATGTCCCTTGGCGTTTTTGGAAATGTTAAGCGCCTGCCGGACAAAGAAATCCTTGCCATTACCACCATGTGTGGACACCATCAGGTATCTCCCGGTCTTGTCAGCGACGTTATGGAAAAGGTCAAGTCGGGGAAACTCACGCCTCATGAAGGCGCCCTTAAGGTTGCCGCACCATGTCCGTGCGGTGTCCTCAATGCCAGAAGGGCAGAGGAAATTTTTGCAGATATGCTTCAACAAAAAGACTTTTGAGGGGAGAAACTATGACGCATGACGCATAAAGTATACGCATACGTCGGCGCTTATACAACGGAAGGGGACAAGACGCTGACTAGAAATGCAAGGGCCAGAGGTATCAAGTGCTATTCCATTGACAGGGCAACAGGAGATTGGACACTGGAGAGCGAAACAGAAACCCTGAATCCCGCAGTGCTCTCCTTTGGTAGGGACAGAAAGATTCTCTACAGCATTGAGTCTGATTCCAATGTGATCAATGCGTTTGGGGTTTATCCGGAGAGCGGCAGACTGACACTTTTTGACCAGATTCAGACAGGCGGCAAAAATGTCGTGATTTTCGGCGTAAGTTCTGATTTCGGATGCATTGTTGCCGCGGATCATTATGGCTTGCTTTCTGCCATTAGTCTGAACGAGAACGGAGGATTCGGTGAAGTCTTTGCCGAAACGGTTCCGCCAGGACACCCCGGCCCACTTAACGACATATATCAACCGCACGCAAGACCGCATAGCGTGGTTTTTACGCCGGACGGCAAATATGTGCTGATTGCGGATAAGGGGCTGGACAAGGTTCACAGCTACGAAATAGACGCAAAGAAGAAAGTATTTCAATTGCACGCACAGATCGACTGCCGCCGTGCCGGTTGCCCGAGACACATTGTCTTTTCACCGGACGGCAAAGCGGCTTATCTGAATCTTGAGATGAGCAATATGGTGGTGGCCTTCGATTACCAGGACGGCGTGCTGAAGCCCTTTCAAATTCTCCCGACCCTTCCGGATTATTATGTCGGCAGCGTCAGCAAGACATCTGAAATTGGAATGCATCCTAGCGGGAGATGGCTGTATGTGTCAAACAGGGGCCACAACAGTATCGTTGTTTACAACATCGACAGTGGAACAAGGTGCCTCTCACCGCTCCAGTGGGTAGATTGCGGGGGAAAGATTCCGCGGTATTTTACCGTGGACGATTCCGGCAATAGCCTGCTTTGCTGCAATCAGTTCAGCGATAATATTGTGGTCTTTGCGATCAATCCTCACTACGGATTATTGGAAGCGAGAAAAACAATTGATGATATCCCCGGTGCGGTCTGGCTGCAGTTATCAGACAGTATCACAGCGCCTGAAGCTAACAGCACAAGGGTCGGCCAGGGAATCACATAAACCGGCATCGTCGGTACATCAATAATTAAAAAGGAAGAAGGAAAAAGCATGAAAAAGTTCTTAATAGCTCTTGTTGTGCTCGCAATGATCCTTTCTCTTGCAGCTTGTGGAGCATCAAAGAAATCCACAGAATCTACCGCAGAGCCCGCCGCCGCAGACCCTGCTGCTGACTGGCCAAGCAAAAACATCAATTTCTACTCTGCTCAGGCGGGCGGAACGGTTGATGTAAACTTCCGCGCCCTTTCCAAGGTCCTTGAACCTCATCTCGGCGTCAGCATCGTCAACATCAACGAAGGCACCGTGGTGACACAGGACAAATGCTTAAAGGAAGATCCAGATGGATATTCATTCTGCATGATGCTTATTCCTGATGTGTTTATGTACATGAGCCCGGGTGACAATGGTCAGCATCGGCCCGAGGAGTTCACTATGGTAGCCAATATTATTTCTGAAGGTGCGGCGCTTGCAGTACATCCTGACGACGAGAGATTCAAGGATTGTAATGATCTTGCAGATTTCATTGCATACGCAAAGGCTAATTCGAACGAAAACATCCTTGTGGCAGTGGGCGTTCCTGGAAACTGTCATGATATTACGCTTCGCATGCTTATCGATGAAACCGGCTGCAAAAACCTGAAGATCATCAACACAGACGGCGGTATTTCCGCAAGAAAGGCAACCTTTCAGGGCGGCCATGTGGATGTATACATCGGGAATGTCGGCGACGCCAAGCAGCTTCAGGACGACGGAGAGGCAAAAATTCTTGGAATTTTTGCTGATGAAAGATCCAAATTCCTGCCTGACACAAAAACGGCTCTGGAATGCGGAATCAATGTTGTATACGGCTCCAACAGAGGGATTGCGTGCAGCAAGGATGTAGATCCCGCGATTGTTCAGAAGTTTGTCGCGGCGCTTCAGTGGGCCGTTGAACAGCCTGAATATATTGAGCTGATGGATGCTACGGGCATGGAAACAAAGCTGCAGGTTCTGGATGAGTACGATCAGTTTGTAGCAGAACAGAAGACGATTTTTGAGGGCATTGTCCCGACATTTGGCTGGTAAACAGACTTTTCTCCGGCGGCAGGGTGCTGCCGCCGGAGATTGAATTTTAAAACAGGAGCTATCGGTATGAAAATCAAAAAATCTTTTCATCAGGATTTGATTATTCCCAGCCTGGGACTTATTATCGGAGGATACTTCCTGATTGCCTCGCAAAAAATCATAGCACCCTCAGACAATTTTCCGAAAGTCTTCTCCATGCTGGTTTTGGTCTTGTCGGTCATCAATCTGATCGATGCCGTTGGGCAACATAAAAAGGGGAAAAAGCTTCTGGCAGAGGGTGCTGAGGCCCCGGGTATGATTTGCCTGCCAGAGTTTAAAATTCCTGCGATAGCAACCGTCGGCCTGATTGCTTATATAGTGGCAATCCAATATATCGGGTACTTTCTTTCCACGGCAGTTTTTATGCCTGCGATGACGTTGTCACTGAAGTATAAAAACTGGAAGGGCATCGTTGCAACGACTGTGATTATGGAAGTGTTCATTTATCTGCTGTTTGTAAAATTCTTGGGTGTGCGTATGCCGCACGCACTGTTTTTTTGATCGGAGGAGAAAATATGTATAACGGGATAGTAGAAGCAATTCCCGTACTGTTGGATAACCTGTTTACCGTGCAGATGGGCATCGCGCTTCTGATTGGAATTGTCGGCGGTTTGATTATGGGCGCTCTACCCGGAATCAATGCGGTCATTGGTATGTCCTTACTTCTTCCAATCACATACAGTATGGATCCGATTCCGGCCATTGCCATGCTCATGTCAATCTATACGACCACCATTTTGGGCGGAAGCTTTACGGCGATCTTGGTAAATACGCCCGGTACAGGCTCCAATGTCGTGACAACTCTGGATGGGTACCAGATGACCCGCAGGGGTCAGGCAATGCGGGCGTTAAGCACCGCCCTGTATGCCTCTGTATTTGGCGGTGTTTTCTCGGCTCTCATGATGCTGCTCTTGTCTCCCCCTCTTGCAAGATTCTCCTTGAAATTTGACTCTGCAGAAACCTTCCTTCTTGGGATCTTGGGCATCAGCATCATCGCCAGCCTCTCCTCCTCTGGCTTAAAGAAGGGGATGCTTGCAGGTTGCCTTGGAATGCTGCTGTGCACAGTAGGTTTCACGCCAGGAACTTATGTAAATCGTTTCACCTTTGGAAACATCTATCTGAATGACGGATTTAATGAAACAGTCGTCATTCTGGGGCTGTTCTCCATTGCTCAGGTTTTAAGAATCTGCATTGAAATTCACAAAGGCCAGGAAATCACGAAAATGGAAGTCGCAGAGCTGAAAGGTAAATGGCTGCTTCCGTGGACAGATTTTAAAAAGTGTATCGCTCCCGCGGTCAGAGGTGTTTTAATTGGAATCTGGGTGGGTCTGCTGCCCGGCGCAGGGCCAAATATTTCTGCGTTTATAGCTTATAACGATGCCAAGAAACATTCCAAGCATCCCGAAGAATTCGGTAAGGGTGCGATTGAAGGAGTTGCGGCTCCTGAGGCGGCAAACAATGCAACAACGGGCGCTGCGATGATCCCGCTCTTTACCCTTGGCATTCCTGGAAGCGCTGCTGCCGCAGTTCTACTTGGCGGGCTTATGATTCAGGGCCTGATTCCCGGTGCATCCATGTTCACCAAACAGAGTGGAATCACTTATTCAGTCATCATCCTGTTCCTCTTTGCCAATATCATTATGCTGCCTGCGGGTATATTCTTTACGCACTTTTTCAAAAAAATTTTAAGTGTACCGCCAGCAGTACTAAATACCATCATTGCGGTACTGGTGGTTCTCGGATCCTTTTCCATTCAAAACAGAGCATTCGATATGTCGGTCCTAATCATCTTTGGCATTCTCGGCTTTCTTATGAATATGGCGGCCTATCCGGAATCTGCTTTTATACTGGGTATTCTTCTGGGCGGTCTTACCGAAGATGGCTTCATCAGAACAATTACAATCTGCGAGGCACTTGAGGTCAATCCCCTTTTTTATTTTATGGGAAGACCGCTATGTCTTGTACTTTTCGCCCTGATTATTTTTGGCACATTTGGCCCGAGTATTATAAAGGCTGTGAAGAAGTATTCCAAGAGAGGGGCCGTATAAACACATGGTGGATTCCAAACTCAGCCTGCTGATTCGAAACGGCAGAGTGATCGATCCATACAGGAATCTGGACGCAGTCAGAAATGTCGGCATTCGATTCGGAAAAATAGGAGTGGCCGCCGGAGATTGTACGGCCGAAAGCGAGATTGACGCAGGCGGTTGTCTGGTCGTTCCCGGTTTGATTGACTATCACGGCCATATCAACTGGGGCGGTAGCTTTATTGGAATCCACCCCGACCTATGTACCATCCCAAATGGCGTGACCGCAGTGGTGGATTGCGGCTGCACGGGGGTAAACAATTATCGCTCGCTTCTGGACAGGCTAAAGACAGCTACAGTTAAGTCTAGAATTTATATCAATGTAAGTCCGCTTGGTCAATCTTCGGATCAGTTCAAAGAACTGCTTGACCCCACAACCTGGAAGATCGAGGCATTTCAAGAAGCCTTTGAAAGAGACGGCGACAGCATCCTCGGCCTCAAGGTGAGAATTTCCAGAGATATCGTCAAAGATCTGGGCATCATCACACTCATTCGAGGGGAGGAAATTGCACAGAACTTTAGCAAGAAGGTAATGCTGCACCCGACAGACCCTCCGGTTCCCGTTCCCAAATTTATTTCTTATCTGCAGGAAGGCGATGTATATTGCCACGCTTACAACAACTATGGCCATACCATTCTTGGTTCGTCAGGCAAAGTTTTAAAGGAGGTATGGGAGGCCAAGAGGCGTGGCGTGCTTTTCGACTTGGCGCACGGCGGCATGAACTTTAGCTGGGAAATCAGCGAAAAGGCATTTGACGAAGGCTTCTATCCGGATTTGATTGGAAGTGATACGACCACAAAGACATGGAATTGCCGACCAATTTATAATCTGTCCAACGTTATGTCCAAAGCATGGCTTCTCGGAATGGAGCTCCCTCAGGTTATCAAGGCAGTCACAGCAACTCCGGCCCGCGCCATGCACATGGAAGGTGAATGGGGAACGCTGGCAGAGGGCAGCACCGCAGATATTACGATCCTTAAGATTAAGGAAGGCAAGTTCCCGCTTGTTGATGCCAGGGGTGTCATAAAAACTGCAGATAAGATTTTGATTCCTGTTTGTACAATCGTTGACGGAAGAATCCTGTATAGAAATCCTGAATTTCTGGGAGAATAACAAATGATCAATATTTATAAAACACGCCCCATAGCAAGTGATGACTGCCTGAAAAAAATTGCAAAGCATTCGGCTGCAACCATTCATGAAGCCATAGGGAGAATAGGCGCGATGAAGCCCGAAATCAAGCCCCTTGACAGAAGCATGAAGTGTGTTGGCCGTGCTTTAACGGTTCAGACGCATGCCGGCGATAACATCATGCTGATAAAGGCCATCAGCATGGCGCAGCCGGGAGATGTCCTTGTCATTAACAGCAGCAGAACCATTTACTCCGGTCCTTTTGGAGAAGTGCTTGCAACAGAATGTATCACACGCGGAATTTTCGGCATGGTGTTCGACGGTTCTGTCAGAGACAGCGCGGAAATCATTGAAATGGGCTTTCCCGTGTTTTCCACGGGCATCAGCATTTTGGGGACCTCCAAGGCAACCCTTGGCACCATCAACCATCCGATTTCCTGCGGCGGCGTAGTGGTGAATCCCGGAGATGTCATCCTTGCGGACTGTGACGGTGTTGTGGTGATTCCGTATGATATGGCGGATGAAGCCGCTGAGAAAGCCGACGCCCGTGTCGCCAAGGAAGAGAAGATGAAGACGCTTTTAAAGAACGGTGCCTCTCAACTTGAGCTTGGCGGCTATCAGAAGATTTTGGATGCCCTTGGCTGTACAGAAGAGAAATAATATGTGAGCAAGGCCCTGTAAATCACTGTCACGAAATGGCCAAAAACTGACAAGAGAGACGTTGCATCTAAAATACGGATGATCCCCGGAGGAATTTTCCCCGTTTCTCTGATTACTTTATTCATAGCCGGTGGCGGCATAGCCATGCCCAACGCTCGACTACACCTTGGAAAAGGGAATGGTCGACCGCATGGGCAATCCCCTTGATGTGTCGTGGAAACAGATGGTCGATATGCCTGAATTCGAGCTAAAAACGCTCAACGAGTACATGCAGCACAAGCACAACATTTCGAGACAAGCCCAAGGTAAACCCGTTTTGGACGCGACAGCGGAGCAATCCGCAAGGGTCGTTGCCGAAATGGAGGCCACGAACCCCGGCCTTTTGGAAAAGGCGCAGCAAATCGGCGAGTATTGGGATAAATTCATGCGGGAGTGGGCGGTCGATAGCGGACTGCTCTCCGAGGCTCAATATCAGGCCATGCGTGAAATGTACCCCGATTATATTCCAACCTATCGAGTTGACCAAGACGGCGGTTTCGGGAGCCACATCGCCAGCGGTCGAAACATCGGGACGGCCAAGGTCGTAAAGGCGGCAAAGGGCGGGATTTCTCCCGTCAAGCCGCTTGAGGAAAACTTTTCTGACCAGATGAGAAAATTCATCCGAGCCGAGCGAAAGAACGAGCTGCTTATGAATCTCGTGGACTTTGCTCGAAACAACCCCGAGGCCGCCGCGCCCTATGCCAAACTCGCCAAAGCGGACGACGCCGCAAGAGCGGCGTTTCAGCAGGGATTTGACGGCTTTGTCGATGACCTCGACATGAAGTCTTTGCAAGAGGTTAAGAAAGGCATCCGATAAGCGCACTTGTGGTCACCAAGTCTTTGTCTTGCTCTGACAGGCCAAGAAAAGGGATCACAAACGAATCACCCCACAAATGATAAGAAGCGGAGCAATCCATGCACCAAATATCAAGAATATAATGCGCTCAATCATGGCCCCTCACCCCATACAACAGATGCGCGAAGTGTCGGTGATTACAATTTTATGTTACTACATTGTTCCAGATGTTTCGACCTTCGAAAAAGCCGAGGGTCGCAACGGTTGCGGGCCTGTTTTCTTGTCGCAATCCTTAGTTTTGATACTACAGTTAGTACTACAATTAGGCGGGTTTAGGTGAGCTTTCAGATCCAAACGACCCTAAAAAATAAAAAAACAAAAACCCCGAAGACCGTATAGGCATCGGGGTTTTTTTGCTTGGTTGCCGAACTAGGATTCGAACCCAGACAAACAGAGTCAGAGTCTGCCGTGCTACCGTTACACAATTCGGCATCATACACACAAGCACAAATAATTATATCGTTTTTCGATAGAATGTCAATACTTATTTTCTTTTTTGAATGTGTTATACTATATAGCAGATGCGATCGGGTGAAAGGATGAAAAATATGGCGTTAATGACTTTTGATGAAAAATCTTTCGAGGCCACCGTGCTCAATGGAACAGGGCCTGCGCTGGTTGACTTTTGGGCGGCCTGGTGCGGTCCCTGCCGCATGCTTGGCCCCGTCATCGACGAGTTGGCGGCCGAGGCCCCCGAAGGGGCGGTGGTCGGCAAGGTGAATGTCGATGAGAATCCTTCCCTTGCGGCCAAGTACGGCGTGATGACCATCCCCACCGTCATTCTGTTCCGGGATGGAATCGAGGCCGAGCGCATGGTGGGCGTTCAGCCCAAGTCCAAGCTGGCCG
>JBMNTQ010000073.1:0-9302 GCA_050945815.1 Christensenellales bacterium
CGCTTGGATTTTATGTTGTATTGCGGCAAGGATATTGTGGCGTATATCGAAGTGAAGGGCGTGACGTTGGTGGAGGACGGCATCGGGCTTTTTCCGGATGCGCCGACTGTGCGCGGGCGGCGGCATGTGGATGAGCTGGCTCAGTTGGCCAGAGAGGGAGCGCGCGCTGCTGTTTTGTTTGTGGTGCAGCGGGAGGACGGGAGGAAGGTTGCGCCCAATTGGCGTACGGATCCGGCCTTTGCCGAGGCTTTGGCCAGGGCTTGTGCAGAAGGGGTGGAGGCGCGGGCGTATGGATGTAGAATTAGCCCGGAGGAAGCCGTTTTGCAGCGGGAGCTGCCGGTGGATTTGTCGTATCCGCCGGGCGGGCTTGGAACAAAAGGGTGGACAAGGCTGGAGTAGGAGGCGAAGCGATGAAATCGGTGGGTATTTTGAACAGCGCGTTGTCGGAAGCAGTGGCTTCTATGGGGCATTTTCAGTATATTGTGTTGGGGGATGCCGGGCTGCCTGTTCCCAGCGGCGTGCGGCGCATTGATTTGGCCTTGGACTATCAAAACCCCAGGTTGGCCGATGTGCTGCGGGTTGTATTGAGGGAGCTTTATCTGGAGGAAGCGCTGGTGGCTCAGGAGACGCAGGATGTTTCTCCGCAGCTTTATGCGCAAATACGGGCAGTTTTGCGCAGGGACGCCCGAGAAGACCTGCCTGTGCATCATATTTCCCATGAAAAGCTGAAGGAGATGTGCGGCGGGGCGGTGGCTGTGGTGCGTACCGGGGAATGCACGCCCTACGGCAATATCGTGCTGGTGAGCGGTGTGGATTTTGACTTGCTGCGGCACGAGTCCGGCAGGGGAGCATATTAAGATATTGCTTTTTGCAGGGAATTAGAAGGAAAAGGAGATTGGACTGTAGAATCCTATTGTGTTAACTAACTTTTTAAGTAGGGCGACATCATATTTGGAGGTGTTTTCATTGGCGGGCTATAAACTGTTACTGGAGCAGAACGCGACAGCTGCGCAGATGAAGGAGCTATCTGCCGATTTTGAAACGTACGGTGTGTACGCTGATTCTATTCAGACGGCGGCCGGGACGGTGTTTTTTATTGCGCGGGACAAGAAAGAGAAGGTTTTGATCGCCAGCGGGCCTTCGGTTGTTTTGGACAAGCTGGAAGGGAAAGAGATTAAGGGCTTGAAGGACGCTAAGGTTTGTCCGTTGAATTTGGCGAACAACCATGTCTTGCGGGAGTATTTTCCGTATATGGTGCCGGTTTCCTACAAGGGCCGGGACATTACCTTTGGCCTGGGGGACAGGTTGGGCCTGGCTTCTGCCGGACATTTGCGCTTGTTGCGGCACTATCGGGTGTTTCCTGTGATTGCTCAGCAGTCTATGCGGGAGCTGAAGCTGATGGGACGCACCTATGGGGGCGTTTTGATGGACGCATCGTGGGCTGTTTTCCAGGAAAACTATATGGAGGGCTTTGGAGCGGACGGCGACCACCTAAAAACGGCCGATGAGGTGGCGAATGCTTTGTCTTGCGGCTTTACTATGATTACGCTGGACTGTTCGGAGAACATTGATAATGATATTTACGCTCTGTCTCAAGATGAGAGGAAGGCTCGTTATGGGAAGCTGGACGCGAAATATCGTAAGAGCATGGAAGCGAAGTATCTGGGCCAGGAGATCATCTTGAAAAATGGGGTGAAGGTGCCCTTTGACGACAAGATGTATTACCAGACCCTGTTAGTTTATGGGAAGGCGATTGATTTTGCTGAGGAGATCTATTATAAAGTTGTGAAGAAATGTGGGCGGCACATTGATTTTGAGGTTTCCATTGATGAGACGCTGGCGGAAACCGAGCCGGCAGCCCATTACATTGTGGCCAATGAATTGCTGGAGCGCGGCGTGGATATCGGGAGCATAGCGCCGCGGTTTGTGGGCGAATTTCAAAAGGGCGTGGACTATATGGGCAATTTGGGGCAGTTTGAGGTGGATTTTGATATCCATGAGCGTATTGCCGACCATTTTGGCTATCGTATCAGCGTGCATTCCGGCAGCGATAAGTTTTCCGTGTTTCCCATTGTTGGGGAGCGTACCGGCGGCAGGTATCATATAAAAACCTCCGGAACCAACTGGCTGGAGTTTGTGCGCTTGATTGCGCTGTATGCGCCGGAGCTGTTTCGTAAGATTTATAATTACGCAAAGACAAAGTTTGTGGAGGCGGGGAAGCTTTACCATGTTAGCGGTAAGCTGGAGAATTGCCCGGATGTGGACGCTTTGCCGGATGATGAGCTGGCTTCTTTGCTGGATGTGGAGAAGGTGGATACCCGGCAGTTGATGCACATCACATATGGGTATATTCTGACTGTAAAGGACGAACGGGGCAATTATATGTTCAAAGATGCGCTGTATGCTTTGGGGTTTGAGCGGGAAGAGGAATATTATAAGCTTTTGGAACAGCATATTGGGCGGCACGTACAAGAGCTGGGCATTGAAAAGAAGTAGACGAAGGATATAAAACAAAGGCTCCGCGGTAAATAGCTGCGGAGCCTTTTTGTAGGGCGGGACAGTTTTGTGTGACAGAAAGCGGGGCGTTAGCTTGAGGGCTTGTCCGGCTTTTTTTCTCGGGTTTCTTTGGCCGCTTTGATTTTCCCTTCGCTGCCTTGGCTGGTGGGGAGGTAGTATTGCTTGCCGGAAACATCCGGCGGCATATAGGCCTGACGTACATAGTGGCCGGGGAAATCGTGGGGGTAGAGATAGCCCTGGCCGTTGCCCAAAGATTTTGCTCCTTGGTAGCTGGTATCGCGAAGATGGAGGGGGACAGGCTGGTCGATGCTGTTTTGCGCGTCTTGGAAGGCCAGGTCTACCGCTGTGACCACTGCGTTGGACTTGGGGCTTTCGCAGAGAAAGATGATGGCCTGGGCGAGATTGAGCCGCGCTTCCGGCATACCGTTGAATTCCAGTGCCTGGGCGGCGGCGACGGCTTGTACCATGGCCTGGGGGTTGGCGAGGCCGACGTCTTCGGAAGCGTGGGCGATGATGCGGCGGGCGAGGATGCGCGGGTCGACTCCGGCGGTGATTAGCCGGGCAAACCAGGCCAACGCTGCGTCGCTGTCGGAGCCTCGCAGGCTTTTGCAGAAGGCGGACAGCATATCGTAGAATTGGGTTTCGTCGCATTGCAGCACTTTTCGTTGGATGGATTCTTCTGCGACGGCAAGGGTGATGCGGATGACGCCGTCCTCGCCGGGGGGCGTGGTTAGCGCTGCCAGCTCTAATGCATTGAGGGCGCTGCGGGCGTCGCCGTTGGCGACTGCGGCGAGATGTTCCAGGGCGTTTTCTTCTGCGCTGAGATTCCAGCTTCCCAGGCCGCGCTGTTTGTTGGAAAGGGCGGCAGCTAAGACCTCGATGATATCCTGAGCGCCTAGCGGATAGAACTGGAACAGGCGGCAGCGGCTGACGATGGCGCCGGTCATGGACACCATAGGGTTTTCGGTTGTGGAGCCGATGAAGCGTACGATGCCTTTCTCCAGGGCGGGCAGGATGCTGTCGGATTGGGCTTTGCTCCAGCGGTGGCATTCGTCCAGCAGAAGATAGGTGGACGTGCCGTGTATTTTTCTTTCGTATTCCGCTTGGGCGAGCAGCTCGCGCACCTCTTTGACACCGGCAGAAACGGCGTTGATTTTGATAAAATGGCTGTGGGTGGTTTTTGCGATAATATGGGCCAGGGTGGTTTTGCCGCAGCCCGGCGGCCCGAAGAAGATGCTGCTTTGCAGGGCGTCTGCTTCGATGGCGCGGCGCAGCAGCTTGCCTTTGCCGATCAGGTGCTGCTGGCCGATGAATTCGTCTAGGGTTTCCGGCCGCATACGGTCGGCTAGCGGCCCGCGGTTTTGTTCGATGTGGGAAAAAAGATCCATAGTATTTGCCTCCTGTTGTTATTATAAAGCATTGGACAGGAAAATTCTTGGTTTTCTGGTAATAAGCCTATGCTGTATTTGATTTTATAGCTGACATCATGTAAAATTATTGTGCTTGAATAGCCTTGCGCGCGCTGGGCGTGCAGGGCGGAAAAGGATTGTTGGATGGTGTTTTTGGGAATGAGGGGAGACCGGGCTTTTGTGCCTGCAGACGAGGGGGGAAGTGACAAGATGGGATTTGAAAAGTATGGGATACGCGCTCCGCATATTTTGCTGCCGAAAACCGATCTGGAAAGATGGGCGGTGGTTGCCTGTGACCAATTCACGTCGGAGGGGGAATATTGGAAGCAGTGTGAGCAGACGGTGGGGGATGCTGCGTCGGCGCTGCATCTGATTTTGCCGGAGGTTTATCTGGATGAGCCGGGCAAAGAGCAGCGGATTCAGTCGATTCACAGCAAGATGCGTGCTTATCAGGAGGAGGGCCTGCTAAAGGAGCTGTCGGAGGGGTTTGTGCTGGTGCGCCGGCAGACCCGAGACGGCGAACGCTTGGGCTTGGTGGCGGCCATTGATTTGGAACGTTATAGCTTTGAGCCCGGAGCTAAGCCTTTGATACGGCCGACGGAGGGGACGATTGAGAGCCGTATTCCGCCGCGCTTGCAGGTGCGCCGGGGCGCAACGTTGGAGCTGCCGCATAGTATGGTTTTGGTGGATGATATCGACAAAACCTTGATTGAGCCGCTGGCTTCCAAGGATTTGCCTTTGCTGTATGATTTTGAGTTGATGCTGGGCGGCGGCCATATTCAGGGCCTCTTTGTGGGCAAGGAGCATTTCCCTAAGATGGAGGAGGCGTTGTCGGCCCTGAGCCTGAACGAGGGGATGTTGTTTGCGGTAGGCGACGGAAACCATTCGCTGGCGACAGCCAAGGCCTACTGGGAGGAAATTAAGGCGGGCCTGAACCCGAAGGAGCAGGAGGAGCATCCGGCGCGCTATACTTTGGTGGAGCTGGTGAACCTGCATGGCGAAGGGATGGTTTTGCACCCTATTCACCGGATGTTGTTTGGGGACGAGGAGGCGACCTTGGGCTTTTTATGCGGCTTTTTGCCCGGGGCGTCGGTGCAATATTTAGATGATTTGCCGACGGCCATGAAGCTGGCGAAGCATTCGCCCAAGTGTGCCCATGCCCTTGCGTTTTGCCATGGCAAGAAGGTGGGCGTGTTGTTTATGCCGCCGACCCATCTGCTGCATTATGGCACCTTGCAGCCGGCGTTGGATGCGCTGGAGGGACTGGGTAAGAAGGTGGACTATATCCACGGCGATGAAACGTTGTGTACCCTTTCTAAGGAAGGGCTGGGGCTGTTTATGCCGGCGCTGGATAAGACCAGCATGTTTCAGACGGTGGAGGAATATGGGGTTTTGCCCAAAAAGACATTTTCTATCGGCTATGCGCAGGATAAGCGCTATTATATCGAATGCAGGCGCATTGGCTAGCGCTTGCGGGGGGGATTGTTTATGCAGGTGAAGGTTGCGAAATTTGGGGGGAGCTCTTTGGCGGACGCCGAGCAGTTTAAGAAGGTTGCTGCAATTGTTCAGGCGGATCCGCAGCGGGCGTATGTTGTGCCATCTGCGCCGGGAAAGCGCAGCTACAAGGATGTTAAAGTGACGGATATGCTGTATGGTATCCACAAAAAGGCAGAGGATTGCCAGGATTATTCCAATGATTTGCAGCAGGTGTTCCTGCGTTTTCAGGAGATTATCCGGGACTTGGGGATGGACTATGATATGGAGCCGGAAATCCGTAAGATTGAAGGGAAGCTGAGGGAAGGCACCAGCGCAGATTATGTTGCATCGCGGGGGGAATATTTGAGCGGCCTGGTTTTGGCGAAATATTTGGATTATGATTTTCTGGATCCGTCGGAGGGGATTTTCTTTCAGGAAGACGGCAGTTTTGATCAGATAAGGACGGATCAGGTTTTGGGGCGGCTTTTGCAGTCTCACAAAAAGGCGGTGATTCCGGGCTTTTTCGGCAGTATGCCCGATGGGCGGATTAAAACGTTTTCCCGGGGCGGTTCGGATGTGACCGGCGCGATTGTGGCCCGGGCGGCGAATGCTGCACTGTATGAGAATTGGACGGATGTTTCTGGATTCTTGATGTGCGATCCGCGGATCGTGCATAACCCCCGAGTGATTCGCTTGTTGACGTACCGAGAATTGCGGGAGCTATCGTATATGGGCGCGACGGTTTTGCACGAACACTCTATTTTCCCGGTGCAGGAGGCGGGGATTCCTATTAATGTGCGCAACACCAATGCGCCGGGCGAGCCTGGGACGATGATTGTCAGCCGTATTCCGGACGATGTGGTCAGCGATCCGATTACCGGTATTGCCGGGCGCAAGTGTTTCAACGTAATTACGTTGGAAAAGGCGATGATGAACGCTACCTTAGGCTATGGGCGCAGATTGTTGTCTATTCTGGAGCGCTATTGCATTCCGTTTGAGCATATGCCCTCCGGCATCGATACCCTGTGTTTGGTGGTGGACAGCAGCTATATGAACCGTGACAACAAAGAGGCCCTTTTGCGGGACATTCGTAAGGAATGTCAGCCGGATACTTTGCATGTGACGGAGGATATTGCCCTGATCGCTACGGTGGGGCACGGTATGCAGAACCGAGTTGGTATGGCGGCGCGGATATTTACCGCCCTTTCATTGAGTAATATCAACATACGCATGATTGACCAGGGTTCTAGTGAGCTGAATATCATCATCGGGGTACACAACGATGACTTTGAGGAAGCGTTGCGCTCGATTTATCATTCTTTTATCCCCCGTTCTTGATGGGGCGGGAGGGATTCGGGCTCCTGTGCGGAGGCAGAGCGGCATGGGTGACGGAGGATAGGAGGGGGCCGCAGGATGATCGTGGTGATTGCGTTGCAGGCCGTGATGGTCATATTTGCTATGCTGGCAATAGGATATGGGTTTACTGCCAAGGGGATTTTGCCTCTGGATATGACGAGGAAGATGTCGGTGGTGACCAGCACGGTGTTGGCGCCGTGTATGCTGTTTAACTCCATATACTCCCGATTGACGCCGGAAATGCTGGAGACTGCACTTCCGGCCTTTTTGGCGTCCTTTTTGTCGGTGGGGCTGCTTTTTATCTTGGCGGAGGGCATTGGGCGGCTGATTAAGCTGCCGGTGAACCGCCGGGGGAATTTTCGTACCCATGCGGCGGCGTCTAATGCTATGTTTATCGGACTGCCGGTTTGTCTGGCGCTTTTCGGGGAGGAAGGACTGCCGGCCATTATGTTTTTCTTTCTGGGCTGTACGGTGCTTTTTTGGTCGGTGGGCAACTATTCCATACGGCGGGACGGGCAGCAGTATGCTAGATTCTGGTCGGCGGATACGCTCAAGGGTATGATTTCGCCGGGGCTTATTTTCGTGCTGGCTGGGGTTGTGGTTGTGGCGCTGGCGGTGCGGCTGCCGCTTTTTTTAGAGGGCGCTCTTGCCCTGATGGGCAATGCCGGCGGTTCGCTGACTGTGGTTTTGGGCGGCGTGATACTCTATCGGATGGGGATGTTTCGCGGCCGTTTGCGCTATGAGAAGGGGCTTTTGAGCGTGATCTTCTGTCGGTTCTTGCTGGGGCCGGCCCTCGTTTGGGGCGCTGCGCTGCTTTTTGGGCTGAATACTATGTATACCAAGATTTATATTTTACAGATGGCGATGCCGGCGGTTTCTCAGGGATATGTGTTTAGCGAGCGTTATGGGGCGGACGGGAATTATTCTGCTTTGCTGTTCTCTGTGACGACGCTGCTTAGTATTGTGGTGATTCCGTTGTATATGTTGTTGTTTACGTTCTTTTAAGCAAGGAGGTTTTGGCCTGTGTTGCTGATCCTTCAGGGGATGATGGCGCTGGGGATTGTGGCGGCGGTGGGCGTCGTTGCAATTCGAAGGAGCATACTTAACCACCAGAGCCGTTTCGCTTTCGAAAAACTGATTTATTATGTGATGTTGCCCTGCTATGTTTTCCATGCTTTTACCGGCACGAATGACCCGATTTCTTGGCAGGCGGCGTTGCTGTGCGCTCTTTGTACTTTTTTTGGGGCTGTGTTGATGGTGGGAGCGGGTATGTCCTTTTATAAGGCTGCCAGGATTCCCGGACAGAAGCTGGGGCGGCTGGCCGCTTTGCCGGAAAATGTGATGCTGGCGTTTCCGTTTATCACGCTGGTGTGGGGGGAGGCGGCGATTCAGTATGCCGCTTGCTGCTTGGTGGGATTGATGCCTTTGCGTCTGGCCTTTCGTTACCGGGGGAAGGCCAGCGAGATGGCGTTGGCTTCTCTGGCGGCTCTGTTGGGGCTGGCGGTAAACCTGACGGGCTTGGAGCTGCCCCTGTTTTTTGTGGATAGCAGCCGTTATATCGGCTATATTGCATTGCCTTTGATGGTTTTCTGTGTGACCATTCGTATCTATGCGGCGAAACATTCGGTGCGTCCGTCTCGGCGGCTGATGACTCTGGCTCTGCTGCGTGCGGTTCTTGCTCCGGTTGTGGTGCTGATCGTGTGCGCCCTGCTGCGGCTGCCCAAGGAGGGTGCTGCTGTAGCTGTGGTGATGGCTGCGATGCCTGCGGACAGCAATTATCAGAACTATGCTTTCACGGCCTTGGCGACGGTGTTGCTGTTGCCCTTTTATGCTTATGTGACGCCTTTTATCGTATAAGTTGCTTACCCCGAGTATCGTTGGCGTATAGGAGTGGGGATGTTTCCCGGAAACGGGGGGTTTTTCCAAATGATTCTCAAAAAATAGCAAGATAATTGACAAATCTATCACTATAATGTATAATATTGTTAGCACTCGAAGATGTTGAGTGCTAAAATACTACATGAGAGGAGTTGTTGATCATGGCCGGATTGGTACCATTCAACAGAAACAGGGGACAATTGAGAACAGCGGGGAGAAACAGCTTCTACAATATGCTGGACGACTTTTTCAGCGACCCTTGGTCGTTGGGCAGGAACTTGTCTTGCGACACCTTCAAGATTGATGTAAAGGACGAAGGAACGCAGTACGTTGTGGAGGCTGAACTTCCGGGGGTTAAGAAGGAGGAAATTGGCCTGAGTTTCCAAGACGGGCAAGTAAGCATTTCCGTTGACCGGGAGGAACAGGTGGAGAAGGAAGAGAAAAACTATATCCACAAGGAACGGCGAATGTGTTCGATGAGCCGCAGTACGTATCTTTCCGATATCAAAGGGGACGGCATTGCTGCCAAGCTGGAGGACGGCGTGCTGCGCATTGTGGTTCCTAAGGCGGAGAAAGTTGACAAGAGTTGCCGCATTGAGATTGAGTAAGATGATTGATTGAAGCCCTCCAAATTGAACAAGAAGGCCGCGAAAGAGATGTCTCTCG
>JBMNTQ010000074.1:0-9200 GCA_050945815.1 Christensenellales bacterium
CATCCTTTGCGTATTTGTCAGCGCCGATTGTCGCAGCGTATTCTTTTGTCAAAACCGCCCCGCCGACAACAACTTTGCACCACGGGGCTTTTTCCCGCAAAAGCTTAATTGTTTTTTCCATGGCGGGCACGGTGGTGGTCATAAGCGCCGAAAGTCCCGCAAGGGGAGCTTTATGCTCAATAACCGCATCGACAACCGTTTGAGCGGGTACGTCTTTGCCCAAGTCGATAACGTTGAAGCCGTAATTCGAAAGCAAGAGTTTTACAATATTTTTCCCGATATCGTGTATATCACCCTCCACGGTGGCAATAACAAAGCGGCCTTTGTCGGAGGGCGCATTGCCGGACATGGCGGTAAACTCCTTAATTTTTTCAAAGGAGCTTTTTGCGGCTTCGGCGCTCATTAAGAGCTGCGGCAGATACAGAGTTTTGTTTTCAAATCCCACTCCCACGGTGTTGAGCGCAGGGATAATCTCGTTGTTGACAATATCCAAGTAGTGCATGGTTTTAAGCAAGTCCTTGGTATGCTCGCCCGCCTTGTCCTTAAGGCCTTTGATTATCGAGTGTTGAAGCTTGGATGCAATTTCTGTCTCACTTACTTCTTTTTTTGCAGTCAAAGGCTCGCCTGCAAGAGTGAAGGAATCAGCCGCGGCAATGTATTTTTCACAGTTTTCATCAAGACCTGAAAGCGCCTTATAGCTGTAATATACCTTCATCATATCGACGGAATGCGGATTCATAATTGCCGCGCTGAGCCCTTTTGATAAGCTGAGCGCAAAGAAGGTGCTGTTCACCGCGTCCCTGTTGGGTAGGCCGAAGGAAACATTGGAAATACCCAAAGATGTGTGACAGCCAAGCTCATTTCTTATTCGCTCAAGGGTTTCAAGCGTCACCTTTGCGGCTGAACTGTCTGCGCTTATCGTCATTGCCAGCGGGTCGAAAACAATGTCTTTTTTACTTATTCCGTAGGTTTCGGCAACTTCCAGAATCTTTTTTGCAATTTCAACTCTTCCGGAAGCGGTCTCGGGTATGCCGTTATCATCAAGAGTTAAAGCAACCGCCACGCCGCCGTATTTCTTCACAAGCGGAAAGACGGCTTTCATGCTTTCCTCTTTGCCGTTAACGGAGTTTATCATCGCTTTGCCGTTATATTTGCGAAGCGCCGCCTCCATTGCGTCTATGTTTGCCGTGTCTATTTGTAAGGGAAGATCGGAAACAGACTGCAGCTCCAAAATGCTGTTTTCGAGCATTTTCACTTCGTCGATTCCGGGTATGCCCACATTGACGTCAAGTATGTCAACGCCCATTTCCTGCTGTTTAATTCCCTCATTTAAAATGTAGTCCATATCGTTGTCTAAAAGCGCCTGCTTAAAAAGCTTTTTCCCGGTGGGATTTATGCGCTCTCCGATAAGGATAGGCGCATCACCGAAGCTTACGGCGCGGCTGTATGATGAAACAAGAGTCAGGTTTTTGTCATATACAGGCAGCGGCGGAAGCTCTCTGGTTTTTAAACTGAGCGCCTTTATGTATTCGGGTGTTGTGCCACAGCAGCCGCCGAAAACTCGAAGCCCTTTTTTAACAAGCGCCGCCACATCTTCGGCAAACTCCTCTTCTCCCACATCAAAAACAGTGTTGCCATCGACTATTTTAGGAAGGCCGGCATTGGGTTTTAAGACTACGGGAACCGAAGAAAACTTGAGCATTTCTTCGGCAACGCCTGCAAGCTGCTTAGGTCCGAAGGAGCAGTTGGCGCCGATGGCATCCGCCCCCATGCCCTCAAGCAAAGTGACCATTGCGGCGGGAGAGGCGCCTGTCATGAGCTTTCCGTCCTCGCCGTAGGCATTTGTAACAATAACGGGAAGCTCGCAGTTTTCCTTCACGGCAAGCAGCGCGGCCTTTGTCTCGTAAGAATCGTTCATGGTCTCTACCAGAACAAGCTCGGCCCCGTACTTAACGCCGAACTTTACCGCCTGTGAAAAAGCGGCAACGGCATCCTCAAAATCAAGGTCTCCGAGCGGTTTTAACATTTTGCCGGAGGGCCCGATATCAAGAGCTATAAACTTATTTTCCTGAGAAGCGCTCATTTCCCTTGCCGCTTTTGCGTTTTCCATGGCGGCTTTTATAATGGCTTCGAGCTCTTCTGCATCAAAATTTAATAAATTTGCTCCGAAAGTGTTTGTGCAGACAACATTGCAGCCGGCATCAAAATATTGCCTATGAATGTCTGTTATGATGTCGGGACGGGTGATATTCCACCTTTCCGGCTTTTCCCCGGGCTTTAAGCCCTGTTTCTGTAAATACGTGCCCATTCCACCATCAAGGCAGACATTATTTGTTTTTAAAAACTCCGAAAATTTCAAAAGCAGTCATTCCTTTCTGTCTGAGCACAACTTCCATACTTAAGGCTCGCCGTTTCTGAGAATTCCGGCGAATGCGGTAACGGACTTTGAAGGGGACATAAGCAAACTGTCGTTAAGGCTCAGCCCGATCTTGCGCGGGCAGTCAAGAATCGAAAAAACATCTTTCTGCGTCATCAACGGCAAGTTTCCGTATCCGGGGCTAAAGCGCGGCTTTAAACTTACAGCGTTTTCAAGCGCATAATCTTTGCAAAATTCATTGCACAGCGCCTCTATACGCTCGCTCCCCAAGCCATCCATTATCACTGATCTTGTCGGGGAAATTCTGCCGTACTTTGAAATAAGCCTGTCAATTCCGACGCCTATTGTTGCGGCAAATATGACTGACCTGCTGCAGCCGCTGAGGTTTTTTGCAAGTGCGGACGACTGTACTGAAAATACGCCGAAATCACATAAGTCTCCGTTTATGCTAAGCGGAAATTCTCCGTAGCACACGCTGTAGTTTAACTTATCTTCCGCCTCTTCAATGCAGGAGCAAAGCAGCTTCAGAGTTTCTTCATCCGCCGCCCTGCAGCCGGCATAGCGCAGAGCCTCTTTTTCGCGAACCGGCGGGGCCTTATATGTTTTTATAATTATCGTATTCATTTTTCCAAAATATCGGAAAGGTTACTTTGAATCTTTTGGGCAATGTCGGGTTTGTTCATGGAATAAACATGCACATTGTTAATTCCGTTTGCAAACAAATCAATAATCTGATCGGTAGCATAGGCAATGCCGGCCTGTTTCATGGCGGCGGGGTCGCTCCCGAATTTATCAACAATGCTTTTAAACCGCTGCGGTATAGAAGAGCCCGACAGTAAAACAGCTCTTTTAATATGCCCTGCGTTTGTTATGGGCATAATTCCCGGAATGACAGGGACGGTGATTCCGGCTTCCCGTATTTTATAGAGGAAATTATAAAAGATGTTGTTGTCAAAAAACATTTGAGATGTAAGGAACTCACATCCGGCATCAACTTTCTCTTTAAGGTGAAGAATGTCCTCTTTCTGCGTGCTGCTTTCAGGATGAACTTCAGGATAGCAGGCGCCGCCGATGCAGAAATCGTTTCCCGTTTCTTTAAGTTCACGAACAAGCTCCACAGCATAATTGTAGTCCCAGTTCTCTCTGTCCGTGTTCTTCATACTCTTCGGAATATCGCCGCGAAGCGCCATTATATTTTGAATTCCGGCTTCTTTGATGCCTTCAATTTTTCCCTTAACCGTTTCCCTGGTAGAGGAGACACAGGTGAGATGCGCCAAAGACGGCACTCCGTAAAGCTCCTTTATAATCTTTGCGGTGTCCAAGGTGTATTGGCTGATGCCTCCGCCGGCGCCGTATGTAACACTTATAAAAGAAGGCTGCAGCGCGGCTATTTCTTTGGCAGCTTTTTTTACACTCTCAAAGGCGGTTTTGGTTTTGGGCGGAAATATCTCAAATGAGAGTGACAAGGCATCCTTTTTCAGCAGCTTGCTTATTTTCATAAGTCTTTCCTCCTAAAAGTGCGTTGTAAACTCAAATAAAAGTTGAGAACGTCTCAAGTCATTTGGTATAATAGATTCACCAAAAAACGCATTTTCTCCTAAAAGAAAGAGAAGTTCTCGTTTGAAATCATAACATATTACTTGCCTGAAATGCAAGAATATTCATTTTTTTATTGATTTGTTTGAATATTTTGTAAGGAGGAGTTTAAAAGATGAAATACCGGAGAAAGATTGCTTTTCTTCTTGCGCTGATCCTGCTGCTGTCTCTGCTCAGCGCTTGCGGTCAAACAGCGTCAAAAAGCGAGCCGACCGACACATCGATTACGGTCACCGATATGAAAGGACGGGAAGTTACGCTCGATGCGCCGCCGACACGCGTTGTAGTATTGACAGCTTCCGACTGTGAAATACTCTATGCCATTGGCGCCGGCGATACACTGGTGGGCAGAGGGGAATACTGTGATTATCCTTCAGAGGTACTGGATGTAGCCGCGGTGGAATCGGGAGCCAACACCAATATCGAACAGATTATCGATCTTGAGCCGCAGCTGCTTATTATGAGCACCATGACGCAGACTGTGGAACAGGTTGCCGCTTTAGAGGCGGCCGGTATTGAGATTATTGTAACCGAAGCGCATGACATCGCAGGTGTGTACACAGCCATTGAGCTTATCGGTAAAGTGATGGCTAAGGATGACGAAGCTGCAGCCGTGATTGCCGACATGAAGTCTACCTTTGAAAATCTTGCTGCCAAAGCCGGCGACGGCACAAAGACAGTGTATTTCGAGGTATCCCCGCTTGAATATGGCTTGTGGACTGCCGGCAGCGGTACTTTTATGAATGAGATTTGCGAGATGCTTGGCCTTAAGAACGCCTTTGATGATGTTGTCGGTTGGGGTGAAATTTCCGAAGAACAGGTTTTTGAGCGCAACCCGGACTATATTGTGACCATCTCCATGTATTTTGGCGATGGCCCCACTCCCGAAGAGGAGATTATGGCCCGCAACGGCTGGAATGAGATTACAGCCGTGAAAAACGGAGCGATACTGAATCTCCGGAACAACGAGCTTTCCCGTCCCGCTCCCCGTCTTGCGGATGGCGCAAAGCTGATGTTCGATTTTGTCTATGGAGCAAATGCCGCATAAACGGCCGAATAATCACTTGGAACAAGGGGGGTGCAAACCGCTCCCCCTTGTCCCAATAAAGGAATCCAATATGAAACAAGAGGGCGAAAACTTCCGACTCTGGGAATATGCCGTCTTTGCGATTATCATGCTCGCTGTGTTGGTTCTCTGTGTGAGCGTGGGCAGCGTAAGCGTGCCGTTCGGAAACACGGCAACAATAATATGGAATACGATTTTCGGGCTCTCAATACCCGGCGAGATTTCTTCACCGGCCATTATTTATGCCTCTCGGCTGCCGCGGGTCATATGCGTAGCGCTGGTTGGAGCCTCCTTGTCCCTGTGCGGCGGCGCCATGCAGGGACTTCTGAAAAATCCGCTGGCCGACGGCTCCACACTCGGTGTTTCATCGGGAGCTTCGCTCGGAGCGGTCATTGCGATTGCATTCGGCATCACCATCCCGTCCCTGCCGTTTGCGGGCACAATAGTGATGGCGATACTCTTTGCCTTTTTATCTCTCATAATTATCCTCTCACTTGCCTACAAGCTGGACTGCTCCCTGTCTACAAACACGATAATCCTGATAGGCGTAATATACTCCATGTTTGTAAGCAGCATCATGTCGCTTATCATCACCTTTGCATCCGACAAGGTGAAGCACATCACATTCTGGACAATGGGATCTCTTGCTGGCAGCAGCTACCGGAATGCGTTGCTGCTGCTTATCACACTCATTGTATGCAGTGCGGTAATACTGTCTCAGAGCCGGGAGCTCAACGCCTTTGCAATCGGAGAGGAAAACGCCATGCACATAGGCGTAAATGTTAGGCGCGTGAAGCTTATAATACTTATCACAGTGTCGGCGCTCATAGGCGTCTGTGTGTCCATCGGCGGCACGATAGCTTTTGTGGGACTTGTGACGCCGCATATAGTGCGTATGCTCGTAGGGCCGAATCACCGCAGACTACTGCCTGCATCCTTGTTTGGCGGAGCGATATTTCTCATGCTGGCTGACCTTCTTGCGAGGACACTCCTAAACCCGCTGGAACTTCCGATAGGGGTTGTGACATCTCTTATCGGAGCTGCTTTGTTTGTCGTCATATTCTACAAAATAAGGAGCGCACGAGGATGAAGCTGTTGGAAGCCAGAAATCTGTCCGTACGCTACGGCGCAGTTATAGTGCTAAAAAACATAGATTTTTCCGTTGACGAAAACCAGTGGCTTATGGTAGTCGGCCCCAACGGCGCCGGAAAGACGACACTTATTAATGCCTTATCGCAATATATAGGCTACATCGGTCATATCCGATATTTGGGCAAGGATATAAAGACTTATAAGCCAAAAGAGCTGGCGCAAAATCTGGGTGTTCTGTCCCAAAACTATTCCGTGAACTATCCCTTTACCGTGGAAGAGGTGGTACGCTTAGGCCGCTACGCCTATTCACCGGGGATTTTTTCTCGAAAAAGCGGAGAGGACGAAGAAAAGGTTCAAAACGCTCTAGAGCTGACGGGGCTTACAGAGCTTGCCGCGAGGTCTGTTCTCACTCTGTCGGGAGGAGAGCTGCAGCGCACATTCTTAGCTCAAGTATTGGCGCAGGACCCCAAAATACTGATGCTCGACGAGCCAAGCAATCATCTTGATATCGTCTATCAAAAACAGATACTCGAGCTTATCCGAAACTGGTCACGCAGAGAGAAAAGGGCGGTAATATCCGTTGTGCATGACCTGTCATTAGCGAAGGCTTACGGCACTCATGCGCTGCTGCTTGACAGGGGCAGTGTGGTGGCGCAGGGAGAGATAGGCGAGGTTTTCTCGCCGGAGCATCTGGATAAGGCATACTCCGCGGATGTTTATGCATGGATGGATGATATGCTGAGTCAGTGGAAAGACATAAGGCATCTCACTGAATTAAGATGATTCTTTTTCATTATAGAATTACTTGATTTAATTCTATAAACGGGATTATAATTTATCAAAGAGGGAGAATAAGCTAAAATCCTGTAAAAACCCTCAAAAGAGTCGGGAAACTTTAAGAGCTGTAAAATAAAGCGATAATTTTCATGTAAGGATGAGAACTAACATGTCATTACAAAAGTACGAGGCCATACTGAGAGCCTATGAATTAAACAGTCTCACAAAGGCGGGCGCCGAGCTTGGAATAAGCCAATCGGCCGTTTCGCACATGATAAATTCCGCTGAAGAGAGCTTCGGCTTCAAGATTCTAAAGCGAAGCCGTGCAGGCGTTAAACTCACGCCCGAGGGCGAAAAGATTATAAAGCATATAAGGGCTGTTTTGAACGAGCATAACGCCCTTATGGATGCGGCCATGAACATAAAGGGTCTCGAGGGGGGCAGACTGAGAATAGGCAGTTTCTCCTCGGTTGCCGTTCACTGGCTGCCGCAGCTTATAAAAGAGTTTTCGGGCGACTATCCCGATATTGAGCTAAGACTTTTAAACGGCGACTACCATGATGTTGAAAACTGGATTACCGAGGGTGAAGTCGATCTCGGATTCATATCTTTGCCGTCTGATATTAAAGGTAAGAAGATAGCCCTGTATGAAGACAGGCTTCTTGCGATTTTGCCCAAAAATCACACCTATGCCAAAGAAAAGGTTTTTCCCATAAGGGCAGTCTCGAACGAGTCTTTTATAAGTCTTTTGCAGAGCTCCGACCACGATGCCCGCAAGGCGCTCAAAACAGTCGGCATCGAGCCGAATGTGAAATACGAGACCAAGGACGACTATGCGATAATTGCCATGGTAGAGCAGGGCTTAGGAATCAGCATTATGCCTGAACTTCTCTTGGTGGGCTTCGAGGAGAAAAATATTGCAAAGCTTCCTCTCCTGCCTCCCGTTAGCCGCACCATAGGTCTGTGCATAACCGAGGGCGATAAGGCCGGTCCCGCCGCGCTCAAGTTCAGCGAGTATGTCGAGCGCTTTATAAGAAATAATTATCGCTAATAAGTAAAAAACGTAATTAACGATTTAAACCGCTAAACAAAATTGAATTTTAATAAAAAAAATTGCAAAAAAGCTCTTGCAATAGGCCTTGTTATGCTTTATAATCCCCATATTATGAAATCTATTTTTTCATAAGTGCAAAACACTCAATTCTATTACTGGAGGAAATGACATGAAAAAGCTTTTAACTTTATTTCTTGCCGTAACTCTAATTCTCACTCTTGCGGCCTGCGGAGGCAGCACAGGCAGCTCCACATCTGTGAGCTTTGCCACGGGGGGCACCTCCGGCACATACTATGGATTCTGCGGTATTATAGGCCAGGTTCTGAACGAAAAGATCAGCGATCTGAACTTGAAAATCGAGTCCACCGGAGCGTCGATGGCCAATGTCCAGCTCATAGAAGCGGGCGAGGCGGGCCTTGCCATAGTTCAAAACGACGTAATGAGCTACGCTTATAACGGCGAAAACCTCTTCGAAAAGGCCAACCAAAGCTTTTCGGGAGTTATGTCCTGCTATCCCGAGGCTGTGCAGATTATAGCCAAGAAAGATATTACATCCGTTGCCGATCTCAAAGGCAGAGCCATCTCGGTCGGTGCCTCCGATTCCGGCACACGCTTCAACGCCGAGCAGATACTGAGCGCATACGGCATCAAGTTTGAAGACTGCAAGATAAACTATCAGAGCTTTGCCGATTCCGTCGATTCAATTAAAAACGGCACCATCGATGCGGCCTTCATAGTTGCGGGAGCTCCCACAACGGCGGTCACCGAGCTTGCGACAAGCTATGATTTCGCAGTGCTCTCCATCGACGATGAACACATAAGCGCGCTGCAGAAGGATTTCCCCTTCTACATCAAAACCGCAATTCCCGGCGGCACCTACAGCTGCGTGAAAGAAGATGTACAGACAGTCGCCGTTATGGCCACAATTATTGCCTCGAATAAGCTGAGTGAAGAAGTTGTTTATAATGTCCTTAAGGGCATCTTCGACAACAAGGAAGAAATCGCCAAGCTTCATGCCAAGGGCGAACTTCTCGATCTCAAAACAGCGGTTTCCGGTATCTCGGTGCCCTTCCACCCGGGTGCAGTCAAGTTCTTCACCGAAATGGGTATCGAGCTTCCCAAAGACTGAGCCTGATGTAAATAAAGGAAAGATAAACTTATGAAGAAAGTCATGGCCGCAGTTTTATCCATACTCGCTGTGGCCTTGACTTTCTTTTTCTTCCTCGGCAAGAACAAGG
>JBMNTQ010000075.1:0-9143 GCA_050945815.1 Christensenellales bacterium
TGGGTATTTCTATAAATCTTCCGGTAAATAAGGTAGATAAATCAGAACTCAGCAAAAAAGCATTAGATCCGGTTAAATAGATATCATATTTTTTACTGTTATGGAAGCTGTTAACGGCAAGCTCAAACCTATCACAAAGCTGAACTTCATCAATCATTAAAACATTTTGAATATTTGGCTTATAATTATTTTCAACATATTCAAAAAGACTTTTATAGTCTTTTAAATTATCATATCTTAAATCGCCATAATCAATCTGAATTAGATTTACTTTTGGATTTGATTCTTTAACATATTTAGCGAAGGCCTTCATAAGTTCAGATTTGCCCGATCTTCGTATACCGGTGATAATTTTAATATCAGGAGTGCCCTTAAGGCCTTTTAGCCTATTTAAATATTGAGGACGTTCTATAAGTTTCACATTTATAACCTCGCTTTCAATATTGTAATTATTTTTATATTTTGAAAGCATTATACATTAGACTTTCAAAACTTGCAATTTTTTTATTTGTTGAAAGTGAACTTAAATGCTGGGAAATAATAAAAAGATAGGCGTAGGGTATACCCCCCTTAAATCTATCTTAAACACTCGAAATATAATTTTGATTTTTTAATCTCAACTTTTCCACGGTATAGTTACTAATCTATTATACAGATAAACATTAAAACATTATGTTCATTATGCTTTTACTCACACTCAATTGTCACAGGTTGCGGCAAAAAAGCAAAACCGACGAACTTTTGTCCGTCGGTTTTAGTAAATTTTTTAGGGCAGCTCCGAATACTTCGGCGCTTTTTATTTTGGTTTTCCGAGAAAGCCCAAACCCTTAGATTCTTGCCCTCGGTACGTATGTCGTATGCAAAAGCTCATGCGCCTTCTCGCCGTAAGGTTCACCCATCAGTCCATCGAATTTATCGTTCGGCTATTTTCTTTACACTGCCGTTTCTATTGTCGATAGGGCATTGGTCGACCAAAAGCTCCGAATTCGGAGCATATTTTTGCCGCAAACTCCGATGCCTTCTTCATGGATGTTTGAGGATCTAGCCCCTTTGCATAGAGGGAGTGCAAAAGAGCGGCAATAAAACCGTCCCCGGCACCCAAAGCATCTACGACATCGGTTGGCGTAATTCCTTGTTGGTATTTTATACCATTATATTCAAGAATTGCACCCTGCGATCCTCTTGTAATCAGACAAAGTTCTACTTCCGCTTTCCGGCATTCCTCGAACAACTCCTCCATCTCCCTGTCTGAAAGCTTACTGCCCGAGAAGAAAGCTGCATTCAGCCAAGGAAGCACTCGCTCCCTATACTCCTTTTTCGCGTGATCCGAAAAATCAAAACTGAGATACTTCGAGACAGCGGAGAGTTTGTCGAGTTGCTTCTCTATGCGGGAATAAATGCTCGAATGTACAAGGTCGAAACCGGAGATGAAGGCAAAATCGTTTTCCTCCAAAACTAATTCGTAGCTAACCCCTCCGTTGCTTCCTACAAATTTTCTGTCACCTTCGACAAGGGTTACATGGCAAATACTGGTCTCTCCTTCCAGCATCTTTACATGCGAAACATCCACCCCCTCTGCCGATATGGAATCCGTTATCCACCGACCGGGAGCATCCGGGCCCACGGCTCCGATATAGGCGGTCTGCATTCCTAGTCTGCTGGCATAAACCGCCACGTTTACGGCGTTTCCTCCCGGATACATAAGGCCCTGAGCTACATAATGGTCAAGGACGTTGTCGCCAACTCCTATCAGTTTCATTAGTATTCCCTCAGCCCTCCATAGTATCTTCTGTCGTCGGGATTATGCCCCTTGTAAATGGACAGATAGTAGTAAAAATACTCCAAGGGAACGAAGATAAGGAACGGATCCAATGCGGGATGAAATTTATCTGAAAACTTCTTGCTGTCGAACACTATGACATTGTCTGTAAGACCCTCTACAAAGCGAAGTGCTCTTTCCGCACTGGGCCTTGTCTTGTCACGTCCCAAGAAGAATACATAGTTGGTGTCCGCTTCCACCACTTCCAAGGGACCGTGGCGGAACTCGGAAGAGTTTAGATTACAGCCATGTGTCCATGTAAATTCAAGCATTGTAATAATGCCTTCTTTGTAACCTATGGGAAGAAGATTCCCCGAGCTTACCGTGTAGATAAGATCCCACTTAGAAGCCCTTGCTCCCCATTTCTCCATCTCTGCTTCTACTTCCACCAAGAGACGCTCAAGTTCTCCCGGGAGTTCGTGAAGCTCCTCTTTAATCTGTTTTAATTCGGGAGTTTCTTTTAAAAAATGAAGAACGAGGTGATAGCCGATGAGCGCGTGAACAATCCAGATGCATTCAGCATGATATGCGACAACATGCTCTGCCGCTTTGGCAAGGGGCGATTCCTCCGTCTTCATGACCGCTATGGTAGGTGCTCCTTTTTTGCGTGCCAGCTCTATCGCCCGAACGACTTCTTCTGTGTTTCCGGAATCGCTGACTCCGATTACAAGTGTGCCGCGATTAATAACATAAGGGGGATTGAGAACAAAATCCATAGCGCTGAATGTCTTAACACAAAAATCTCCATAGGTGTCGGCAAGCTGTGCCGCAGTTTCACAAGCGCACAAGGGCGAACCGCATGCTACGAAATAAATTCTATCAATAGTTGATTTGTCCAAAGTGTGTAGTATATCATCGATGAGCGGAAAAACATTCTCAAGAACATGAGATGTCTCCGGCACCATTTCTTCTGTAACCAAGAAATCAACTTCAGATTTATCGATATTAAGCATTTTTTCTCCTTTCAACTTTTCTATTTCTTACTGCATCTAACAGTTTTGCAAAAACAATCAATCCCAGCAAACGATTTTGAGGTGAAATTAATGCGCATCAATATACTTATCAAATATTTTTTGTTAAATCGATTGATGTTTTAGGATGAGATTTGTTTGAGTATACCCTCACGAATCAAAAGATGTCAAGATTCTGTTGTAATGACGATATAGTTTGTTCAATCGTTAAATACGAAAACAAATACAAGGATTTATATCAATAATTTGAAAAAGGCTAGAGAGAGTGAGATTGACTAAGATTTGCTTCAATTATAAAGTATGCGGCATATGCCGCCCAATCTTTTGTGAAAAATTATTTTTCTTAGTTAAAGTGCTTTCTCTTGTTGTAAAAAAGATAAATATGAGTAAAATGAACGTTACGATGTTTGTAGACACGGGCATATTTGTTATGAGTATTTTAGTATAGAAATTTATTAAATCAATGAAAGCTTTTCAAGCAGGAGGAATTTATGATTGATCTTCATACACACAGTATCTTTTCGTTTGATGCAGATTACACATTAAATGAGATGTTGAAAGGGGCGGAGCGAGCGGGAATTAGTGAGTTATGTATAACAGATCATGTTGATTTTGACGCTCCGAATATTGAAGATAGGCTTCCGAATCTTACCGCGAGGCGAGAATCAGCGGAAAATGCTGACAATTACAGTGTTCATCTGACTCTAGGGGCAGAGATTAGCTTACAGGACAGTGCTTCTGCTAAAGCTACATGGGAATATATATGCGATGCTGAACTGGACTTTATTATTGCCTCTGTTCATATTATTGATGGCAAGGAAGTATGGACAGAGGAGTTCTATAGGGGACGAACTAAAGAACAGACTTATACTGAGTATTTGGAAGCTGTTCTGCGTATGCTGCCAACCTTCCCTGAAATGGATATATTAGGGCATTATGACTTTGTGGCAAAATATGCCCCCTATCCTGATCGTTCCTTTGACTATGAATTGGCACCCGCTATATTTGATGATGTACTGGCTTTCCTGCTTGATTATCATAAATCTTTGGAAATTAATACCTCTATATGGCGAGGAGACAGGGCGTGGGGGTTGGATTTGCTGAAGCGTTTCGTAGCATTAGGTGGACGGTATATTACGATTGGCTCTGATGCGCACAACCCCCGGGCTATTGGATATCGGGTGAAGGAAGCTATGGTTATGGCTAAGGAAGCAGGTGTGAGGAGTATAGCAGTGTTTTCACAGCGCAGACCATATTTCATTGACTTGTGACTTTGTGAAGATCTCCAAGTTTTCAATCAGCCAATGTAAAATTTGTGTTAAATCCATGTAAGTTTTTCTTGACAAGGTTTTTAAAGCAACCTATAATTAACTTCATAGCATACAAATTAAAAAGATGTCGGTTTTTGATTGCAATCAAAAACCGAAAAACCCAAAGTATTGTGATTGAAAAAGAATTTGGAGGTAAAAAATGAAAAGAAGACTTTTGGCAGCTTTGGCAATTGTAACGGCAATTGTTCTTATTTTTTCCTTGTCAGCTTGTGGTGCTCCTGCTCAAAAAGAGCCGGATCAAAAAGGGGCGGATTCCAATGTATCCACCGACTCCATATTTGATGACGAAATGAAGCTTGTACTATACTCTCCTGCAACAGATGCTCAAGTAAATGCCGTTGTACCTTTATTCGAGGAAAAGTACGGTATTGAGGTTGAGGTTATTACCGGAGGTACGGGAGAACTGCTTGCCCGTATCGATGCAGAAGGCGATGCTCCATACTGCGATGTGGTTTTCGGTGGGGGAGAGTCATCCTATGCCGAATACAGACACATTTTTCAAGATTATGTCAGTCCCGAGGATGCAAATCTCATAGAGAGCGGTAAGAATACTCTGGGTTACTGCACCAACTACAACTTGGACTGTGCAATACTTCTGGTAAACATGGACATTGTTGGTGATATAGAGATTACCGGTTATCAAAGTCTTTTAAATCCGGGGCTCAAGGGCAAAATAGCTTTTCCCGATCCTACTGCCTCTTCCTCAGCCCTAATGCATATTGAAACTATACTCACCGATATGGGAGGGCTTACTCTGGATAACGAGGTCGGCTGGAATTTCATTTCGGAGTTTATCGAAAATCTTGACGGTAAACTTGCTTCCGGTTCCAGCGCTGCCTGGAAGTCAGTTGCAGACGGTGAGATGGTGGTTGCGTTGAGCTATGAAGAGGCCGGTATTCGCCTTGTTCGCGATGGTGCAAATGTAAAAGTAGTATATCCCGAAGAAGGTACCGTGCTTACTCCAAGCACCATTGGGCTTGTAAACAATTGCAAACATCCTAAAAATGGTAAACTTTTTATCGACTTTGTGTTGGGGCTCGAGGTACAAAACATACTTTGCAACGACTTGGATGTACGTCCCATTCGCGATGATGTCTCGTATCCCGACTACTTTATGCCTGCTTCAGACATTAAGGTTGTTGACTTAGATCAAGAGTTTATCAATAAACACAAGGCGGACATTGTCGAAAAGTTCACCGAGGTTTATCAAAGCACTTTCAAATAGAATTCGACACAATCTAATTTTACGCCGGGTTTGCCGGGTACTTGTATCATACATATAGGCCTTGATACGGCATTTGCCGTATCAAGGCCATAAGTTCTTTAAATCGCTTCTGTTAGCGAAAGTACAGGGAAGGTGTTATTGTGAGTAAAATAAGAATAGTCAACGCAAAAAAGATATACGGTAATACAACTGTCATTGAAAATTTGAACTTGAACATAGAGGACGGAGAACTGTTTACGCTTCTTGGGCCTTCCGGTTGCGGCAAAACAACGCTGCTTCGCATGATAGCAGGCTTTAACTCTATTGAAGATGGTGATTTTTATTTCAATGATGAACGCATTAACGACAAGGAGCCCTCTAAGCGCAACATAGGAATGGTCTTTCAAAACTATGCCATATTTCCTCATTTGACGGTATACAAAAATATTGCATTCGGTTTAAAGAATCGTAAAGTACCTAAAGATGTCGAACGTGAAGAAGTAAACCGGATGCTTAAAATGATGCAGATAGAAGACTATGCTGATCGCTTGCCGGAAAAACTTTCCGGAGGTCAACAGCAACGAGTTGCACTTGCGCGTGCACTTGTTATAAAGCCAGCTGTGTTGCTTATGGATGAACCCCTTTCAAACCTTGATGCCAAGCTCCGTGTAGAGATGCGGCAGGTTATCCGCAGCATACAACGGGAGGTTGGGATCACTACTTTATATGTTACACACGATCAAGAGGAAGCCATGTCTATAAGTGATACCATAGCTGTAATGAAAGAAGGCGCAATACAGCACATAGGCACACCGAAGAGTGTTTACCAGCGACCGGAAAATGTGTTTGTTGCAACATTCATAGGTCGTACCAATATATTGCAGGGGAATATGCATGCCGGTGTCCTTGAAATTTGTGGCAGCAGATTTTCTCACTCCTCATGGAAAACCGTACCCGACGGACCAGTGCAGGTATCTGTTCGTCCGGAAGAATTTGTGATTGCTCAAGGCGAAGCAGAGGGCATCTCTGCATCTATTGCAGATAGCGTATACCTTGGACTCAATACGCAATATTATCTTGACATCGGAGACGCTCAACAGGTGGAGATTGTTCAGGAGTCACCGATGGAAGATTTGTTCAGCGTTGGAACATGTGTGCGTCTCCTGATAAAGACTGAGAAAATAAATATTTTCTCTGCAGACGGTAACACCAACTATCTAAGAGGTATATAAAGAATGGTTAACAATAAACGCTTCAGGTTGGATGTTTGGGGTTGGATAACAATAATAATATTGCTGTTGTACGGATTGTTTTTGGTTTATCCGCTCAGCCTTTTAGGTAAGATGGCCTTTTCGGATGGAACAGGGTTCACGTTAGATAACTTTGTAAGATTCTTCTCGCGTCCTTACTACTCCATCACATTGTGGAACAGCTTCAAAGTGTCTTTTGCAGCTGCAGCACTGTCTGTAGTTGTCGGCGTGACTCTGGGTTATATATTTTCGATGTATGAATTATTTGGCAGCAAATTTATGCGCATGTTAATAATACTGTCCACAATGAGTGCACCTTTTGTAGGGGCCTATGCATGGATACTGTTGTTGGGCCGAAACGGACTAATTACCACATTTTTCTCTGGTGTGTTTGGCATACAGATGCCAGATATTTATGGTTTCAATGGTATTCTGCTGGTGTTTACAACTCAACTTTTTCCTTTGGTTTTTCTATATGTTCAAGGTGCTATGAGCAAGATGGACAACTCTCTAATGGAAGCTGCAGAAAATATGGGCTGTAAAGGAATAGAGCGCTTTTTTAGAGTGGTTTTACCTTTAATTGCACCAACAGTCTTAGCAGGTGCGCTTCTTGTGTTCATCCGTGCCCTCAGCGATTTTGGCACTCCTATGCTTATTGGAGAGGGATACCGCACATTTCCTGTTATTTTATATACGGAATTTGTGGGCGAGGTATCCCAGAACAAAGGCTTTGCTTCTGCGATTGCCATAATGGCCATATTAATTACGGTTGCTGTATACTTTGTGCAGGATATTATAGCAAAGCGCAGTGCGCATTCTATGAGTGCATTAAACAAAATTGAAAAAAAGAAACTTAAAGGTATAAAGTCTGCACTTGTACATTTGTTGTGTTATTCTGTTGTGGGAATATCTGCCTTACCGCAGTTTTATGTAATCTATACTTCGTTTCAAAAGACAAGTGGTTTAATCTACATCGAAGGATATTCTTTAGACAGCTATCGGCAAATGTTTTCGCGCTTAGGCAGAAGTATACAGAACACTCTTATTATTCCCACGATATCGCTTGTCGTTGTGGTACTAATAGCGGTGTTAATTTCTTATATTGCTGTACGTAGGCGCAATGCGTTATCAGGTGCGGTAGATGTTCTTTCGATGGTACCTTATGTTATTCCCGGCACGGTAGTGGGTATTGCGATGATATCCGCTTTCAATCGCAAGCCGCTTCTTTTAACGGGCGGTATGTTGATTATGGTTGCAGCTTTGGTAATACGCAGGTTACCTTATACAATACGGTCGTCTGTGGCGATATTGCATCAAATACCGCTAAGTATTGAAGAAGCAGCTACGTCGCTGGGAAGCACAAAAATGAAAACATTTTTCAAAATAAATCTACCCATGATGGCTCCCGGTGTGTTTTCGGGTGCAATATTAAGTTGGGTAACATTGATAAGTGAGTTGTCTACTGCCATATTGTTGTATACGGGGCGCACACAGACATTAACGGTAGCTATATATACGCAGATAATACGTGGGAATTATGGAATAGCTTCCGCAATGGCAAGCGTGCTCACAGTTATGACGATTCTTTCGCTGCTTGTTTTTAATGCTATAAGCAAAGATGGCGAAATGACAATGTAAATGCGTATAAAGTATACGAAGGACGCGTACTACGGATTTCAAGCCCAGATAAGAACAGAGTACTGCAACAAAACTTTAAAGTCACTAACGAAATACGCTTCAGTTATAGCCAAAAAAGTAAAACCGACGAACATTTGTCCGTCGGTTTTAGCAAATTTTTTAGGGCAGCTCCGAATAGTTCGGCGCTTTTTATTTCGGTTTTCCGAGAACGCCCAAACCCTTAGATTCTTGCCCTCGGTACATACGTCGTATGCAAAAGCTCATGCGCTTTCTCGCCGTAGGGCTCGCCCAAGTATTCCTCATAGAGTTTTATAACTTGCGGGTTCTTATGCGATTTTCTTATAGCCTTTTTGACATCACCGGAATAAACGGCATTCATGCGCTTTTGAATGATTTCGGTGTCGCCATGAGCATAGGGTTGTCCGGCGCCGTCTATACAGCCTCCGGGGCAAGCCATGATTTCTATTACATCATACTTGGCTTCTCCGCTGCGAATGCTGTCGAGCAGTTTACGTGCATTGCCAAGTCCGCTGGCAACAGCGATTCTCAGGTTTATATCACCTATGGGAACTGTAGCTTCCTTGATGCCTTTCAGACCGCGCAGGGCAGTAAAGTCCAGATTTTCGAGTTCTTCGCCGGTAACCCATTCATATGCCGTACGGGCTGCCGCTTCCAAAACTCCGCCGCTGCTGCCGAAGATAAGGGCGGCGCCTGTCGATTCGCCCATCAGCTCATCAAACTCGCCGTCCGGCAGGTTGGGGAAATCAAGCGACATTTCTTTTATCATATGACCGAGTTCCCTAGTTGTAATGACGATATCGACATCGCTTACGCCTCTTTCGTTTGCCAATTCGGGTCGCGAGGCCTCATATTTCTTTGCCACGCAAGGCATGACAGAAACAACTATCATGTCTTCCGGTTTTACACCCA
>JBMNTQ010000076.1:0-9091 GCA_050945815.1 Christensenellales bacterium
GCTTTTTCCCAAATACCCATGTTACACTAATAAAAAGATTGGAAAAAATATTATAATAGAACAAGGAGGAACCCTCATGCCCTATATTCATGCCACAATTTCCAAAGATATCACGCCCAAACAAAAGGCCTCCGTCAAAGACAGCCTAGGCGAACTGATTGCCCGCATCCCGGACAAAAGCGAAAGTGTGCTGATGCTGCGCATCGATGACGGCGCCCCCATGTTTTTTCAGGGCCAAGCCCAGGATTGTGCCTATGTCGGTATCCATCTCTATACACAAGCGCCTCTGGAAGCCAAGCAAGACTTTTCCAGCGCTTTCGTACGATCCTTAAGCCAGATTACCGACATCCCCCCCTCCAACATCTTCATGACCTTTACGGAATACCCAAACTGGGTGGCCGACGGCAATCTGAAATAACCCTCCTAGGCGCTGTATAATCTGCCCCATCAAAAAATAAAGCCTCGAGGACTTGCGGTCTGTGTAGATCACAAGCCCTCGAGTTTTGCCCAAGCGCTGCCCAAATGCCCCTGCCGGGCCCCTTGCTCGTCAGCAGGCAAAGCCCTCCGCTTTATCACAAAAAAAGGCCCCTTCTAAGGGGCCTTTTCTACTTTCCGGCTATATTTCCCGCCGCCCCTCAAGGGCCTTGGCCAGCGTGGTCTCATCGGCATATTCCAAGTCTGCGCCCACCGGAATCCCGTGGGCAATGCGTGTCGTCTTAACCCCCAAAGGTTTGATCAGCCGAGCGACATACAAAGCCGTAGCTTCGCCTTCCACGTCCAGGCTGGTCGCCAAGATCACCTCGTGAATCTGCTCCGTCTCCAAACGCGCCAACAGTTCCTTGATGTGAAGGTCGTCCGGCCCGATGCCGTCCATGGGCGATATCACGCCGCCTAAAACATGATAGCGGCCTTTAAATTCCCGGGTTTTTTCCAAGCTCAAAACATCCCGCGGCCCCTGCACAACACACAGGATCCCATTCTTGCGCTGTTCGTCGGCGCATATGGGGCAAATCGGTCCCTCAGAAAAGTTAAAGCAAAGCTCACATTGGCGGATTTTTTCTTGTGCGTTGCGTATAGCTTCTGCCAACTCGTCCGCCCGATGCCGGGGTAGCGCCAAAATATGATAAGCTAATCTTTGTGCACTTTTGGGTCCAATGCCCGGCAGCTTGGAAAGCTGGTTCACCAGCTGTGCAATTGGTTGCGCTAACTGAATCATACGTTAAAACAGTCCTCCGGTAGGCAGTCCCCCGGTCACCTTCGCCATCTCCTGTGATGCAGTTTCATCCGCTTTACGCAAACCTTCATTGACCGCCGCCACCACCAAATCCTCCAGCATTTCCACATCATCCGGGTCCACTGCCTCGGGGCTGATGCTGATGCTGACCAACTGCTTCGCACAGTTCACCACAACGTTTACCACACCGCCGCCGGCCGATGCCTCCACCTGCTTTTCTTCCAGCTCGGCCTGCACCCGCTGCATATCCTGCTGCATCTTCTGTGCCTGTTTCATCAATTGCTGCATATTCCCGCCCATACCGGGGAAATTGCCTCTTGCCATAATCCTAATCTCTCCTTTACCAGTTTACCGATTCTCCACTATAAAAGCTTAACCCGCTCCGCACCAAACAGCGCGGCGGCTTTGTCCGCCAATGGGCTGCGCCCCGCCTGAGCGTCCTCCACCAAACAGGCCACATCCAGTTCACGGCCGGCAGCCTGTGCCAACGCATCTTTCAGAATCTGTCGGTTTACATCCTGCGCCAAAGAGTCCGCAAACACCTTGCCTGCCGCAGAAAAGACCCATATCGCCCGCTCCCCCTGAATGTCCATACCTGTAGCTTGGCTGGCGATAGTATACACCGAAAGGTTCTCCCGGGTCAATATCTTCAAAGTCTCCTCAAGTACAGCCGCAGCCGAAAGGTTCTCGCCCGGCTCTTCTATCTCCGGCTCTTCCACAACCTGCTCTGCTATCTCCGGCTCTTCCACAACTTGCTCTGCTATCTCCGGCTCTATCTGTCTCTCTAGCGTCCCATCAGGCAAATCCGCCCGGCTCTCTATTTCCCCCGCCTTCGTTTTAGGCCTTTTCTGCGTATCTCGCCGTTCCATCGGTAAAGCTCCACCCTGTTCCAGCTTTTTTTCCAATGTCTCGATTCGATCCGCCAGTGCGCCTACATCATCTTCCCCCTGGGGCATACACGCACGCACCAAAGCAGTCTCCAGAACAATCCCCGGCTGTCCGGCCAGTTTCATATCATTTTCTGCCCGGCATAAAAGCTCTAGGCAGCGCAAAATCCGTTGCAGCCCAGCCTTCTTGCTCACCTCACCCAAACGCGCCCGCTGTTCGCTCTCCAAAGAAAACAACGCCGGCCTATCCCCCGTTATAAGCCAAAGCATCATATCTCGAAAATAGCCGTTGATGCCCCGCAAAAACACCATCATATCCCGCCCGTTATCCAACGCAGCAGAAAGCCCGCCCAACACGGCAGCCGCATTCCCCTCCACAATCGCCGAAGCAATCGCAGTGTTTTCTTCAAAGGTCGTTCCGCCCAGCAAAACCGCAACGTCATCCGCGCGGATCGTCCCCTTGGCAAACGCAGTACATTGCTCCAGTATCCCCAGCGCATCGCGCAGCCCGCCTTCCGCTGCAGAAGCGATCTGCAACAGCGCCGCGTCCTCCGCCATAGCGCCGGTCTTGTCTGCAATCTGGCGCAATTGCTCCACCATCGTGGCCAGCGCAATGCGATGGAAGTTAAACCGCTGGCAGCGGGATATAATCGTTGCCGGCAACTTGTGCGGCTCGGTCGTAGCCAGAATAAATACTACATGGGCTGGCGGCTCCTCTAATGTCTTGAGCAGCGCATTAAAGGCCCCCGTGGAAAGCATATGAACCTCGTCTATAATATAGACCTTATAGGCCCCAATAGCAGGCGCAAAACGCGCCTTCTCCCTAAGGTCGCGAATCTCGTCCACCCCGTTATTAGAGGCAGCGTCAATTTCCAGAATATCAATATGCGAGCTTGCCTCACAGCTCTCACATCTCCCGCAAGGCTCCCCCTGTTCCGGCGTAAAACAGTTGATCGCCCGGGCAAACACCAACGCCGTACTGGTCTTCCCCGTTCCTCTCGGGCCACTGAACAAATAGGCATGAGAAAGCCGTCCGGTTGCGCATTGCGTTTTTAAAACCGGTACAATATGCTCCTGCCCTACAATGTCTGAAAAACGCCGGGGACGAAACGTCCGATAAAGCGCCTTATATGCCATAAAACCCCTCACTTGCCGAGATCTCCTAATAATGCCCCGGCGGTCTGATCCATATCTATCGTTTCTATTATAACAAAAAACAACGGCACGCGCCGCTGTTTTCTGCCAGTTTCGTGATTATTTAGAAATATCCCCCACGCCCGGCAAAACATAGATGGGGCGATACGGAAAGCCTCCCATTGTCTCCGGCGTCACCGCCCCAGACAACACCAACACCAGCTCCATTTTCAACTCCCATAGCGCCATCGAACTGTTGATTGTTAAAAATAGAAAGCTCTTCTTTCTAGCAATCCACCAGCAAACAAACTCCATCGCGCCGGGCAGCAAGCGACTTCCATAATAGATTACGCCGTCCATGTCACATATAAAGCCCTTTTTGGCTTGCAATTCTTTTATCGGCTCTCTCCCGTTTGCATCCAAAAACGACTATTCCTTTGCATTTCTGTTCCTATATTATACAATCCCTCCCTCATTACAACCAGTCGGCCCCCGCTGCTCCTTCTTGCGGCTTTTTTACATCCCGAAACGACCCCCGTCGCTACTTTACTGTGTCCTGCCAACAGACATACCGTAGTTTGCGGGGAACAGCCAGCTCCTTCTTAACCCGCTTTATGTATCGCTCTCTCATATTCAATTTTTGCATAGGAAAAGCTGATTAAAGAGCCAGCGCTTATGAACTTTTGAAAAAACGCAGAAGGTTTCTTGGAACCTCCCCCTGCAAAGCTACCGATTCGGGCGGCCGGTTGCTATAGCGATTTGGTTATGCAGAATCCTGCTGGTTCAAGAGTGCAATACCATGATTGCCTTACTGTCTCCGTGCAGGGAACTTATACCAAACCACTTTTCCTGATTAGCAATATAGACTATCCACCTTGCTGCGCCCATCTCAGTACGCCCTGCCACAGCGCAGAGTTTTTATGCATAGTCCATGCAAATATTTTTCTCCACAGACAATCTTATTCTTGTGAACTATCTTTCCCTCTCACCTTCCCGTTTCTACCATTTTCGATGTAAATGAATCTTGATTTTAATGTAAGGCTTATGTTATTATAAATAAGTGACTTTGCTTGAGAATTGAAGCGAGTCATATTTTTACCCAGTATGGAGAGGTATCGAAGTGGTCATAACGGGGCTGACTCGAAATCAGTTTGCGCGCAAGCGCACGTGGGTTCGAATCCCACCCTCTCCGCCAAATCAAATACCATCTATTGATAAAAAGAATTTTATCGGTGGGTGGTTTTTTGTTTGCCTGAAAGTCCGCTATTTGCGGGCTTTTCTGCGCTTGTGTGGCTTGGATTGTAGCAATAGTTGGTGCTTTTATACAGCTGTTTTCGGAGGACACTTGATATGAACCGTGGTGGTTTTCCAGATGCCTGCAAGGGTAAATCGTTAAAAGAAGGGTAATCGTTAAATTTTGCACCGAAAATCAGGCTATCTTTTAACGATACACCGAGCCGTTAAAAGTTAGGGTGTGGGCAAGAAAAACAGCCCGTCCAAAGACGAGCCATATACCTTAGCAACCTTGCAATCTTGGCTGGGAAAGCCGCATAATTACAGGGTTTATAAATGATTTAAGGTTGCCAACACCTTTGATGGATTGGCAACCTTAATATTGTGAAAATATTAAGCTGTAACCACTGAGCCGTTTTTGAACCGAAACATCATTGTGGCATCTCGCTCAACTGTTACTTGGTCGATTACGGCAAGCCACAACCTTTCATCAAAATTGTCGATAGCGAGCGGACGATTCTCAATATCCTTGATGAAACTCTCGATAATCTTTGCCTTACCAAGCCGCTCCCGTTTGACGTTCTCCAGCTCATCAACTTGTTCGGTAGCCTTACGATGGCGGTCGAGGTAGGCGTTGTTTCGCTCAGCCCATTCCGCTTGATTTACGGCGGCTCGAGCATTTTCGTAAATTGCTTTTCGGGAAAGTTCTGTGACAACCTCAATCTCACGGAGCAATTCAGCAAGTTCCGTATCAATCACTGTCGTATCACAAAGGATATTTTGGGCAAGGCGGCAGTCTTCAATCAGTCCATCTCGGTCATTCATTAGGTGGTTGAAAGCTGTTAAAAACCTTTCCTTGATATCGTCTTCTGTAATATGCGGTGTTTGGCAGCCCTTGCCGGGGTTACCGAGCCGTTTATATTTATCATTGCACTGCCAGACCTCTTTACGGTAGGTCTTATCACCCTTATAACTGCCCCAGACCTTTTTGCCGAAGCGGCCTCCGCAGTCGGCACATACAAGCCTTGAGGCAAATATGCTCGTGCTGCTCGTGGGTCTGCCGAGACTTTTCCGCCGTTCAATCTCAAGCTGGACAGCGTCGAACTCATCAGGCTCAATAATAGCGGGATGGCTATTTTCTACATAGTATTGCTGAACCTGCCCTTCGTTCTTAACCATTTTCTTCGTGAGGAAGTCTGCACAGAAAGTCTTTTGCAGGAGGGCATGGCCTTTATACTTTTCGTTGCTTAGGATTGACCGAACCACCGCCGTTTGCCATGTTTCTTTGCCTGCCGGTGACGGTATGCCCTGCCGTTCGAGGTGTTTGGCGATTGCCGAGAAGGTTTTGCCCTCCATAAAGAGTCGGAAGATGAGTCGTACTATTTCCGCTTCGGCGGGGACTATTTTCGGTAAACCGTCCTCGCCTTTTTCGTAGCCGAGGAATTGTTTATATGGAAGGCTGACCTTGCCGTCCGCCATCCGCTTACGCTGACCCCATGTGACATTCTCACTGATGGAGCGGCTCTCTTCCTGCGCCAATGAGGACATAATCGTAATCAGCAACTCGCCTTTGCTGTCAAGCGTGTATATATTTTCCTTTTCAAACCATACCTCGCAGCCGACTTCTTTCAGCTTACGGACAGTAGTAAGGCTGTCCACAGTGTTTCGAGCAAAACGGCTAACAGATTTCGTGATGAGAAGGTCGAATTTGCCCGCCAAGCCGTCGGCAATCATCTGCTTGAAACCTTCACGCCGTTTGGTGTTGACCGCTGAAATGCCCTCATCCGTATAAATGGTGACAAACTCCCAGTCAGCTCGACCTTGAATTAACTTGGTGTAGTAGTCAACTTGGGCTTCATAGCTGGAAAGTTGTTCATCACTGTCTGTACTGACTCTTGCGTAGGCGGCAACTCGCCGTCTTAGTTTAGGACTCTTGCCTTGCGCCGAGAGAACAGGGGCGGTGGCGGGAATAACCCGTATATTAGCCATTGTCCGCACCTCCTAACGCCCGTTCCCTTGCGGCTTGCTTCATCTCATCCGACCAACTTTCTCGCCGAGAGCGATTCTCCCAATTAAGTGCCTGTTCTGAGCCATCCTTAAACGTGAAAACCAAGACGCCGTCATCAGGGATTGTTATTGCAGTGACCTTTGCCGTGAATTCGGCGGGGTCGTACTCTACAAGCCCTAAAACCTCGGCACACTTTTCTTTGAGAATATCTTCGGGTATCCGTTTGGCGGCGCATTCGTGCTTGCCACGGTAAGTGTAGGTAGCACAAGCCCAAACCACCTTAGCATATTTTGTGCCGGTACCGTTTACCTTCTTGCGGAATTTCGCTCCGCATCGTTCGCAGGTGATTAGTCCCGAAAACTCGCTGAATGTCAGCTTACGGGGATGATTTGCTTTTGCCGCCCGCTGAGCCATTTCAGTTTGAACTGCCTCAAAAGTTTCTCTATCAATAATGGCTTCGTGGCTACCTTCGACATAGTATTTAGGCAACTCACCGTCGTTTGACTTCCATTGCTTGGTAAGGTGGTCGATGATGAAGCCTTTTTGCAAGCATGTATCACCGATGTATTTTTCATTTTTGAGGATTGAACCCACGGTGCTTTCCGACCACCGCCCGCCGCACTTGGTGGGGATTTCAAGCCTTATCAATTTTTTCATGATTGCATTCTTGCCAAGCCCTGATAAGTAGTCGTCGAATATCATCCTCACGACATCAGCTTCCTCAGGGATAATGGTTAACTTGAAGTCCTTATAATCAAACCCATAAATGCGGATGTTGTTGGAAGGTCTGCCCTCCTTAAAGTCTTTTCTGATGCGCCACTTCTGATTTTCGCTTGCCGAACGGCTCTCCTCCTGTGCATACGATGCGAGAATGGTGAGCATCAGCTCTCCATCGCCCGAAAGTGAATGTAGGTTCTGCTCCTCAAAAAACACACCAACATCGAGGTCTTTAAGTTCTCTGACCGTTTCAAGCAGCGTGACTGTATTTCGGGCAAAGCGGCTGATTGACTTCGTGAGGACAAGGTCAATGCGTCCTGCTCGGCAGTCTGCAATCAGTCGCCTAAATTCAGGTCTTGAATCCTTTGTGCCGGTTTCCGCTTCATCGGCATACACTCCGACATACTCCCACTCAGGCTTGCCTTGTATCAGATTGCTGTAATAGCTGACCTGAGCGGCAAGAGAGTGGAGCATTTCATCTTTTCCACTGGAAACACGGGCGTAGGCTGCGACCCGAAGGTGTGTCGGCAACTGTGCCGTCCGTGGTAGTTTAGTTATCTTTCTGCCCATAATGGCCTCCTTTCGCACTACCATATATCACTCTTTTTTCCTTACATAGCAAGTCATTTTCGAGGAATATACTGCACGAGGATAAACCGTACTTTTGAGCAAGCATTGTGTCTATTGCCAACAAGTCATCTTCAGAAATAGCACCCTCAGAAAGCCAGTTTTTGAACACGGACATCGCTGCCTTGTAGCGAAAAATTGCTTCTTCTTTGCTCATGGCAAAACCCTCTGCATCGCCCCATAGCAAGCCCGTGAGCAGTATTTACGATTTTTATTTCCGTAGGCCTCAAACTCCTTGCGGCAGTTCAGACAAACGAAAAGGTATACCGACTTTCGGTTTACAGCTTCAGGGTGTGCCTTCCACCAAGCCATACGGCACTTATCAGAACAGAAGCGTTTCTGCTTCGCCCTCGGCGTATGCTGAAGCGGAGATCCGCAATTAGCACAAGTGTTGACAGCTGATTCTTCTTGCTTTATCGCAACGCCGATGTTATTCCGGCGGCAGTATGATTTGACAGTGTTTTCGGATATGTCGAGATCGTTGGCGATAGTGCCGTAGCTCTCACCTTTACTTCGTAAGTATTCAATCCGCTGTTTCTGAGCAGTTGTCATTTGTTTTCCTCCATTCGGAGGGGAAATAAAAAAGTGCCCCTCTACCGTCTACAGACAGAAGAGGGGCGTTTGCGTACCAGCGAAAGCTTCTTATTCAGTTTTGATAAAAGCATCGGTAAATCCAGCAGCTTTTACCCTTTTGAGCATGGCATCAGCGTTTGCCTTGACTGAGTAGGCACCGACTTGAACACGGTAGAGTTTCTTCGGTTCAGCAGGAGTAGGTGTGATCGGTTTTGGGGTTTCACTCTCTGCCAACAAGCGTTTAACTTCGGCACGGAAAGTATCCATGCTCTTTCCGTGTTTGGAGAACCAGTGCCCGGGGTCGGCATGGTTACTGGCAATCCCACGCTTATGCCCTTCGTAATGCCCGATAATAACGCCGTCTGCCATCGGATCGAGTTTATACTCCTTACAGAGGTATGCACACAGTTCGGTGGCTTCCTTGTATACGGCATTGAAGTAGGTAGCATCCGTCAGTCCATCCTCGCAGATTTCAAAACTGATATGGGTGTCGTTGACCGAGCCTTTCGTGCCGGAACCGCCATGCCAACCACGATGATTCCACGGAAGAGTCTGGTAGGTAGCTATAGTTCCGTCAGCCAGCTTGCCGATAAAGCCATGAACGCAGACCTGCCGTCCATCCGGTTTATCTTGATTCCAGTGATTGCTGTATTGGTTCTTTCCGAGCAATCCGTCATC
>JBMNTQ010000077.1:0-9057 GCA_050945815.1 Christensenellales bacterium
GAAAAGCTGGGCATTCCTCAGATTACCTATGTACAGAAGTTGGAGATTGACGGCAGAAAAGTCCGTTGCCAGCGTGCCCTGGAGGACGGCTATCAGGTGATTGAAGCTTCCATGCCTTGCCTGCTCACAGCGATCAAGGAATTGAACGAGCCTCGTTATTCCACCATCACGGGTATTTTTGAAGCGTACGGCGAAAAGGAAGTAAAGGTGTGGACGATTGAAGATGTTCCCATGGATCAGACCAAAATTGGCCTGAAGGGGTCGCCGACCAACGTGTTTAAGACCTTCTCGCCGCAGATGAAGAGCGAAGGCATTATGCTGGAAGGTTCCGACATGGGGACAGTGCAGGATTTGTTTGAGCGTTTGGGCAAAAAATACATTATCTGAGTGGGGGGAATAGAAGAATGAGCCAATTTCCGATAGAAGCATATAAAGGCGTTTGGGTTTATGCAGAACAACGCCATGGCAAACTGATGCCTACCAGCCTGGAACTGCTTGGCGAAGGCCGCAAGCTGGCCGACGACCTGGGAGTAGAGCTTTGCGCTTTGCTGGTGGGGAACGAAGTAGAATACCTTTGTGCCGAGTTGAGTTACTATGGTGCAGATAGGGTATACCTCATAGAAAACGAATTGCTGGAAGAATACACCACCGACGGCTATACCAAAGTGATTGTGGATGCCGTCAATGAATACAAGCCGGAAGTCATCCTGATTGGTGCTACCAACATCGGGCGCGACTTGGGCCCCAGGATGGCTGCACGCTTGAACACTGGCCTAACCGCAGACTGCACCAGCTTGGCGATCGACCAGGAAAAGAAGATTCTCTTGCAAACGCGCCCTGCGTTTGGCGGGAATATCATGGCTACCATCATTTCGCCTAACCACCGGCCGCAGATGGCTACTGTACGTCCCGGCGTGATGCGCAAAGCCAAGAAAGATGACAGCCGCCCGGTTGTTGTAGAAAAGGTGAAGTGCCAGGTCTCTCAGGCAGATATCCAGACCACAGTGCTGGAGGTTGTCAAGGCTGCGAAACAGATTGTGAACCTAGTGGAAGCGGACTTTATCGTTTCCGGCGGCCGCGGTTTGGGCGGCCCGGAAGGCTTTAAGCTACTGCAACAGCTGGCAGATGAGCTGGGCGGCGTTGTGGGCTCCTCTCGCGCGGCGGTGGACAGCGCCTGGATCAGCCAGGACCACCAGGTTGGGCAGACCGGCAAGACCGTTCGCCCCCAGGTGTATATTGCATGCGGTATCTCCGGTGCCATTCAGCATTTGGCTGGTATGCAGAACAGCGATTGCATCATTGCGATCAACAAAAACGCCGACGCGCCCATCTTTCAGGTGGCCGACTATGGCATCGTAGGAGATCTTTATAAGGTCGTGCCTATGATGGTGGAAGAAGTCAAGCGCATCAAGGCGGAAAAAGCACAGGCATAACACATACCCAAGATATACCAAAAGGCACGCCTATTTTAATGAAGGCGTGCCTTTTGGCGTGCGCAGGGGAAAATATGGTGGCCTAGCCTATCCTGTGCGGGGGCTGGCCTTGCGTCGTACCAGCACGATGGAGAATAAGATGGACGGCAGCATGAAGCCCGGTACCAGCATCATACCCCAGTAGAGGCTACTGGTTGCTGCGGAAACCAGGCCGGTTAGCCAAGGGAAAATTAAGGATGCGAGGTTCATGGTCAGAAAGATGGAGGAAGCTGCCATCTCGTGGACGCTGTGGTGATTTTGGCAGCAGAGGTTGATTAAAAGCGGTTCCACCCATCCAATGCCTAGGCCTGCAATAAAGATGCAGAGATTCACTGTTAGAGGGTCGCCTGTCTGAAGCCCGATAAAGAACAGTGCTGCTGCCCAGCAAAGCCCTAAAAGGATCATCTTTACATGGGAGAAACGGATGGAGAGACGGGCTCCGACGAAGCGGCTGACTGTAGCGCCGCCCCACAGTACCGCAACGGAGGCGCTGGCCATGGCGGGCGCAGCACCTAAGGACTCCTGGTAGGCGGGCGTCCAGATGGTGAGGACAAACAGGGATGCGTTTAAAAAGAACGTGACGAGGATGGTTGCCCAGGTGTTGGGATCCTTGAAATATGCTTTGCGTGCATCTTTTAAAGCGGCCCCTTGAATTCGGGGAAAGGCAGGCAGGCGCTTGACGGCCCAGAAAGAAACAAGCCCCAGCAGCAGCGCGACTGCGGTAATGATACTGCCGCACACCAAATAAGCTGAGCTCCAGGCGTGGCTTGCGCCTCCGTTAAAGAGCAGCGTGGCAAAAGGCCCTGCCACCGCACCCAAGCTGTAGCCAGCATGCAGGATATTGATGGCGGCAGAACTATTTTCCAGCGGCAAACTGGACACAAGAGCGCTGCTTAAGGTGTCGATGGCGCCGGTGGAGATACCCATGACCAAAAAAGACAACAGAAGCAAGAGAAATGGCGGCGCTATGCCGATGATACACATCACAATTCCCAGCATCAGCAAAGCAGCGGACAGGACCTTTGGCTTGCTGATGCGATTGCCGAACAGCCCTAGCAGCAAAATGGCGCCAATGCTACCGAAACTCTGGAAGCTGGTCATGCTGCCGCCTTGGGAAACATCCAGAGAATAGCTGGACATGATCCCGGTTAGCATAGGGCCCAGAATGGTAAAGCTAACGGCGAAGGAAAACATGGCCATACAGGCGCTGCCCAACAAAAGCAAGGGGGGTAGTTTCTTGTTCATATGTACCTCACAAAATCATTATAGTTCTGCAATAAGGCTATCATCGGTCAGTGTGGATACGTTTATTTCAAGGAATAGAATGGGAAAGATAGGTACAAACAATACCAGTATAGACGATTTATCTAAGGGCTTCAATCGGTATTTCCGAATCGTGGCCCAATTTGTTGCTTTTATCATGGCTAAAGGAGTGAAAACACGAACCGGCCAGCAAGGCGAAAATCCAGCAGAAAGATTGGGCAATGCCTCTGGCTAAGGCTGCTGACAGATGGTATAATGTCTTTATATTATTGCGTTGATCGCAGCCTTGCAAGACAAAAAAGATTGGAGTGGATGAAGTGGCTTTTTCCAGCCTGGTCTTTATTTATCTATTCTTACCAATTTGCCTGATCCTTTACTTCTGCAACAAAAGCATGTTGTGGCGCAATGCGATCCTTGTGGTGTTTTCGCTGTTTTTCTATGCATGGGGACGGCCGCTATGGGTGATCTTGTTGGTGCTGACTGCAGCGTGGAACTATGCGATGGGCCTGCTGATGGACAAGCACAAGGGCAGCCCTAAGAGCAAGGCTGCTATGGTGGCGGGTATTATAATCAGCTTGATACCCCTGGCTGTATTTAAATATTCACCGATGTTGGTGGATACTGTAAATGCTGTGCTGGGAACGGCGATTGCCCAGCCTAGCCTCGGCCTGCCGATCGGCATTTCCTTTTATACATTTGAGTGTATCTCATATCTTGTGGACACCTATCGGGGAAAAGCGCCGGCCCAACGCTCGTTCTTTAAGCTGCTGATGTTCTTATCCCTGTTTCCGCAGATCATGTCCGGGCCAATTGTCCGCTATGAAAGCCTCGCACCTCAGTTGGATCATCGTAAAGTGACTGTTCAGGGAATGACGTCGGGTATTACGCGTTTTTGTATCGGTTTGGCCAAGAAGGTTTTACTAGCCAACACGGCAGGTCAATTGGTAGCGACTTTTCTAGAAGGTAATACGGCCTATCCTACTTTGGGTGTTTGGTCGGGCATTTTAGCCTACACCCTCCAGATTTACTTTGATTTCTCTGGCTATACCGACATGGCTATCGGCTTGGCCCGCATGTTTGGCTTCGACTATCCGGAAAACTTCAACTACCCCTATATTTCCCGTTCCATCACGGATTTCTGGCGCCGCTGGCATATGTCGCTGAGCTCGTTTTTTCGGGATTATGTGTATATTCCTCTGGGCGGAAACCGGACGGGGCATCAGGTACGCAACTTGTTTATCGTGTGGGGGCTGACCGGCCTTTGGCACGGTGCAAGCTGGAACTTTGTCGTGTGGGGGCTGTTTTACTTTGCGCTGCTGGTGGCGGAGAAAAAGCTCTACCTAAGCAAGATGGAAAGCTGGCCGCGCCTTATCGCTGCCCTGTATTCTATGTTTTTTGTGATGATCGGCTGGGCGCTCTTCTATTTCACGGATATGTCTCAGGGGTTGGTTGCCATCGGTGCGATGTTTGGCATCGGTGCAACGGGTTTTTCCAACATGCAGACCAACCTTTTGCTGCTCAACAATCTATGGTTCTTTTTGGTGGCGATTGTGGCTTGCGGCCCTTGGGCAAAATATATACGGCGTATTTTCAGGGGATGGGCTGCGAAGAGCCGCATCTCCAAACACACCAGCATCAGCGCCAACGCGCTGTTTAATCTGGTTTTGCTGGGCGTCAGCACCGCGATGCTGATCGGCGAAACGTTCACGCCCTTTCTATACTTTCAGTTTTGATTTCGGGAGGCGGACATGAAAAGAAAATTCCGATTCAATAGCGTAATACTGGCGTTTTTGATCCCCATCACGCTGCTGGGGCTAATTAGCTTGTTGGATATCGACCCGACTCAGTCGGCTCAGGAGAATCGTAGCTTGAAGAAGATACCGGCTTTCAGCCTGCAGACGTTTCTAAGCGGTGAGTATACCCGCGAAGTAGAAGCATATTACGCCGATACGTTTCCTGTGCGAGAGGGTTTTACCCGGATAAGCAGCGTGGTTAAGAACTGGAAGGGAGTTGGCGATACGATTTATATGGGCAGCGGCGAAGTTAACCTTGGGCAGGGCGAAGCGTATTATGAGGAAACGCCCCAGCCTGACCAAGAGAGCGCCCGGCCTACCCCTGCTGTCACGGCTTCCCCCGGGCAGGAGGGCACGGTGCCTACGCCTACGCCCGCAGTGAATACACCGCCGCCGGATGATGCGGCGCAACTGCAGGGAGCTGTGTTGGTGGTGGACGACGCGGCAATGGAGCTATTTTACAATGACACCCGCGCCAAGGAGATTTATGCCGACAGCATCAATACTTTAACTGCCAGCTTGGATGAGAAGATTCGGGTTTATTCCCTGCTTGCGCCCACTTCATTGGAGTTTGGTGCGCCACAGTCCTACCGAAAGGATGCGTATTCCCAGCAAAAGGCGATTGCGGACCTAAACACCATGATGCAGGGCGTTATCCCGGTGGACGCTTATAAAAACATTAGCAATCATCAGACAGAATATGTTTATTTTCGTACGGACCACCACTGGACAGCCCGGGGCGCCTACTACGCATATCAGGCTTTTTGCCAAGCGGCCGGCTTTGAGCAGCCTGAAGCGCTGGACAGCTTTAAGAGCGGCGAGGCGGAAGGCTTTTTGGGCAGCTACTACCGACTGACGCAAAGCGAAGCTTTGAAGGCCAACCCGGACTCTGTGGAATATTTCTGGCCGAAAACCCAAACCAGCGCCACGGCATACAAGGACAGCAGCCTGCAAGGCGGCTATAAGTTATCGGTGTTGAAGCCGGATATCGATGCCTCCAACACGTATATGATGTTTATCGGCGGCGACCATCCCATCGTCAAGATCACCACCGATGCGGGAGCCGGCCGCAAGATCGTCATGATCAAGGAATCTTTTGGCAATGCGCTGGCACCCTGGCTGACCAATAACTACGATGAGATTTGGGTGGTGGATCCGCGGCTGACATCATTTAATCTAAACAATTTTATGAAACAGCAGCAGGTGGAGGAATTGTTGATTGTCAACTATACCATTGGCACGACCTCCGGGGGATATTGCAAACAATTGAAGGCGCTGGCGGATTAAGACGCTTGGTTTGGCAACGGGCAGGGGATATCGGCAAATCTTCAAGCGGAGGCAGGATGAACCTGCCGTTTGGCGCCCTGCAACCCAAGGCAAGGGCGCTTTGCAATACTTTGATTCGGCAAACCACTTAAAAGCTATGATTTTTTATGTTGCAGCATCCAGCGATTTATGTTGGAGGAAAATATGATATAATTAAAATAATTGAACGGATTTGATTGGAGGCGCAAGGAGAACATTGCGGATATCATTTGCCGGGGCGCCGGCCGCGACACATACGCTGATAGACAATTCATTCATTACCGAATTTATGCCTTCCGCTCCTGGGGATTATGTGAAGGCTTATATTTATTTGCTGTATCTTTGTGCCGCTGATTTAGAACTGGATTTGGACGAAGCGGCAAGAACGCTGTCTTTGAGTGAGGGAGCTTTTTTGGAGGCGCTGGAATACTGGGAAAAACGCGGCCTTTTGCTGATCGACCGGGGGGAAGAGCTGAAAGTACGCTTTGTGGAGCAGGAGGACATTGTGCCTGCCCTTTCTGTCTATGAATACGGCGAACTGAACGCACGGCTTAAGGCGATCGTGGCGCCGAGGGAGATCAGCCGCTCGGATTTGGAGCGGGTGTATGACTGGATCGAGGTCTTTGGCTTGGAGCAGGAGACCGTTGTGTTGTTGGTGCAGCATTGCGTACAGGAGAAAGGCCCGCGGGTTTCCTTCAATTATATACATAAAGTAGCGAAAACCTGGGCAGAAGAGGGGCGCATTCGTGCAGACGCCGCTAAAGAGTTTATACAGCAAAACACCCAATCTGCGAAAGACACGCGGCTTATTTTAAAGCACCTAGGGATCTTTCGCTTGCCCTCTGTAGACGAACAGGATTTGGTGCGCAAATGGCGAGAAGAGTGGGGCTTTTCCTTGGATGCTATTTTTGTTGCCTGCAAGGAGACGACACGCATCCAACAGCCCAACATGAACTATCTGGACAAAGTTTTGTTCAGCTTATATGAGGGGGGGCAACGCAGCACCCGCCAGGTGTCCGAGCATTTAACCCAGCGCGACACTCAGGGCAAGGCGATAGGAGAGGTGGCCCATGCTCTAGGCAGCCGCGCGGCAATTACGCCGGGGATAAGGGATATGTTTGCCCAATGGAAACAATGGGGCTTTGACCAGCAGGCGATCGTTTGGGTGGCGAAGCAGAGCTCTTTGCTGGGACGGCACTCATTCAAATATTTGGATGGGCAGCTGGAAGGCTATATGCAAAAGGGTATATTAAGCATAGACCAGTTAGCCCAGCGGGAACAGCAGGAACAGGTGTTGGACGCGGATTTGGCCGTAGTGTTCCAACGCGCCGGTATCAGCGACCGGATTACTTCCGCCCATCGAGATGCTTATCAGAACTGGATGGATCAGGATATGCCCTTTGAGGTAATTTTGTTGGCAGCGGAATATTCCGCGTTTGCAAAAAAACCTTTTGCCTGCCTTGCGAAAATATTGGAGGACTGGCATCAAAAAGACATTCATTCGGTTAGCGCGGCAAAGGCGGAGAACGATAAGCGCAAAACTACGGCAAAACCGAAAGATCCGGCCTATCAGCAACGAGAATATGACGCAGGGGAATACGACGCGCTGTATGAGAAGCTGTAGCAGTGCTTAGAAGGCTTTGCGCTTTGTTGATGGGCGGGGGCCGTTGTAGTGGTTCGCCCTTATAGGCTGCTTGGGGCTATCAATTGTTTGTAGCAGTGAAGCGAAAGGAATTTCCAAACGATGGACAGAGAAGTGGATTTCAAGGAACAATACCGCCAACGGCGTGAACACAACCGCAAGCTGACTCAGGCAAACCGGGAGGAAGCGTTTCGCCGCCTGCCGGAGCTTTTGCAGATTGAAGAGGAGATATTGGCTGTGTCGCTGCAGCAGTGGCAGAGCGTTCTTGAGGACCCCTTTGCTGGGGAAAAGACCATTGACGGAGCGTATGGGCGCATCGAGGCCCTGCGCCGCAAAAAACAGAAGCTGCTGGACCAACATCCGGAAGAGGCTTTTCTCTTGCAGCCGGTTTATGACTGTGCTGAATGTCAGGATAAGGGAATGATCGGTCGGCGGCGCTGTCATTGTCTGGTCAATGCCATGATTGAAAGCGGACAGGTTAACATGCCTTTGATCGACCGGCAGACTTTTGACACCTTCGATTTGAATGTGTTTCCGCCGGGCTCCCAGCGCGAGCAGATGGGGCGAGTGTTTGCGATTTTCCGGGAATATGCCGATGCGTTCCCGTCGGTTGAAAAGCCCAACATCCACCTGTTCGGTGGCACCGGCCTAGGGAAAACCTTCCTGCTGTCTAGCCTGGCGCGGGCCGTATTGGAGCGGGGCTACCGGGTAAGCAGCTTTACTGCCTACCGCCTGATTCAACGTTTTCTGGATTTCCATTTGGGGCGCTCGGCCGGCATTGATGATATTCTGGAAGCAGACCTTCTGATCATTGACGATTTAGGAACGGAGCCCATTTACCGAAATGTGAGCAGGGAATACTTATTTACTGTAATTAACGAGCGTATCTGCTCCTGCCGGCCTACGGTGGTGGCTACCAACTTGATGGCAGACGCGCTGATGCAGCAGTATGGCGAGCGGGTGTGTTCGCGGTTGTTTGACGGGCAGTATACCCGGGTGCTGCGGCTGGAAGGCAAGGATTTGCGTACGCTGCGGACGCAAGGCGGTGCGCCATGAACTTGCGGCGGCTGAGCCTACGCAATTTTCGAAACTACGAGGACGTAGAATTTATGCCGGAGGCGGGGCTGAACCTTCTGGTGGGCAAGAACGCCCAGGGCAAGACCAACCTTCTAGAAGCGATCTTTTTGTGTTGTACCGGACGCTCCCACCGTACGCGCCACGATCTGGATATGATTCGGGAGGGGGAGGATTGGGCGCAGGCAGAGTGTGAGAGCGTGCGCTATGACGGCAGCCATGAGGTATGCGTGACGCTACGGCGCAAGGGGCGCAAGGAGATTCGGGTTAACGGAAGCGGTGTGTCGCGGCTGGGGGAGATGATGGGCCATATTACAGCCGTCATGTTTTCGCCGGAGGATCTGATGCTGGTCAAGCAGGGGCCGGGAGAACGGCGGCGGTTTCTGGACATGGCAATATCCCAGCTGCGGCCGGCTTATTTTTACGCGCTGCAGCAATATCATCGAGCATTACGCCAGAGAAATCAGCTGTTGAAGCAGAGCGGTGCCGGCCGGCACTTACTGCAGCC
>JBMNTQ010000078.1:0-8994 GCA_050945815.1 Christensenellales bacterium
CCGGAAAGCGGGTTTGACATCTACGGTATGAGAAAAGTAAAAATGCAACTTAAAAGATATGAAAAAGCCCGCAGTTGCGGGCTTCTCTGGCTCTGACATCTAAACAGTCAAAGCATTATGGCGGAGAAGGAGGGATTTGAACCCTCGCGCCGGTTACCCCGACCTACACCCTTAGCAGGGGCGCCCCTTCAGCCGTACTTGGGTACTTCTCCGTGACTGTAGCAATTGGGATAGACCAAATTTTGCTGTCGATAGCGACAGAGTATGTCTTAATGAGAGGATATGGCGGAGAGAGAGGGATTCGAACCCCCGGTGCCTTTCGGCATCACTGGTTTTCAAGACCAGCTCCATAAACCACTCGGACATCTCTCCCTGTCCGTTTGGCCGAAGCCAACTGAAACATACCTTAAAAGTATAGCAACCAATCCTCGCCCTGTCAATACACTAAAAAATCCAATGTAGGGAAAAAGCCTGTTTATGCAAAGGCCTGATGCCAGGCCTTTCTTCAGGCCTATAAGTGGGAAACAGCGCAAAATAATGCATGTTTTATGTTGCTTGATTGTGCCGGATTTGGCAGGTAGCGGCTATTCTTTGCGTGGGGAAATTCGCTTAATTTATCCAGAAGAAGCTTGCCAAAAAGGGATATGCCTCGGGTCGAACGGTTACACTGGAAGCCGGAACGTTTAGCACAGCTTTTCTGGCATGATTGTTTGGAGGTAGTGTTTGAGCGCGTCTTGCCAAGGGGGTAACAGAGAAAAACCATATTGCGTTAGTTTATCTTTGCTCATGCGCGAATTCTTGGGGCGGACCGCCTTGGTGGGATATTGGTCGGTGGTGATCGGGAGGACTTTGGCAGGTAGCTCTGCTTGCTCGATGATTGCGCGTGCAAAATCGTACCAACTGCACACGCCTTCGTTGGTGGCATGGTAGATGCCGTAGTGTTTTGTATGGATCATGTCACACAGAAGCGGCGCTAAATCGTAGGTGTAAGTGGGGGAGCCGAACTGGTCGGCAACGACGGTTAAGCTGTCGCGCTCTTTCCCCAGACGCAGCATAGTTTTTACAAAATTATTGCCATTTTTGCCAAACACCCAGGAAATGCGTACAATGAAATAGCTGGCAAGCAGCGCTGTCACTTCATCTTCGCCCAAAGACTTGGATTCGCCGTAATAGTTGCAGGGGCGTTTTGGGGAATCCGGCGTCCAAGGGTTTTCTCCTTGACCATCGAACACATAGTCTGTGCTGATGTACATCAACTTGCAGCCAAGCTTCTTGCAGGCTTGAGCGACATAGCGGGTGCCTAAGACGTTGATATTATAGCAAAGCTCTTTCTCATCTTCCGCCCGGTCTACCGCTGTGTAGGCTGCGCAATGGATGACCGCGTCCGGCGCGTAGCTTTGAATTGCGTACAACACGTCCGCTTCGATGGTTAGGTCGAAATCTTGAATGTCTACACCGCGGCAGGTTATACCGCGTTTGTCCAGTTCGTTGACGACGTCGTGCCCCAATTGGCCGTTGACGCCGGTTACCAGTATTTTCATAGCTTATCTCCCGCCATACATTTTTTCGTAATAGTTTTGGTATGCGCCGCTGATGATATCCTCCCACCAGGGGCGGTTGTTCAAATACCATTCGACGGTTTGGCAGATGCCTTGGTCGAAGGGGGTTTGAGGGGTCCAACCAAGCTCGCCGGTTATTTTTGCCGGATCAATCGCGTAGCGCATATCATGTCCGGGACGATCGGTCACATAGGTGATCAGCGATTCCGGCTTGTTCAACTCGCGCAGGATAGCTTTTACGACTTGGATGTTGCTGCGTTCGTTGTGGCCACCTACGTTGTATACTTCACCGACGCGGCCTTTGTGGAGGATCAGGTCGATGGCGGAGCAATGATCCTCGACGTAAAGCCAGTCGCGCACGTTTTCGCCTTTGCCATATACAGGCAGCGGCGCGTCGGCTAGGGCACGGGATATCATCAGCGGAATCAGCTTTTCCGGGAAATGGTAGGGGCCGTAGTTGTTAGAACAGCGTGAAATGGTTAACGGCAGGCCGAAGGTACGGTAGTAGGCCAGGCACAGAAGGTCTGCCGAGGCTTTGCTGGCGGAATAGGGAGAGGAGGTGTGTAGGGGGGTGGTCTCTGTAAAGAACAGGTCCGGGCGGTCTAGCGGTAAATCGCCATACACCTCATCGGTAGATACTTGATGGAAGCGTGTTACGTTGTATTTGCGGCTGGCATCCATCAAAATTTGAGTACCCAGGATATTGGTGTGCAGGAAAACATCTGGGTTTTCAATGGAGCGGTCTACATGGGATTCTGCGGCAAAGTTGACCACAACATCGAAACCTTCCTCTTCGAACAGGCGGAAAACCCCGTCGCGGTCTGTGATGCTGCCTTTTACAAAACGGAAAGTATCCTTTTCCATAGCCTCTTTTAGGGTGCTTAGGTTGCCTGCGTAGGTGAGGGCATCTAGACAGACCAGCCGATAGTCCGGATGGGTTTTTTGCATGTAGTAGATGAAATTACTGCCGATAAAGCCGGCACCGCCGGTGATGAGTATGTTCATTTCCTATACCTCGCCATAAATAAAATTTGCGTCGCTGTCTTTTAGAAAGGGCGCATTTTTGTCTTTGTCGGAAAGGATGGGGGTGATATCGCCCCAATGGACGCCGATGGATGGATCGTCGAAGCGGATGCTGCGGTCGCAATCCGGTGAATAGGGGCCATCGACCTTGTATTGCACTTCCACATCATCGCACAGTGTTAAAAATCCATGGGCAAATCCTCGGGGAACCAGCAGCATATGTTTGTTTTCCGCTGTGAGCATAGCGCTTACCCACTGGAGATAATGGGGGGAGCCTTGGCGGATATCTACTGCGACATCCAAGATCGCGCCCCGGGTGCAGCGGACCAGCTTGGCCTGGGGATGCGGCTGAACCTGAAAATGCAGGCCGCGCAGGGTGCCTTTTTGGGCGGACATGGATTGGTTGTCCTGCACAAAATGCAGGGAAAGACCGGCTTCTTTGAAGGTCTCTTCAGACCAGGTTTCCATGAACCAACCTCGATGGTCACCAAATACTTTAGGTTGAACCAGGAAGACGCCGGGTAATTTTATCTCTTGAATTTGCATGTTCACATACCTCCATACTCTCTTATTGTACCGATAATTGACTAATTTGCAAAGCCATTTTTGCTCTATTTAGCTGGAGCGGGGTTCTCTTCTTTGAAAAAGGAATCGAAAGAGAAGAAAACGGTATAAAAATATGAGCTTTTTAGCAGTTGGCGTATAAAAGTAATGAAAAAACGAATGGATTTTGTTATAATATATCAGTATGCTTAAAAGATAAAGAGAGCATGGGGGAGAAATATGAAACTGATCATTCAAATACCTTGTTATAATGAAGAGGAAACGCTGCCGATAACGTTTGCGTGCCTGCCCAAGGAAATTCAGGGTATCGATGAGCTTGAATACCTGATTATCGACGATGGGAGCCAAGACAGGACGGTAGAGGTAGCTAAAGAGTTGGGCATTCACCATGTGGTGAGCTTTAAAAAGAACAAGGGGCTGGCCAAGGGTTTTATGGCTGGTTTGGACGCTTGTTTGCGCTTGGGTGCGGATATCATCGTCAATACGGATGCGGACAACCAATACTGCGGCGAAGATATTGAAAAGCTGGTGCAGCCCATTGTGGACGGCAAGGCGGATATGTCGATTGGCGAGCGGCCGATCTCGGAGACGGAGCATTTTTCCTGGAAGAAGAAGAAGCTGCAAAAGCTGGGCAGCTGGGTTGTGCGTAAAGCGTCTTATACCGATGTGCCGGACGCACCCAGCGGATTTCGTGCGTACACTCGGGATATGGCAATGAAGCTCAATGTGGTTTCGGAATATACCTATACGCTGGAAACTATTATTCAGGCAGGGCATACCAAGGCTGCCATCGCGTCTGTGCCGATACGCACCAACCCGGAGACGAGGAAATCCCGTTTGTTCAGCAGCATGATGGGCTATATCAAGCGTTCCGCTTCTACCATCCTGCGTTCGTCTATTATGTATCGGCCACTCAAGTTTTTTATGACGTTGGGGTTGATTATCTTCCTGGTCGGCTTTGCTTTGGGCGTTCGGTTTCTCGTATTTTTGTTTCAAGGGACCGGAGCCGGGCATATGCAGTCTTTGATTTTAGCAGCTGTCCTATTGCTTTTAGGGTTCCAGACTTGCGTGATGGGAATCTTGGGCGATACCATTGCCGGAAACCGGAAGTTGCTGGAGGATGTACAATACAGGATACGGCGGATGGACTATGACGGCGTAAAACTGAATCATAAACAATAGCTTTAAATATGGAGTGTACAGATGAAAATATCGATTATAGGGACAGGCTATGTCGGCTTGGTGACCGGGACCTGCTTTGCGGAAGTGGGCAATAGGGTTTACTGTGTGGACACGGATGAGGAGAAAATTCAGAGGCTAAAGCAAGGGATTATACCGATTTATGAGCCGGGGCTCTCTGAAATGGTACAACGGAATTTTAGCGCAGGCAATTTGCTGTTTACTACAGATATTAAGGAAGCGCTGGATGCTACGGAGATTTGCTTTATTGCGGTGGGGACGCCTATGGATGAGGATGGCAGCGCGGATTTGCAATATGTGCTGGCGGTTGCCGATTCTATTGGTGCGCATATGAGCCGGGATATGATCGTGGTGGATAAGTCTACGGTGCCGGTTGGAACCGGCGATCTGGTGAAACAACGCATTGAGACGGCTTTGGAAAAGCGCGGGGCCTTGCATCAAGTCTTTGTGGTTTCAAGCCCTGAGTTTTTGAAAGAGGGCGCGGCGGTTAATGATTTTATGAGTCCGGACAGGGTGGTTATCGGTGCGGACAATGAGGATGCTGCGGAGCGGATTCGCGAGCTGTATGAACCCTTTGTACACAACAGCGACCGATTTATCTTGATGGATGTGCGCAGCGCGGAGATGACAAAATATGCATCCAATGCTATGTTGGCTACGAGGATCTCTTTTATGAACGAGGTGGCTAATATATGCGAGCGGGTGGGTGCGGATGTTAATAAGGTCCGGCTGGGCATGGGCGCGGATAATCGGATTGGAAACCGATTCCTATATGCAGGCTGCGGCTATGGTGGGAGCTGTTTTCCGAAGGACGTGCAGGCGTTGATTCGTATTGCTTTGGAGGTTGATTATACGCCCCGGCTGTTGAATAGCGTGGAGGAAGTAAACGAGAGCCAGAAGAAGGTGCTTTTGGAAAAGGTGACGGCACATTTTGGTGAGGATTTGAGCGGCAAGATCTTTGCGGTTTGGGGGCTTGCGTTTAAACCGGAAACCGATGATATGCGGGAGGCACCGTCGCTTCAGATTATTCGGGGGCTGCTGGACAGCGGCGCGCAGGTACGGGCCTATGATCCGCAGGCAATGGAGGCAGCGAAGCGGATTTTAGGGGAGGGCGTGACGTATGCCCGGAGCAAGTATGATGCGCTGGACGGTGCGGATGCTTTGATTTTGGTGACGGAATGGAAGGAGTTTAAAAGCCCTGATTTCGATGAGATGAAAAGGCGGATGCAGCAGGCGATCATATTCGACGGGCGAAACCAATATAGCCGCCGCAGCATGAAAAAGCTGGGCTTTACCTATGAACAGATAGGCAGCCCGGTGCTTTGAAGAAGACGGGATAGGATATGGATGCTCCGGATAGAAGCGAAGGGCTTTATCCGGAGCATTCTTTTGTGTTGTCATCTATGAAGCGAAGGCAGCGAATGTCTTCTAGAGACAGCACATATTTTAGTCAACGAGAGAAAAACAGCCGCATGCCATCTTTGGCATGCGGCTGTTTGGCTGCTTTAGAGATTAAAGTTGAGCCAGCTTTTTGTAGTATTCCAGACGATCCAGAGCCTCTTTTTCGGATTGCTGGAACAGGGAATCTGCTACGTCCGGGAATTGCTTCTGGAGGGAAGCATAGCGGATTTCTTTCATGATGAAATCCTGATAGCTAGCGGAGGGGTCTTTGGAATCCAGAATGAACGGATTCTTGCCATCGTCCACTAAATTCGGGTTGTAACGATAGAGCGGCCAGTAACCGGCTTCCACCGCTGCTTTGGCTTCAGCCTGGGACTTGCCCATGTTGATGCCGTGGTTGATGCAGGGCGAATAGGCGATGATCAGAGACGGGCCTTTGTAGGCTTCCGCTTCGGACACGGCCTTGAGAAGCTGGTTGTGGTTGGCGCCCATGGCTACGCTGGCAACATAGATGTAGCCGTAGGACATGGAGATAAGCCCCAAGTCTTTTTTGCGGGTACGCTTGCCGGCAGCTGCGAATTTCGCGATGGAGCCGGTAGGCGTGGCTTTTGAGGCTTGGCCGCCGGTGTTTGAATAAACTTCTGTATCCATTACCAATACGTTTACATCCTGACCCATGGCTAAAACGTGGTCTAATCCACCGTAGCCAATATCGTAGGCCCAGCCGTCGCCGCCGAAAATCCAGATGGATTTCTTGATGAACAGGTCGGCATTGCTTAGGATATTGGTTAACAGCGCCTTGGATTCACCCTCGGCAGCTTCGATTGCTCCGGGCAGAAGCGCATTTAGCTTGGCGGCAGCAGCCTTGGAAGCGTCTGCTTCATCTTGGCCGTCCAGCCATTCTGCAAAGGCGGCTTTCAAATCTTCGCTGATGTTCAGCTTGGAGGCTTCAATGATCAGGTCGGCCAGTTTGGCGCGACGCTGGTTGATAGCCAGATTCATACCAAAGCCAAACTCCGCGTTGTCTTCGAACAAAGAGTTTGCCCATGCGGGGCCTTGGCCGCGGCTGTTGGTGGTATAGGGGCAAGTCGGGGAGCTTCCGCCATAGATGGAGGAGCAACCCGTGGCGTTGGCAATCAGCATTCTGTCGCCAAACAGTTGGGTAATCAGCTTGATGTAAGGAGTTTCGCCGCAGCCGGCACAGGCGCCGGAGAATTCAAACAGCGGCTTTAAGAACTGGCTGCCTTTGACAGTTGCCTTGTTGATGGTTATATCCGGTTCAGGCAAAGTCTGAGAGAAGTTCCAGTTGGGCTCCTCGGTGACACGAACCTTTTCCAAGGGCTCCATGACGAGAGCCTTTTGCTTGGAGGGGCAGATGTCTGCACAGTTGCCGCAGCCGGTGCAATCTAGGGGAGTCAGCTGCATGCGATATTCGAAGCCCGCATATTCTTTACCAATGGCGGGTTTAGTTGTAAAATCTGCCGGGGCGTTTGCCAAGTCTTCCTTTTTGGTGAGGATGGGACGCAGGCAAGCGTGGGGACAGACATAGGAACACTGGTTGCACTGGATGCAATTTTCCAAGATCCAGTGGGGTACGTTTACCGCAATGCCGCGTTTTTCATACTGGGTGGTGCCTACAGGAACCACACCGTCTACTGCAAATGCGCTGACCGGCAGGCTGTTGCCTTCTTGGGCCAGGATCGGATGAACCACGTCCTTAAAATATTCGCTGTTGGGGAGGGCCACAGCGGTTGCCCCGGTGGCGGCGTTGCTCCAGCTTTCCGGATAGCTTATTTCGACAACGGCGTCGATGGCTTTATCGATGGCGTTCCAGTTCATGTTGACGATCTTGTCGCCTTTTCTGCCGTAGGTTTCTTTGACGGCCTGCTTCATATAGTCGATAGCCTGATCGACCGGGATAACCTGGGAGATCTTGAAGAAGGCAGCTTGCATGACCATGTTGATGCGTCCGCCCAGCCCCACTTCGCGAGCTAAATCTACAGCGTCGATGTTGTAGAACCGAAGCTTTTTCTGTGCGATGGTGCGCTTGAGGGAAGCGGGCAGCATTTCGTCCATTTCCTCTGAAGTCCAAGGGGAGTTCAGCAAAAAGATGCCGCCCTCTTTGATGCCCTTGAGCATATCGTAGCGGGTGACATAGGAAGGATTATGGCAGGCCACCAGCTCTGCCGTATCCAGCAGATAGGGGGATTTGATGGGCGACTTACCAAAGCGCAGGTGGCTGATGGTGATACCGCCGGATTTCTTGGAATCGTATTCGAAATAGCCTTGAGCATACATGTCGGTGTGGTCGCCGATGATCTTGATGCTGTTTTTGTTGGCGCCCACTGTGCCGTCGGAGCCTAAGCCATAGAACTTGCAGCGGTACGTTCCTTCGGCTGCTGCATCGATCTCCTCTGTGATGGCCAAAGAGGTATGGGTTACGTCATCTTCGATGCCCACGGTGAAGTGGTTTTTCGGAGCGTCGGCGGCAAGGTTTTCGTAGATGGCGTTGATCATGGAGGGTGTGAACTCCTTGGAACCTAAGCCATAGCGCCCGCCGACGACTGTGATATCGGTGCGGCCGTTTTCGTACAGGGCAGCACATACGTCGGTATAGAGGGGTTCGCCTAAAGAGCCGGGCTCTTTGGTGCGATCCATTACGGCGATCTTTTTTACAGTGGCAGGAATGGCCTGCAGGAAATGATCGATGGAGAAGGGGCGGTATAAACGGACTTTGATAGCACCGACTTTCTCGCCTTTTTTAGCGAGGTAGTCGATGGTCTCGTCTACAGCTTCGCTGCCGCTTCCCATGATGATGATGATGCGGTCGGCATCCTCAGCGCCTATATAATCGAACAGATTATAGGAACGGCCGGTCAGCTCGCCAACCTGTTTCATCGCTTCTTCTACGATAGCCGGTGTGGCCTGATAGAAGTTGTTGACAGCTTCGCGTCCCTGGAAATATACGTCCGGGTTCTGTGCCGTGCCTTGCTGGTGCGGATGGTCGGGGTTCATGGCTTTCTTGCGAAAAGCCGTGACGGCATCCCAGTCGAGTAGCTTGGCCATATCCTCGTAGGAGATTTCATCGATTTTCTGAACCTCGTGGGAGGTGCGGAAACCGTCGAAGAAGTGGAGGAAAGGCACGCGGGATTTCAAAGTCGCTAAATGGGAAACCAACGCCAAATCCATGACTTCCTGTACGGAGCCGGAAGCCAGCATAGCAAAGCCTGTCTGGCGGCAGGCCATG
>JBMNTQ010000079.1:0-8908 GCA_050945815.1 Christensenellales bacterium
GAAGCGCTGAAGGGATAGGTCTAGGTAGATGGGCAGCGGGTTTTTCAGGGCGAAGGGGCAGACGCCGCCTACTATATGGCCGGTTTGCTGGAAGGCGTCTTGTGGGCTGAGCATTCGCGCTTTGCTGGAAAAATGGGCTTTGAACTTTCTGTTGTCGATACGCGCGTCCCCTGCGACAACCAGCAACAGGGCGCTGTCTCCTTTTTTCAGAGAGAGGGTTTTTGCAATGCGGCAGAGCGAAACGCCCAGGGCTTTTGCTGCCAGGGCGACGGTAGCGGAGCTTTGGGAAAACTCGAGGACTTCGTTTTCGCGGCCCAGGCTGGAAAAGTAGCGTTTGACATCTTGAATCATGGCAGGTTGTTCTCCGTTTCGGTTTATTGTTTTGGCAAATCGGCGGATTTTGGCTGCACGGGGAAGTTGTCGCGACACATTGCCGTATTCTTTTATGCCGGATACAATGGGAGTAGATGTTCTTATCATACTATGCAGGATCTATTTTGCAATTGGCTGGCGGACAATTTATGAGGGTTTGGCAGGATTGTTGAGGAAAATATTATGAAGTTGTTTGATTTTAGAAAGCTTAACCAGGGCGGTGCAGCCGTTTTGGCTTTGCTGTATGGGCTGTTTTTGACGCTGGATATATTGGGAATTCGACCGGAAGTTTCCGTGGCTGCAAAATATGCCGGAATTTGCATTTGTTTCTTGATGGCTTGCGCGAGGCTGTTTGTTACAGGGTTTTCCCGGGATGGACAGTTGGTTGCCTTAGCTTTAGGGCTAACCTTGGCGGCGGATACATTTTTGCTGTGGACGGAGGTGTTTGTATGGGGCGTGGTGGTGTTTTGCGGTGTGCAGGCCGTTTATGCTCGAAGGTTTGGCGCCCACTGGGGCTTTGCGGCGCTGGGAATAACGCTATTCGCGGCGCTGGCTCTTCTGGGGACGCTGCCGCTGTTATTCGCGGTGGTAGCGGTTTATGCTTGTCTGTTTGTTGGGAATATGGTAGCCGTTTTTTGCAGCGAACAGTGCCTATCGCCGCGGATGGTCAGGCGCAGCCGAGTGGGGATGGTGCTGTTCTTTTTGTGTGATATTAATGTGATGCTCTATAATTTGCTGCCGCCGCAGGAGACGTATTTGCCGGGGATTTTGATGTGGCTGTTTTATTTGCCGGGGCAGTATTTTTTGTCTACCAGCGCTGATGGGGACGGCGAAAGGGTATGAGAAAAGCCCGAGGGTATAGGGATACTCTCGGACTTGGTTGATCGTTGTGGCTTTTGCTTATCGTGAATGGAATAAGGCTTCGGGCAGGATGGAGGGAAATACGAGGTAGATGGCGATGGCGGCGACGAGACAGACCACCATGGCTACTAGAAGGGCAAGGGCATAGGTGCGGAAAATGACGTTGTATTTCTTTTCGATTTGCCGCCTGCCGATCATGACTGCGGCAAACGCTATGACCCAGCCCCACTGGAGCATTCCGTCGCTTGTGGTGCCTGAGAGGAACAATAGACCCCACATGACAATGGCGCTGATGATGCCCAAGGCTATCTGCAAAGCTTTGCGTTCGGTGTAGATGCGCGGCGGAGGAATTTCTTCCTCTTCTTCGTTGTCTTGCGGCGGCACAGGGGGTGCGTCTACGACTGTGCCTTCGTAGATCTTTTCTTCGGTAGAACGGTCGTCAGCGAGATTGTCTGTTTCATCGCTGGGGGTTAGATTCTTGTTTTCATCCATAGATTACAACTCCGATATGCGTTTTGATTATATTATTGCATAATTCCATTGTGATTACCACCCAAAACGCCACATTTTATCAGAAGCGGGGGAAAAAGCTGATAAATTCGTTTCTGGGCAGCAGGTTGCACACAATTACGCTGAGGTCGTCTTGGGCACCGTTCTCCTGCGCTTTTTGGATGAGTTGTTTGGCCATGGATTTGCAGTTGCCAGTGCGGATGCTGCGCAGCCAGTCGTAGATTTGTTCGCCGGCACAGTCGGTGATGCCGTCGCTCATCAGGTAGATATATTCGCTGCCGGATAGCGTGCGCTGGATGCGGCTGGGGGCTACATCGTCTAGAATGCCGATGGGTAGGGTGGAGGCACTGATGCGCTGGACATCATCGCCGCACACGATATAGGAGGGAGCGGCACCGACCTTGATAAAGTTGGCGTGGCCGTTGCAGGCGCTTATGATACACAGATCGACGGTGGTATAGTTTTCTTCGTCTTTCAACAGCAGCAGGCGGTTGACAGAATCCAGTATGAAATCGGGATCGTAGCCTGCGACCAAGAAATGCTCTAACATTTTGACGGTAGCGCTGCTTTCCGCTGCCGCTGCTTCTCCGTTGCCCATGCCATCGCACAGGATGAGGGCTTGGTGATGATCGGAGAGGTTTAGGACGCTGATGGAGTCGCCGCAGACTTTGCGTCCGTCTGCCGGGGCGGTTTCCCCGGCGCTGCGTAAAAGAAAGCGGCGCTCTTCCCGGACGGTTATGAAATCTGCCCGGCGTTTTTTATGATGGTCGGTGATTTCCATTTTCTTGCCGCAGACCGTTTCGATGACAGGGAGGGCTTTGTCGCTGTGGATACCGGGCAGGGACAGTTCTAGGGTGAGCCCGTTTTGATTCTTGACGGTGAGAGAGAAAAGGCGTACCCCTTCTAGAGCGAAAGCTTCAGCCAGTTGTTGCTCTAGGTCGCTGTCGAAAAGATGGGGCGGGCCTTCTTGGGACAGCTTGTCCATCAATTTGCCTGCATGGCGCAGTTGCCGGGCAGCTAGAGCCTTGCTTTCAAAGAGCTGGCGCTTCCTAGACAGGGCGTCGCCTTCTCCCAGTTCTTGTTTGAGGAAGGAAAAAAGAGAATCTTTTTTCTCGCATTGCTGGTAGAGCCAGTGGGGCTCTATGGACAGGCTGCCGAAGGCGAGGGAGGAGAGTTCCTCAAAGGCGAGGTAGGTTTTGGTGAAGCTTTGCGCCCAGCATTCGTCGCAGCGAGGGCAGCCGGTGCAGACTGCAGCGGCCAGCTTTTCTGTCAGGGATTGGATCTCTTTCTTTTGCAGGACGGTTGGGTCTAGTGCGTCGGCCATATGGGAAAAGGCCCGGGAGCATCCGGATAGGCGGCCTTGTACGGCTTCCTGCATGATGCGGCCATAATCTAAGCCGGTTTTAACGTTACGCAGGGAGGGATCGAACATCTGTTTGAAATAGGCCCATACCGGCGGGGGCAGCAGCAGGATCAGGGCGCAGGCGAACAGCAGCTCTGGTAAGGGCAGGACGAAGCGCTGGAGCAGCAGGAGGGCTACGAAGTTGCACAGGATTAGGGAGAGAGTCAGCCCTGGACGCTTGAAGCTGCGAAAAACGCCGGCAAACAGGCCGAACAGGGAGAAATAGCCGATGGATAATGGGTCGCCACCGATGGCAGCCACAGCGACACCCATGGCGGCGCCGGCCGCTGCACCGGAGGCCGGACCGCCCAGTATGGCGAAGCCCATGGAGAAAAAGCAGGCTAGAAAGATGCTGAAGGAGAAAAAGCCAGAGTTGAGGCCGGCTGTGCCTAGGAGGGCGAAGGCTAGGGACAACACGAGGCTGATTGTGCTTTCTTCGCCGGGGAGAGCCACCTCTTTGCCGGATAGGGTTTTGAAAGTTTGCCGAAAGGGGAAATATAGGATACAGGCCATGGCAATTTCCAGTGCGCCTGTGATATAGCCGTAGGGTGTTGAAGAGCGAAAGGGCAGCGATAGGAGTTGGAGCAATATAACGGCCATGGCTTCTAACGTTCCGGTTTTTTTGCGCAGCGCCCGCAGCATCAACAACGCCAGAATGGCGGGGAAGGCGAAGAGCGTGTCTGGCAGGGAGGCGGGGAGACAGGATAGGAGCCCGACGCCTGTGCCTAGGATGATGGCACTGATGCCGGAGCTTGATGCGCTCAGTGCTGCCGCTATCAGGGCGACGGCGTAGGGGTTTGTGGCACCAAACAGGCTTGTCCGGGCGCACAGGGCGCAAAGAAGGCCTATGGAGAGGGATATGCCGACTTTTTTGACGTCGGTTTTCTCGATGCTTTTCAGCTTTTTGATTTGTAACATGGCTACACACCTCCGGATATGGTATGTAACAGTATATGCTGTTTGGCCTGTTTATTTTGTCGGGTAGCGCCGCGAAAAATGAGATTTGCATGACAGTAATCTCCAAGATATGCCGAAAATGGAGGAAGCTGGGTGTCTGTGCGAATACCGAGGGCGAGGTTGCGGGCGCGAGGAGGGGACAAAGCGGGGGGGAAATATGGCAGGAATGTGTTATTTTCTTGAATGTTTTACGGCAAGGCTCATATTTGGTTGAAGAACCTGTATAATAATGATAAAATAAATCGTCATAACGCAAAGATTGAGGTGGTAAGGACGTGTCTTTTTTAGGCAATCTGTTAGGGAACAGCTCGGAAAAGCAAGTGAAATCCCTTCGTAAATATATTGACGGAATCAATAAGCTGGAAGAGAGCATCCAGAAGCTGAGCGATGCGCAGCTTCGCGCTAAGACCCAGGAATTTAAGGATCGGCTGCAGGACGGGCAGACGCTGGAGGATGTGATGGTGGAGGCGTTTGCCGTGGTACGGGAAGCGGCCGTGCGAACCATTGGCCTGCGGCATTATGATGTGCAGCTTATCGGCGGTATTGTTTTGCACCAGGGGCGTATCGCTGAAATGAAGACCGGTGAGGGGAAGACTTTGGTGGCGACTTTGCCTGCCTACTTAAATGCTCTGGAGGGCAAGGGCGTGCATATCGTTACTGTCAACGATTATCTGGCTCGGCGTGACAGCGAATGGATGGGCAAGATCCACCGTTTTTTGGGCCTGAGCGTGGGTACGGTTTTGCATGATATGACGCCGGCGGAACGGAAGGCTGCCTATGACAGCGACATCACCTATGGAACCAACAATGAATTCGGTTTTGATTATTTGCGGGACAATATGGTGATTTACAAGGAAGAGATGGTGCAGCGAGACCTCCACTACGCCATTGTGGACGAGGTGGACTCGATTCTGGTAGACGAGGCTAGGACGCCCTTGATTATTTCCGGACGGGGCACTGAATCCAGCGAGCTTTATACCCAGGCGGACCGGTTTGTGGTGCGTTTGAAGGAAGAAGTGGATTTTGAGAAGGAAGAAAAGCGTCATGCAATTACGCTGACGGATGAGGGCATAAAAAAGGCCGAAAGTTATTTTAAGGTGAGTAATTTCGGCGATTTGGAAAATACAGAATTGAACCATCATGTGACGCAGGCCTTAAAGGCGCGCTTTTTGTTTAAGCGGGATAAGGATTATGTGGTGCAGGACGGCGAGATTATCATTGTGGATGAGTTTACCGGCCGACTCATGACCGGCCGCCGATATAATGAAGGGCTGCATCAGGCCATTGAGGCGAAAGAGGGCGTGAAGGTAGAGCGGGAGAGCAAGACGCTGGCTACCATTACCTTCCAGAATTACTTCCGGATGTATACGAAGCTCTCCGGGATGACCGGTACGGCCAAGACCGAGGAAGAGGAATTCCAAGGGATTTATCAGCTGGATGTTGTGGAAATTCCTACCCACAAGCCTATGATCCGTATAGATTATAATGATGTGGTTTTCGGGACGGTTGCCGGGAAATATCGCGCGATTATTGAGGAGATTGCCCAGCGGCACCAGACTGGGCAGCCGGTATTGGTGGGTACGGTTTCCGTTGAGAAAAGTGAGGTTTTAAGCGAATTGTTAACCCGGCGGGGTGTGCGGCATAACGTATTGAATGCCAAGCATCATGCCCGGGAGGCACAGATTGTGGCCCAGGCGGGCAAGCTGTCGGCTGTTACCATTGCCACCAATATGGCGGGCCGCGGTACGGACATTATACTGGGGGGCAACCCGGAGTTTATGGCGAGAAGTGAAATGCGGCGCCGGGGATATGCTGATGAGATGGTTGAGGAGGCCATCGGCTATGCCGATACGCAGGACGAAGATATTTTGGAGGCGCGAAAAGTTTATGCGGAGTTGTATGAAAAATACAAGAAGCAGACTGACGATGAGCATAATCAGGTGATTTCTGTGGGGGGCTTGTATATCATTGGCACCGAGCGCCATGAGAGCCGACGCATTGACAATCAGCTGCGCGGCAGAAGTGGACGGCAGGGGGACCCGGGGGCGTCGAAATTCTATATTTCTCTGGAAGATGATTTGATGCGTTTGTTTGGCTCGGAGCGTGTTCAGGGGATGATGAATCGTTTAAACCCTGAGGATGAGATGCCGATCGAATATAAGATGCTGTCCAAGCAGATTGAAAGCGCCCAGAAAAAGGTAGAGGGCCGCAACTACGAAATCCGTAAAAATGTGTTGCAGTATGATGATGTAATGAACACCCAGCGGGAGATTATCTACCGGCAGCGCCGTACGGTGTTGCAGGGGGAGAATATGCGCGACACGGTCATGGATATGATGGGCGCGTTTTTGGCCGAAACTGTGGACAGCTATATACCCGAGCTTTTACGCCGGGAGGAATGGGATATTGAGGGGCTGCGCAACTATTTAAAGAAGCTTTTGCGCCGGGAAGTAGCGGATTTTGCGGAGAAGGCGGCCTCGATGAGCCGGCCGGAGATTGTGGAGATGGTTTTGCACAGCGCTCGGGAGGCCTATGGGCAAAAAGAAGAGACTGTGCAGAAAGCCGGCTGGGACATGCGCGATATTGAGCGCGTAGTGATTCTGCGGGTAGTGGATGATAAATGGATGGACCATATCGATGCCATGGATCAGTTCCGGCAGGGCATTGGGCTGCGGGCCTATGGCCAGCGCGACCCGATCATTGCATATAAGAACGAAGGCTACGAGATGTTTGAGCGGATGGTGTCTTCTATTCAGGAGGATACGGTGAATATTCTGCTGAATTTGAATGTGGAGAAGCGGCCGGAACGCCGCAGGGTGGCTACGGCGACATCGACCTCTGGTGTGGGAGACGAACAGGAGGCGCCCAAGAAACAGGCGCCCACGCGAAAAGGGCCGAAAGTGGGCCGCAATGACCCTTGCCCCTGCGGCAGCGGCAAGAAGCATAAGAACTGCTGCGGCGGGTAAGCCCTGGGAGGGACGGGCCGATACTGGAACGAATTTTAGGCGGGAGTGTGAAACATGGTTATAATGGATGAACATAAGCAGCATTTGCAATCGTTGGCGGAGATGCTGAAACAGGCAGGTGACTCTCTTTAACCTGGCCGACTTGAAACAGGAAAGGCTAGAGTTGGAAGCGAAGATGGAGCACCCGGATTTCTGGAATGACGTGGAGGCTGCGGGGCAGCTGAACCAGAGGCTGAAACGGGTGGGCGACAGGATCGATAAAATGGCTGCTCTTGAGCGAAAGATGGAGGATGCGCAGGTTCTGGTTCAGCTGACGGAGGAGGAAGGCGACGAGGAAATGGCGGCCGAGGTGGCAGCCGAGGTAGCCGCTTTGGACCGTGAGATTCAGGAATTGAACCTCTCTACGCTGCTTAAAGGGGAATATGACGACTGCGATACTATTTTGTCGCTGCATGCAGGCGCGGGGGGGACGGAAGCCCAGGATTGGGCTCAGATGCTCTACCGTATGTATACCCGGCATTGTGAGAAAAAAGGATACAGCGTGAAGGTTTTGGACTATATCGACGGCGATGAGGCGGGCATTAAGAGCGTGACGATTCAGGTGTCTGGCGAGAATGCCTATGGTTACTTGAAAGCGGAGAAGGGCGTGCATCGTTTGGTGCGTATTTCGCCATTTGATTCGTCCAGCCGCCGGCATACTTCCTTTGCTTCTTTGGATGTTTCGCCTATTCTGGAGAATGACAGCCAGGTGGAGATTAACCCGGACGAAATTCGCGTAGATACCTACCGGGCCAGCGGTGCAGGCGGCCAGCACGTGAATAAGACGGATTCTGCCATCCGAATTACCCACATTCCTACGGGAATTGTGGTACAATGTCAGAATGAGCGGTCGCAGATGCAGAACCGGGAAACGGCCATGCGAATGTTAAAGGGTAAGCTGATTGAAATTCGCGATCGTGAGCAGATGGAGAAGATGTCGCAGATTAAGGGCGAAATGAAAAGAATCGAATGGGGCAGCCAGATTCGTTCCTATGTGTTCCATCCGTATTCCATGGTGAAGGATCATCGCACTGGCGAAGAGACAGGGAACATTGGTGCGGTGATGGACGGCGAGATCGATGGGTTTATCTATGCTTTTTTGAGACAATCCTAGCGTGGGATAAAAAAGAAAAGGCATGCGGATGTCCCGCATGCCTTTTTTTCTGATGATGGGGGAAACTCAGCCGTATTCTGGCTCGAGAACCCCGTAGTTGCCGTCTTTTCGGCGGTAGAGAACGTTGATTCGCTCGGTGTCTTGGTTGGAGAAAATGAAAAATTCGTGGCCTAAGAGTTCTAGCTGCATGATGGCTTCCTCCACGGACATCGGTTTTAAGGAGAATTGCTTGTGGCGTACGAGCTTTCCATAGGAAAAATCTTCGTATTGTTGGTTTTCCGGGAAAGAATCAGCCTTCAGGCGCTTGGAAAGCTTGGTACGGTGTTTGGTGATTTGGCGGATCAGCTTGTCCACAACGCTGTCGATGGAGGCGTACATATCGCCGGTTGCCTCTTCCGCACGGATGACCACGCCATCGAATGGGATGGTGACTTCTACGATATGACGGCTACGCTGCATGGAGAGCATGATGTTGGCATTTGTTTCGGGCTTAAAATAACGGTTTAGCTTACTAAGCTTTTTCGTTATCGTATCGTGAAGATACTCCGAAACCTCCATATTTTTACCGGTAATGGTTATACGCATTACGGTCAACCCCTTTCATATTGCTTTGACTCCTAAAAACGATCTGTGGAGCTTACTAGATTTATTCTACATCGGCGCATAAAATCCTTCCGAAATCGATTG
>JBMNTQ010000080.1:0-8763 GCA_050945815.1 Christensenellales bacterium
GTATAGTCTGTTATAGGGGAGACTTCATTAAATACTTCCCTTAAATCTTCCTCCAAAAACCTTTTGTAGGAATTTTTCTGGATCTCGATTAAATTAGGCATCTCCAAAACCTCTTCAATTCTGGAGAAACTCATCCTCTTACGTCTGCCCATTTCTATCTCATGGACCATAACTTCACCCCTATCTATGAATTACCCATCACAAAAGTTACAAAAAGGCATAAATTACCTAAATGCAGTATTCCCCGAAAACCAATCCTACAAACGTTCCCGGGCAAACACATTCAAGCTAAAATTGGGTACAATACCGCATCTTATCCATACCAATGCAGTTTAACATTATATCATCCATATAACGGCTTGTCAATCAACTTTCCCTCCGTATTTTTCCATTCCATCCTACCTTCCAACAACCGCCCCTAGGACAGCCTCGCAAAAATCATACGTCCCGCTGCCGTCTGCAACACCGAGGTCACCACCACATCGGTTTCCGCACCCAAAAGACTGCGGCCGCCTTCCACCACGATCATGGTGCCGTCCTCCAGATACGCCAGTCCTTGTCCAGTCTCCTTCCCCTCCTTCACCACTTTCACGCGCATCTCCTCCCCGGGCAACGCCACGGGCTTGACAGCATTTGCTAATTCGTTAATATTCAAAACCTGGATGCCCTGCACAGCAGCCACCTTGTTCAGGTTAAAATCATTGGTCACAACAACGCCGCCCAAATCCTGGGCCAGCTTCAATATCTTATTGTCTACTTCCCGAATATCATCATAGTCCGTCTCCTCCACCACCACGCGCAAGTCCGGTTCCTTTTGCAGGCTGTTTAAAACGTCCAGCCCCCGCCGCCCCCGGTTGCGTTTCAAAACATCCGGCGAATCCGCAATATGCCGCAGCTCCTGCAAAACAAAAGCCGGCACCACCAGCGTCCCCTCCACAAAGCCGGTTTTACAAATATCTAAAATCCGGCCGTCAATCACCACATTCGTGTCCAGTATTTTGTGCGGCGTGTTGCGCGCAGCTCGGTCTTCTTCCTCTTTCTCCCGTCCGCCGCTGCGGCGAAATATAAAATTCGCTATCTCGCGACGCCGCTTCACAGCCAGGTTCCAGCCCAAATCTCCCAAAACCAAGTAAACCACCAGCCCCACAGAAAACTCCAGCCACCGGATAGAGGATATAATTCCCCGGAACAAGGTCGTTATCAGAAAAGCCACAATCAGGCCCGTAATCAAGCCCACGGTTCCAATCACCATATCCTCCGCAGGCATCGAGCGCATCTTCGTCTCCAGCTTTGCACGCACAGAAGCAATGCCGCTTAGAATCCGGCCGGAAAACGCAAGGAACACCAGTCCGAAAACCAGAGCGGCAACAACATATATTGCAACACTGACCCAATGATAAAGATCCGTAAATGGGTTTAGAATATTAAAATAAAGTAGCGTTTCAAAGATCAGCATCGTCAGAGCCAATCCAAGCAACGCTCCAAAAACTCCAATTAAAAAGCGAAAAAACCTCGTCCGAAAACTCATAAATCCCTCCCCCGCCTACACCAAACGCACCCTTAACCGCAGATTATGCTGTCAATCAGGTCGCTCAGCTCCGATTCGTCCTTTTCGCTGACCAACATCATTTCGCTCAGCAAAATCTGGCGGGCGTTGCCCAACATTTTACGTTCACCGGTAGACAGTCCCTTCCGGTTCTCTCGCAGCGTCAAGTTTTTCACCACTTCCGCCGTGTCAAAGATACAACCACTGCGCATTTTATCCAGGTTCTCGCGATAGCGCTTATTCCAGTTGTCAGAGCAAGGGTCCTCCTCCTCCGACAGTTTCTCTATCACCAAGGCATATTCCTGCATCGTAATCACATTACGCAATCCAACGCCCTCAATGTTGTCCATGGGAACCATCACTTTCATATCCCCGATTGGAAAATGCAAAACATAATAGCGTCGGCTATCCCCGTTCTGAGTTTCTCGTTCTTCAATTGCCTCGATCACGCCCGCACCATGCATGGGGTATGACACTAGGTCACCGATCGAATACACAATACACACCCCCAAATTCATCATACTTCTAATATAACGAAAATTTAGGTGTTTGTCAATAAATTAGTATTCTACCATACCTCATTCTCGTATGTCAACAAGGTATTTGCATTCTGCATGATCCCCGTCTTTTGTCCCAGAGCTGTTTACAAACAATTTGTCCAGCCAATATAATAAAGCCGTAACCATAAGGAGGTAGCGTCCGTGAGTATGTTGTATGATTTCCAAAACCTGGTAGACAATACCATCACCCGCAACCGCAATCTGCTGGATATCCTAACCAAGTCCCAAGACAGTAACGCCCGCGTCAACCGGATGGTGGCCAAAGTCATCACCCATTGCGGCTGCATACATCCTGAATCCCACAAACAGCCGTCCTCCCCAGGCAACCCCTACCTGCTGTACGGCTGCTGTTTCGACGAACAGCTCAGCGGCTGTCTCTGCGACCGATGCCGCAGCCGCATCGAGCAGAGCCTAGGCGACCACCTCTTCTACCTTGCGGCGCTGTGCAACGCCCTGGGCCTCACCCTCTCGGGCGCCCTGCAAAAAGAGCAAGATCAATTAACCACCCTAGGGCGCTTCCATCTAAAATAGCACGCCCAAAGCCCCCAATCATTCCCCGGGAAATATAGTCCGCAGCGCAGAATACCTGCGGGCTATATTTTGCTGTCCATCAGTCGGTCCGAAGGGTCCACATACATCCGCCGCCGCTGTACGGGAAGCCGCCGCATAGCGACATTCTGCACCAACCCTAGGGCCAGCATGTTAGTCAGCATACTCGAACCCCCATAACTGACAAAGGGCAACGGAATTCCGGTAACCGGCATAATGCCCATCACCATGGCAATGTTCTCGAAAACATGGAACATCAGCATAGAAACAACACCAATGATAATATAGCTGCCGTAACGGTCCTTGGCGCTCCACGCCAGCGAGATAAACCGAATAATCAGCAGCGCATACAACACAATCAGCACCAGCCCGCCAATAAAGCCAAAGGTTTCAATCGAAACCGAGAAAATAAAATCGGTCTGCTGCTCCGGCAAAAAGCCTAGCTGGCTCAATGTCCCTTCGGAAAAAATCCCCTTGCCGGAAATCCCGCCGGAAGCGATCACCTGCTTCGAGCGGTCTACCTGCATGCCCGCCCCCACTGTTCCGGCCTCCTGGTTCAAAAACGAGAAAATGCGGTTCTTCTGCCAATCCGCCATGAGGAAATAATAGGCAATTACACCGCCGCCCACAGAAACCCCCAGCAAAATCAAAATTATTTTCACGCTCAATCGAGCCACAAACAAAATGCCCACTGCAATAGCAATATACACCACAGCAGTCCCCCAGTCCGGCTGCAGCATCACCAGCGCCACCGGCACCGCTACATACAGAAAAATCGGCACAATATCCCGAAAGCTCTGAATGCCCGTCCCTGGATTCGAACGATCGGCAACCACTTTCGCCAGCACGATCACCATCGATATCTTGGCAAGCTCAGACGGCTGAAATCCCCGGCCGCCAATCGTAAACCAGCCCTGGGTTCCCCGAGATACCGTACCCAATATCAGCACCGCAACCAACAGCCCCACCGAAACCCAGTAAATAATCCGATACAGCTCCCCATAAGTCTGATAGTCAAACAAAGAGATAGCCACCATACCGATAAGCCCCAGCACAAACCAGGCCACCTGCAACGCCAGCGTCTCCAAATCCAGGTTCGCCAAAAGGCCGGAAAGCCCCGACACCTCCCCATTGTTAGGCTGCGCCGTGGCATTTGCCAACACCAGCAACCCATATGTGAAAATCACACATACGATAGCCAGTGAGAAAAAATCAAATCTTTTAAACAGTCTCTTTTCAAATAATTTCATTGTGCGCTACAGTTTCCCCCGCCGCAGATGGCCATCAAAACAGCCGCGGCCTATTCATCTCGCCCGGCCGGCGCACCGTCCCCGCCCAAGCCTCTGCCCATCCTCTACCGAGCCCTGCCCTTGGTCCCTAAAATTGGAATATCTGCCACCAATCGGGTGGTGCCCACAGGGCCTCTCTCCACGCTGGAAACGCTAATCTCCATCCCAGCTTCGTCAATCTCCATATAGTTGGATATAACCTTAATCATATCGTTTTTCACCAATTCAATATACCTGGGCGAAACATTGACTCGGTCATGCACCAAAACCAGCTTCAGCCTGTCTTTCGCAACATTCTTGCTCTTCGCCTTCTTCTTTGCGCCAAAACCAAACAAACCCATCTGTCGGCACCCCTTTCCAAGCTAAATTCAGTTCTTGCCGAAAAACCTCTTAATTCTATCCAAAAAGCCGGTCGATTCCTCCAAGTCCAGCAGCGGTACGTCGTCCCCCACAATGCGCTTCACCACATTGCCATACGCCTTGCCTGCGCCATTGCTCTGGTTGGCCACAATCGGCTCGCCCAGGTTTGTGGAACGCAAAATATTCTCGTCGTCCGGTATGACACCAATCAAGTCAATCCCCAATATCTCCAATGTATCGTCGATGGTCATCATATCGCCCCGCTTAGCCATATCCGGCCGAAAACGGTTGATCAAAAGCTTGGTATCGTCAATCTCATTCGCCATCAGCATACCGATGATGCGGTCGGCGTCGCGCACAGAGGAAACCTCAGGAATCGTCACCACAATCGCCTGATCCGCCCCTGCAATGGCATTCTTAAATCCCTGCTCAATGCCTGCCGGGCAATCCACCAAAATATAGTCAAACTGTTCCTTCAGCTTGTCCATCAAGTCCTTCATCTGCTCCGGCGTGACAGCGGTCTTATCTCGAGTCTGAGCGGCAGGCAGCAGAAAAAGCCCTTCATAGCGCTTGTCCCGAATCAAAGCCTGCTTCAAACGGCACGTCCCCTCCACCACATCCACCAAATCATAGACAATGCGGTTTTCCAGCCCCATCACCACATCCAAGTTCCTCAGTCCAATATCCGTATCCACCAACACCACGCGCTTGCCGCCCAGTGCAAGTCCCGTACCCAAGTTCGCAGCAGTCGTAGTCTTGCCTACGCCGCCTTTTCCTGATGTGATGACGATTGCTACGCCCATCTTATTTCCCCCTTATTGTTATGAATCATTCCAATCATTTGCTTCGCGAGCCCATCACCGGTTCAATGACAATCTCGCCGTCCTTAATACGGGCCAGCTCCGGATAATCCGGCATATCACCGTCCTCCGGGGAAATGGCTATCCGTCCGGCAATCCGCAGTTGAATCGGCCGCAGCTGATTAGCGGCCACCACAGCCTTCTCATCACCGGCAGCGCCGGCCTGCGCCACACCGCGCAACACCCCCATCACGGCAATGCTGCCCCCGGCCACCAGCTCCGCACCAGGGTTCACATCTCCTAAAACCACAATATCCCCGGCCGCTTCAATGCGCTGTCCGCTGCGCACCGTATAACATAAAAACGCAGCATTGGGCAGCTCCTTGTCCGGCGTCAGCCGTGGCCCCTCGCCTTGGGCAGGGGTCGGTTCGTCGCCGTCAAAAACCACGCCGCCCATCCCAAATTCATACAACAGCAAGCCTTCCAAGTCCAGCTTCTCATTTTCTGTCAGGCTCTTGCCGCTAATAAAAACCTTCATATTGGCAGTGTTGAAAAAGCTGCGCCGCGCTTGTAAAAGCCGGCTCAATTCCCCTCGCAGCTTTCCATAATCGGCCCCGCCGTCCAAAATAAGCTCCAGCGCGTCCTTCCTGCCCTTAAACGTCACAATTTCCCCCGGCATGAACCCCCATCCCTTCTCTTTACCCAAACAGCTGCCTCCCCACTGGCCGCCATTCGCCCCCGTCTGTCGAAGGCTGCTATCTCTGTTATTATAAACGAGCCTACGCTCCCTGTAAACAGACCCATCCGCTCTATTCTCTTTGGCTACCCCGACAAAGCCTATTGTTCTCTATTGCGGGTCGTCCTCCTCGGCGCTGAGAATCTGGTTGCTGTCCGGAATCTCCATGCTGCCGTTCTGTTCACTGCGCCCGTCCATCTTCTTCTTATCCATATAATACTGCAAAATCTGCCGTGCCGTATAGGCGGAACTGCTGCCGGAAGTGCCATGGGGAATATAGACTACAATGGCAATCTCCGGCTCGTCAAACGGCGCAAACGCCACAAACCACGAAGTATTCTCAAGTTTGATATTTTGGTTTGTGCCGGAAATTTGCGCCGTACCGGTCTTAACGCCAATCTCATCCAAATAATCAAAGCCGATGAAGGCGTCCGCCGCCGTACCGCCGTCCTCAGCGGATGCAACGCCGCGCATCCCTTCTTTAATTTTGTCAAAATACAGCTGCTCCGTTTCAATGCTGTTGACCAAAGTAGGCTCCATGTTCTTCACCACATTGCCATCCTCATCCACAACACCCTTAACCACATGGGCATCCAGCACATCCCCGCCATTGACCAGCGCCGAAATATAGCGCGCCACCGCAATCGGCGTCACACTGACAACACTCTGGCCAATGCCGGTAAGAATAGTCTGGTTAGGGTTCCATGTAACCTGAAACAGCAAGCTGGAAACCTCGGCATACCAACGCCGGTAGTAGGAAACCGTCTCCGGAATCCCCAATTCCTCCCGCATGACCACGCGAATATCATGCCCCAGCTCGCTTTTTGTGCCCACCAGTTCAATCAACCGCTCTGCCGCCCGCTGCAAGTCCTCATCGTCCGCTTCAATGCCCCTCTCCTCACACCATTCACCCAAATAAACCTTGAGAGAACGCACCACCAGCTTAGGCAGCGAGGTCTTCTGTTCGTCCAAACTCTTGGTGTTATCATATAAAACCTCCTGCCCGCCAATCTGTCCAGTAACCTCACTGGGCAGCTCAATATTGGTCTTGGACGCAAGCCCCAGCCTCTCTCCCCAAGAAGCCAGCGTATGGATACCCAATTCATCCGCCACGGAAAAGAAATAATAGTTACAAGAGTCCTTAATCGCAGAAACGATATCCACATCCCCGTGAGTCACGCGATATTCTTTCCAAATCCAGCAGGCCGGAGCATGAGCCTGGTTCTGAGTATATTTGGTGTACGCGCCTAAATCCTCAATGGTCTCCTCCGGTGTCACCACTTTCTCCGACAAACCGCCCAAGCCGGCGACCATCTTAAAAATAGAGCCGGGCATCGCCTTAGAGGAAATCGCCTTATTGAAAAGAGGTAAACTTTCGTCCTCCTGCAGCGCCGTATAGTCCTCATCACGGATCCCCCCGGTAAACAAGTTTAAATCATACGATGAATGGTTGGCCAAGGCAAGCACTTCCCCCGTCTTGACATCCATCACAATAGCCGCCCCATAGGAAGCCAGATCAATATCGTCCAGGTCTTTCACCTTTTCCACATATTCCGTTTTCTCCCCACGCTGGAACTTCTTCAAATCTTCCGCCAGCGCCGCCTCCTGCTCTTCCCGAATATCAGCAATATTCTGCGCCAAAGCCTCCTCTGTCAGCTTCTGTAAATCCGCATCGATTGTCAGCAAAATGTTGTTACCGTTCTCAGCCTCCGTCCGTTCCAGCTCGCGGATAATGCTGCCCTTCGTGTCCACCTCATTGGTCACGCTGCCCCGGCGCTCTTCGGTATTCGCAGAAAGCTCATATTCCATGCTATACTCCACGCCGGCAATCCCCACCCGATCCGAGGCGGAATAGCCCCTTCGCTCCAGCTCACCCAGCCGTTCTTCATCCTGGGTCTGCCCCATATACCCAATCACATGGGCAGCCAGCGCGTTCTTGGGATAAATGCGCACCGAGCTTTCCTGGATGCTCATGCCCGCAAGGTCTCCCTGGCGCTGCTCAATCTCCGCTACAGTCTGCTCCCCAACATTGGTGGCAATCGTAATCGGAACCGACGCATTGTAGGAATTGAGCTGAACCTCCTGCCACACAGAAAGAATTTTAACAGCCTCCTCATAATCCACATCATTGGGAACCTGATACAAATCCCGCAAGTAATTGTAGATTTCCTCCGCCGACATCTTCTTCTCGTCGGTATCCTGAATATACATGTTGCTGCGCCAGTTGGCCTCCCGCCTTTGAGCCGCCTCCGCATTGATGTTCCCAAAATCAAAGGCAAAACTCAAATCCTCCTGCCGCTTGATAGCAAAGGAGCCGATCATCGTCCCGCCGTTTTTCTCCACAATATCGATGGTCTCCCGAATAATCTGGGTATAGCGTGCCCGGTCCTTGGCTGTAGCCTTAGAATAGTCCCGGTTGAAAAGCAAGTCATAGCTTTTCTGATCGTACGCCAACAAAACGCCGTTCCGATCGTAGATAGAACCGCGCTGTCCTGTCTGAGATATGGTCTTAGTCATGGTAGAAACAGCCGTGCCGCCATTTTCTCCCGACACCGTCAATGCATTCAACTGAATCACCAATATACCAAACAGCATCAATATAAAAAGTGAAAATGCCATCAATCTTTTTCTGGCCTTCTCCATCGTCAAACTCCCATCTTTTAAGAAACCCGTCTATACAAAAAGGTTGTGCTCTCCGTCATGGCGCCGGCGCAACACCCTCGTCTTATGCAGCCGTCGATTCAAAGCATGCACCGGCAGCATCAGCAATGCGCACAGCAGCGCCCCTAACAGCACAAACCGCACCACCATCAGCAAAATATTCAGTTCGCTCCCCGACGCAAACAGCAAAATCAACAAGGCCACAGTCTTAATCCCATAGAATATGGCTGCAAAAACCGAAGGCAACAGGAATTTATCCACA
>JBMNTQ010000081.1:0-8736 GCA_050945815.1 Christensenellales bacterium
GTGTTTAAAGACAACAAGCTTGCGGGCTACATGAACGGCAATGAAGCAAGGGCTTACAACCTCGTTACCGAAACGATAGAATCCTCGTTTGTGGCCATCCCCTCCACAGGCAAGCAGACAGTCGTAAAAATTGATGACTCCAAGTCCGATATTGATGCCTTTATGGAAGATGACCAGCCTTCTTTCCGGGTAAATATCCAGGCAGAACTGAGCATTGCCGAAGAGAGCAGGAACATAGATGTCAGCAAACCGGATCCGCTCAAAATCATCGAGGAACAGTTCAACGAAACCATTCGCGCTGAAGTAAAAGCAGCAATTTATAAGGCGCAAGTGGAGTTTAAAAGCGACATCTTCGGGTTTGGACGACAAGTGCAAATCCAGCATCCAAGCCAATGGCCTGCGTTTCAAGAGAACTGGGACGATCATTTTTCCAAAGCACCCATCGAAGTTGTTGTGGAATCGTCCGTTTACCGTTCAGGGCAGATTAAAAGACCGCTGACAATGGAGGATTAACCCATGCAGAAAAAACCCGTCCTTACAGCAACACAACTAACTCTGATGTCTGTGGGAAGCGCCATGGTTTTCCCCTATACATTCATGCCTATTTTAAACGCTCCGCCAGCCAATCAAGACGTTTGGATCGTTCTTTTGCTGACATTTGCATATATCCTGCTGCTCAATCTCCCTTTGTTATTTCTTATGCATAAATTCCGTGGCATAAATGTCTGCGAAGCGACCGAACTTATGATGGGCAAGGTGTTTGGCAAAGTCGTGTTAGCTCCTGTCGTACTGTTCTGTCTGTTTTGCCATATTGCCTGCATGCTGATTACAGGAATATTCATTTCCATCTATATCTTCCCGAACACGCCAATCTGGGCGTTGCTAATTTTTATGGTGGTTCCAGTGTCTTACGCAGTGTTTAAAGGGGCGGGCACCATCGGTCGCCTATCCACTTTCATCGTCCCCTTTGCCCTCTTCTCCGTTGTTCTGTTCTTTGTGTTCAGCATACCGGAAATGGATTTTAACGAATTTCAACCGATATTGGTGGAGTCGACTTTTCTGCAGATCAATTTCGGTGCCTTTTTGACGGCCGCACGATATTCCGAAATCCTGATTTTCTGGGTATTCTCCTATTATCTAATGCAGAAAAGCAGCATAAAAAAACCCTACGCAGCAACCCTTCTAATATTTGCTTTCAGCTTCTTTCTGATTTTGATACCAACGGTTACGGTGCTGGGTCTGGAATATGCCCAGCATGCCTGGAACCCATATTACACGTTTACCAGACAAATCGAGGTTCTTGCTTTCTTAGAAAGAATGCAAGCCATCAATCTCATGGCTTGGTTCCCGTGTGCGCTGTTGAAACTGGCGCTGTACAACTACATGACCTGCCATATCCTCTCGGGCATCTTCCGCACAAAATCCTATAAATCCCTGATAATCCCCGTCTCGGCGGTGTCGTACATCGTATGCCTGCTGCCGTTTATGAACAAGGCCAGCACCATCGAACAATTACGTTCCGATCAGGTTTTCCCCTTTTTTATACTGCCCACTATATTCGTGATTCCTTTGATCCTGTTGATTGTCTACCTAATTCGCAAGAAAAGAGTTAACCGGCTTTTAAGCCAGCGCAAAAGCCAGGCAGCAACAACTCCGAGTTCAGTAAACAACAGTTAGAAATGCTGATTGACCATTTGCCTGATGCTCCGGTTTCGGCTATAGGGTAGAGTGTGCCTTTTCGCTGCGATCCTCTGGCCGATTTATGCATCAAAAGCAGATGAAGGGAAAATCTCTTATCTCCAGTAATTGTTCGCAGCAGCCACTGTTTGATAGTTTGTTGCAACGACATGCGAAACAGCTATAAGGCTATCTGCATTTCTCGAATATTTGGGCCGCAACATCTTGCGAATCTGTACAGAAGGCTGTGTATACTCGACAGCCTTTTGCGAAAGCTTAATGGCTAATTCAAAGCCCTCCTGCGGTGTGTTTGTTTTTAAGCTGTCGATCCATTTGTCCATAAAGTCCACTCTCCTTTCCGATGTCTACAATATATGCCTGCCCAGCCGAAAGGTTCATGAAGTATGCCTAGCGCTCGGCCAATCTTGTTTTTAACTGGTGAACAAATCGGACAGGCATCTTTCAACGCAAAAAAAACCCCCGCCAGCTATCGGCCGACAAGGGCGAGAATACGTTATATTATTCTAATCAAGCCGCTTCAAACAGCCCCAGCCAAGAAAGCGAGCTTGTAGGCTTAGTCCGCTATAATAAAGAGGCTGCCTCTTCATCAAGCAATAAAGTCGCATTGGGATGAAACCGCAAAACCGATGCAGGACAATACGGGGAAGGGTCTCTTCGAAGCATATTCCTTATTGGCTCTGCTTTGGATTTCCCTGTGGCCACTAAAACAATAGCGCGCGCATTCATAATTGTTCCGATCCCCATAGTAATAGCATAGCGCGGCACATCGCTGGCCGATGGGAAAAACCGCTTATTGGCTTCAATGGTGCTTTGAGTAAGAGCAACCTGGTGGGTTTCAAAAACATATGAATCACAAGGTTCATTAAAGCCAACATGCCCGTTCATCCCGATCCCTAGAAGCTGTAGGTCAATCCCCCCACTCGCATTTATGGATGATTCATAGTTTTCGCACTCAGCTTTTATATCCAGCGCCATCCCATTAGGCACATGAATCTGGTGCTTGGGAATATTTATATGGCGAAACAGGTTGTGTCGCATAAAAAAACTATAGCTCTGCTCCATGTCTTGAGACAATCCGCAATACTCGTCTAAATTATAGGTGGTAACCTGAGAATAGTCCACCAGCCCGGCATGATGCATCCTGACTATATGCTGATAAGCTGGAATCGGGGTTGAACCGGTAGCCAGCCCCAACACGCTGTCCTTTTTTTTCAACACCTGATTGGAAAAAATAATAGCCGCCGTTTTCCCTACTTCATCGGCATTTTTAAAAATATGATACTTCATAAAAATCCTTCTATCTTAGCAAAATAATTCCAGACAAAAAGCTCTGACAAGCAGCCCTGATCATTCTCCTATCCGCACAGGACTATCCTATGCAACGAAAGCCTGGTTTGACAAAGAAAAATACTCGTTTCCAGCTTTTTAACGATCCTGCCCGGTCTTCCTCAGTCGTGCACGGGTCTTGCAATATCTCCCCTGCCAACATCAAATCTGCTCTGCGCTTCTCGCCCTTATCATGTATATTTTTATTTTATTCAATATTATACCACATATACCCACAGCAGTGATAGATTCAACTGTACCCAAATGCATACATTTACGCCTTCAAAAATCAGCGTCCAATCTTATTGCCAAGTCCTCTGGCGCTGGCTGATAGAGCTACTTATCTTATGCCTAGTACACATATAGAAAAGCTGCACACGATTCTAGAATCGTGTGCAGCTCGTCTCAGCAGATTGATCGCCGGGAATGCTTCGACGATTTTAACATCCTTTGTACAGCATAGACATCCGCATTCCATGTGTTCTGTTTTCACTCCAAAGCTTCAATCCTCCACAGGCTGCACAATCAAGGTAGCTTGCCTATAGGTTTCCTAAAGCTTCCAGCACCTCGTTGATATCCGGCAGCAAAGAAAGTCGATACGCCTTAGACCAACACACAACGCCCTGCTCATCAATGATGATGTTGCTGCGCCCAGACATGCCAAACTCCTCAAGGAAAATGTTGTAATCCTGCGCTACCTTACCATGGGGCCAGAAGTCGCTGAGCAATTTAACATTCTGAATAGACAACACAGCTGCCCAGGCTTTTTTGCAAGCGCTAGGATCAACGCTCATGCCAAGCGGCACAGTATTCAACGCCTGAAACTTGTCGTAGTTATACTCGAGCGAGCGCATCTGGTCGGTACAAACGCCTGTCCATGCCAAAGGATGCCAAGACAGCAGAACCTTCTTCCCTCTGTAATCCGAAAGACGAACCTCTTGTTCCTGAATATCCAGCAAAGTAAAATCCGGTGCTTTTGAACCTACTGCAATTGTGTTCATAAAATCGGCCTCTTTCTTTATTTTTCTGGGATAGCGGACAGATTGGCCCCCATCCATTTTCAAACATCCCAATTGTTTCGCAAGCCTACGGACAATCAAGCTGCAAAAACTAATCCCTTCTTTACTAGATTTGATTAGCTACCTCAAACCCTTCGGATGTAGCGTCCAACACACGCCTAGGAGATTTTGCATCACCAATGGTATAGACCTCAAAAGTCGATTCCAGCTCCTTTGCCAGAGTATTCGGCTGATATCCCACTGCCACAACAACGCTGTCCACCGCAATGGTTCCGTTCTCCAGAATAATCTTCCCTTTTTCCACAGCAACCACCTTGGAATTCAAATGGCTGATCACGCCTTTTTGAGTTAAGAAGGATAAATTGTGGCCGATATAGGTTGCGCCATAATCCTTTCCGATTGCATCCAACATCTCTACGATATGCACATTTTTGTCCTGAGAGCAAAGGTGCTTAGCCGTTTCAGCGCCCACTAATCCGCCGCCGATGACAGCCACAGTCTCTCCCACTTCTGCTTTGCCGGTCAGAACATCTTCCGCCATCACAACCTGCGCACCCTCAGCAATGGGAAATCCGGGTGCTGTCTGGGTTGCACCCACAGCAACGATGACAACATCCGGGTTGTAGGGCTCGAGCTGTTTGGCAGAGGTCACGTCTTTCAATTCAAATTTTACACCCAGCTGTACCATCTGTCTATAGAGATAGTCTCTGAATTTCAAGAAGGAATCCTTTTCAGGCGGCAAAGACAACAGCTCCAGTTTCCCGCCTATCCGGTCAACCTTGTCCAACACAACAACATCATGGCCGCGCAGTTTGCAAATTCTTGCAGCTTCCAGCCCGGCAGAACCCGCGCCCACCACCACAACTTTCTTGGGACGGTCCGCAGGAAGGATATTTCGGGTCAGTTCGTATCCTGCTCTCGGGTTTACAAGGCATTGAGCCCCTTCTCCCACAAACACTTTATCAATACAGCCTTGGTTACAGGCAATGCAATAGCGAATAGAGGCATAGTCCTCCTTTTTAATTTTAGAAACCAACTCCTCATCCGCAATCAATCCACGGCCAATAGCGACCATATCCGCTTTGCCGCTTTCAACAATCTCTTCAATCAATTCGGCGCTGTTGAGCCTACCTGCCACAATCACCGGAATGGACAACATCTGTTTCACTTGGGCAGCATAATCCACCAAAAAGCCCTGCGGAATAAACATGGGCTGTATAACATATTCCACGCTGTCATAACTAGCTGCCGATATACTGATGGCGTCCGCACCATGCTTTTCGATAGCAAGAGAAACCTGCTTCGCCTCTTCAAAGCCTAATCCGTCGTCGAGGAATTCATCAATGCTTATCCGGACTATAACAGGCACTTTACTGTCTACTTCCTTTATGATAGCATCCAGAACCTGCATGGGATATCGCATCCGGTTTTCCAAGCTTCCGCCGTATTCGTCGGTGCGTTTATTGCTGTGCGGCGATAAAAAGCTATGCAGCAAATAACCATGTGCAAAATGGACTTCAATCATGTCAAAGCCAATTTCCACACAGCGCCTAGTTCCCAGAACAAAAGCGTCCAATATGCGCGTAAAGTCTTCAGCAAGCATTTCCCTTGGATCGTTGCCCAGAATCGCACAGGGCAGGGCACTGGGTGCGACAGGCTGTATGCCGGTTACAGCAGCAGTGGCTTGCCTGCCCGCATGGTAAATCTGCGCGCCAATCAACGAGCCGGCCTGATGTATTTCATCCACCAGTTGCTTCATGCCGGGCAGAAGGCTTTCATCATAGGAGCAAAGCTGTGTGGGAAGGCCCCTTCCCTCGGGCGTAACCGCGATCGAGCCGGTCATAATAATTCCGACGTCATGCTTGGCCCTTTCAATCAGAAACGCGGTAATACTGTCGTTAATACCTCCGCCAGCATCTGCATGCCCATTCTCCATAGGCGCCATCATAAACCTGTTTTTGATTTCGAGATTCCCGATTTTGATGGGTGTGAATAGCTTTCTCATCTTTCTGATCTCTCCTTTATGAATTCTGTGATGGAAGAAGGATAGACTTTTGTTTAATATCAGTATATCATATTGTTCGTCTATGTATAGGAAAATATGCGAATCCGGCTGTATCAAACAGCAACCTGTGTCGGCAGAATACCCATCGCAGAATAAAATCGTGGTCATTGGAAAGTTCCCGAACCAATACAGCTGCTCGCCTCCTTCAGTAAAACCCTAACCATTACAATATCTTGAGCAATTTGCGCCCATCTCTACAGTATTTTTGGGTTATCCTCTACTGTGCTAACATCTTTAAGAGCAAACTCCACCGGTGTATTATGCTTTTGACAAGCCCTGCATGTATCCAGAAGATCCTCCCTCACCCGATCCTCATCCCATGTTGCCTTAAGCAAATAAGCAGGGTTCGGCTTGTTCAAGAATATATAATCCCTTCCCATAGCTTCCGCAAAGCCTAATCCCCGTCCCCATGTTAAGATGTAGCGAAATCCCACATTGCATACTACAACAGATTTCTCTATGTAGAAGGTTCGAACAGAAAAGGCCTGTACAGCATTCGCCACGATCTTTCTTGAATCATAGAAGCTAGCTGCAAGGGAAGCAAGGCAAACAAACAGCATACTGGATTCCAAGCCTTCAAAGCCGAAAATCCCAGTATGCTGTTTGTTTCTCTCCATTCATGGCTAGCTTAGCCGAATCATCATCAGCAACATCCCAAGCCTGTTGGCCGGCAACGTTGCTGCACCGGCCGGCCCAGCAATCCGCCCGTCCAATTTCCTTCAAAGACGATCAGCCCCATCGTATAAAAGCCTCGGGAAAGCGCATACATGGCCACTCTGCCGGGGCCTATGCTTTTAAGAGATCGACCACGCAGCTAAATAGCCGGCGCGGACCGCCTCGCCCACCTGAGCGGTTTGGGAACAGTCTCCAATGATCTTAGCGCGGGGGTGGCTAAAGAAAATGCCTTCAGCCTCATCCAGACAAGAACGGGTGCCAAAAGAAGTGATCACGGTTTCTGCAAGCAAAGTCTTCTTTTCTCCAGACTTATCTTCCACTACCACGCCGTCCTTCACAAACTCAAGAACTTTATGGCCCGTCAATATGGTCACATGGTATTCAGCAAGCTTTTTCATGAGTGCCATTTTATTGATCATATTGGTGTTTACGGCAACGTCATCCAACATCTCCACAATCGTGACTTTCTTGCCCTCCATCGCGAGCTCTAGCGCACAATCACAGCCCGACAATCCACCGCCAGCCATAATCACATTATCTCCAATCTCATTGTGCTGCCTGACATGGGCATCCATAACATCCATTACATTGCTGTTTTCCACTCCGGGTATTTCCGGGACAACAGCCACAGCTCCCACCGCTACAATAATTTCGTCCGCACCATCCAGTTCCGGTGAATTGGGAACGATTTCTGTGTTGTATTTAATATCCACATTCATCTGCTCCACTTGGCGAATCTGGTATTCCATATGCTCCTTAAGCTGCCTTTTAAATGGAGGCGTTGCCGCAGCCGCAATCTGACCGCCCAAAACATCGGTTTTCTCAAACAGCTTTACTTCATGCCCAATCAGCGCCGCAACCCTGGCTGCTTCCAAGCCAGCCGGACCGCCGCCTACCACGGCGACCTTCTTAGGATGTTCCGTTTTTCGGATGGCAAACTGTCTTTCTTCACCAGCCGGCATGTTCACAGAACAAGAAACCGGAAGGCCTTTCAGCGCATTTCCTATACAATATTCATTGCAACGGATGCACGGGCATATATCCAATATCTTGCCCTCCAATATCTTGTTAACAAAGTCGGCATCCGCTATCAGACCGCGTCCCACAAAAACATAGTCGGTTATTCCGTTGTTCACACAGTCTGCCGCAGTTTGCGGCGTAAAGTTACCCGTGGTCATAACAGGCTTGTCCGTTACGCTTTTGGCAGCCTTTGCGACATGCGCCATACATGCGTCGCCATAGTATGTCGGCGGGAAGATCCACTCCATCGCTTCATAGCTGCCTGCATCAACGTCAAAAGCATCAACACCGGCCTTATCCAGTGCTTGGACAATCTTCAAGCCTTCTTCTATCTCCCGCCCACCGGGAAACTCATGCTGCAAGGTTACGCGAATCAGTATGGGGAAATCCGGGCCTACATTTTTCCGAATCTCTTGGACAATTTCAATGGGTAAGCGCATACGGTTCTCAAAGCTTCCGCCATATTCGTCCGTACGATGGTTCCAACACTCCGATATAAATTCATCAAGCAGGTAGCCCGTATGAGCATGAATTTCCACACAGTCAAAGCCTACCTCCTTGGCCATGGCTGCCGCACTTCCAAACGACCTAACTATTTCCTTAATCTCCTCAATGGTTAAAGCGCGCGTCATCTGAGAAGGGTCGGCAAAGAGCGGAACTTCCGATGCAGATACCATTTTCGCACCAGGAACATACCCGTTTCTGCCTGCACCGCACCCGAGCTGTATACAGACCTTACTGCCATATCCTTGCAGTCTCGTCATAAAGTTGTACCACTGCCGTTTTTGCTCCACCGTACCCGCATGGACAGCAACCGCAAACGAAGGGTCTATCGTACTTACAACCTGCGTCTCCATGATAATCAATCCTACGCCGCCTCTAGCACGCGCTTCGTAATAATCTGTCAGTTTGTCATCAACAGAAAAGGTGATG
>JBMNTQ010000082.1:0-8606 GCA_050945815.1 Christensenellales bacterium
AAGCCAAAGTTTTAGACATCATTGGCAACGTAGAAGGGAAAAACTGTCTCATTGTAGACGATTTTACCATCTCCGGCGGCACCATCGTGGATATCGCCCGGGCCATCAAGGAGCGGGGCGGCAAGAAAATTTACGCCTGTGTTTCCCACATGATGCTGCGGGAGAAAGGCTTCCTCGCCATCCAAAACAGCCCGCTCGATTTGCTCATTTCCACCGATTCCGTAGAAAACGAGTGGGCCGAGCGCTGCGACAAGATCAAAATCGTGTCCGTCGCGCCCATCTTCGCGGAAACCATCCGCCGGATCCACTTCCGCGAATCCGTCAGCCCGCTGTTTGAAAATGTCTGCCCCGGCGAATAACAGGCCGGCAGCGCTAGGGGCTCTTTCAAAAAGCCCGATAAAAGCTGCGTCTACCCAATCAATCGGCTGTTTGAATTCCGGGATGAATCTTAAAAATGAATCAAAAAAGCCATTTCAGTGTGAAATGGCTTTTTCTTATCTCCCTAAAAACTCCGCGTCTATGTACGCGTCGCCCCAAAGTTCAAAAAATCCAGAAACTCCCCTGCAAAAAACAGGCTCCCCCCGGCCTTTCGCCCCGTTTGTCTAAGAAGCGAAAACCGTGCAAACCAACGTCCCCGCCAGCACACACAGCTCTATTCCAAAATCTTTTCCAGCTGCATCAACGTATCGGCAAACGCCTGCATACAGTCCTGCACAGGCTTGGGGCTGGTCAAATCCACGCCGGCAATCTTCAACAGCTCAATGGGATAATCCCGTCCGCCGCTCTTGAGAAAAGCAAGATAATCCTCCACAGGCCCCCCCTGCAACATACGCGTAGCAATAGCCACCGCCGCCGAGAAGCCGGTAGCATACTGATAAACATAAAACGCCCGATAAAAATGGGGAATCCTCGCCCACTCCACAGCAATATAGTCATCCTGCACCACAGTCGGGTAATAGAAAGCATTCAGTTCAGCATAAACCTTACTCAGGCTGTCTGCCGTCAAAGGCTGCCCTTCCTGAGCCATCTGATGGCTTATTTTCTCAAACTCCGCAAACATCGTCTGCCGAAAAACCGTCGTCCGAAACTGCTCCAAATAATTATTCAGCAAATGTTTCTTCAGCTTCTCATCCTGGGTGGTATTCAAAATATGATGGGTAAGCAAAACCTCATTCACAGTCGATGCCACCTCCGCCACAAAAATCCGGTAACTGGCATTAAGGTAGCTGTTATTCTCGTCAGAATAATACGAATGCATCGCATGCCCCAGCTCATGGGCAACCGTAAACACATAATCCAACGTATTCTGATAGTTGAGCAAAACATAAGGATGCACGCCATACGCGCCCCAGCAGTATGCGCCGCTGGTCTTGCCCCGGTTCTCATACACATCGATCCAGCGCTCAGAAAACGCCCGCCGCAGCAGGCCGCCATATTCCTCACCCAAAGGCGCCAGTGCGTCCACGATCAAGCCCTGAGCCTCCTCATAGCCAACCTCCTTGTCCGCACCGGAAATCAACGGCGCATACACATCATACATAGCCAGCTCAGACAGCCCCAATGTTTTCTTGCGCAGCTTCAAATACCGCCCCATTACGTCCTGGCTGCCCCGCACCGCCTCAATCAGCGAATCATACACCGACAAAGGCACGTTGTTGCTGTGCAAAGCCGCCTCAATCGCCGAAGGATACCGACGCACCTTAGCATAAAAAACATCTTTCTTAACGCTCCCGCCATATAGCGCCGCTAATGTGTTGATGTTTTTCTGATAAGTCTGATACATCTTCTCGTATGCCTGCCGCCGCACATCCCTGTTCTCATTCTCCACAAAATTACGGTAGCGTCCATGGGTAATCTCTATCTGCGTCCCGTCCGGCATCGTCACGCTGGGAAAGCGCAGGTCCGCGTCATTGAACATCGTAAAAACCGTATTAGGCAGCGCCCCCACTTCTCCAGACAAAGCCAAAAGCTTCTCTTCCGCCTCGCTCAAAATATGCGCCTTTGTGCGCACAAAATCCTCCAGATAATGGGCATACTCCTGCATAGTCGGCAGCTTCGCCCAGGCAAGCAGCGTCTCATCCGGTACCTTCGCCAATTCCGGCGACACAAAGCTGCTGGCAGCCGATAATTCCACCATCATCCCCTGAGCCCGATCCGTCATACCTTGGTATGTAGCGTCGGCATTGTTCTCATCCCGGCGCATCTTAGCATAAACAAACAGATATTCACAAATTTTCTCCGCTGCCAGCATGTCCCGCATACAAGCGTCGAATCCGGCAGCATCCCCCAGCTTCCCGCTGTGGTCCGCCAAAGCCGGCAACAGCGCACGCAGCCGCTCGAAGTCCTGCTCCCATTCTTGGTCGGAAGCATAAATATTTTCCAGCTTCCAAGTATATTCCAGCGCGACATCTCCGCGGTCTTTAATCTCCTGGTTCATCATCCCTCAATCCTCTCCTTCTACGCTCTATGTTTTCCATTCGGCCCCATTGCATACAAGTTTACGAAAAAAGCCCCCTATGCCACGTCCAAATCCAAGCAGCGGGGGCCAATCAGCCATTATATTACCATAATATTCACATCCGGCAGCCTGTTTCTCAGTTGCCTAACGATGCTGTCCTCCGACTCCTCCACCGGCGGCCGCCCCATAACTAAGGCCACCACGCCGTTTTTCTTCACATAACGCACCAGCGTATCCACAACGTCATCCTCCCGCAAAACAGTCAAATCCGCATGAAACGAGGAGGATACCTGAAACAGATATTCCAAAGCTTCGCTCTCACTGGGGTTACCCAGAAAATTAACCCCCGGCCTCTCCACATGAACCACCGACAGGTCCGCCTGCGTCTCCTTAGCCATAAACGAACCGGTCTGGATCAACCTCTCACAGGTCTTTTGTCTCGTCACACACACCATTATCCGTGGCGTCTTCTTCAATTCCATACACCTTCCAAAACATCTCCCGCCGGCAAAAGCACAAGCCGACGGAGCGTTCCCGCCTTTCCCTGCATCCCGTTCAACATTCGTTCCTGCGCACCAACCATTCAAAGCCTATCTGGGAACACAAAAGCCCAAATACCTTCACCATAATTATACGCTCACAGCCCCGTAAAAGTCAATTTCCCTCCGCTACAAAAAGCAGCGTATTTTGCCGAATCTTACCCCACACACAGAGCATACAGCGCTAAAACGTACCCATAGATACCCAAGCCGCTAATTTGCCCTTTGCAAACCGGGGCCAACACCGACGTATGCCGAAACTCCTCCCGGGCATGTATGTTGGAAATATGCACCTCCACCACCGGAACCTCAATCGAAGCGATGGCATCGCGCAGGGCATAGCTGTAGTGGGTATACGCGCCGGGGTTGAACACAACCCCCGCAAAGTTCTCGCCCCGGGTGGCGTGCAATGCGTCGATTAGGCCGCCCTCTCCGTTGGACTGCACATCCACAATGTCCACGCGGCACTTCTCGGCCTCTCCCCGAACTAAAGCGACCACATCCGCCAAAGTCGCCGCGCCATAAACCCCGGGCTCCCGCGTTCCTAGAAGGTTTAAGTTGGGTCCATTCAACAAGAGGATCTTTTTCATTTATATTTTACCCCTTTCATGCTATGATATAGGGTGAGGAAAGCGAGGTACTTATATATGATATTCGATGCAACCACCGAAATCATTGGTGTAATTGGCGATCCTATTTTCCATAGTCTGTCTCCCCTAATCCACAATACCATCTTCGACCACTACGAATTAAATACAGTCTATCTTCCCTTCCTGGTCAAGAAAGGGGATATAAAAGATTTTCTGACAGCTGCGAGCATGATGAACATGCGAGGCTTCAACCTCACCATGCCGCACAAATCCGCCATCTTGCCCCACCTCCAAACCATGGATTCCACAGTCGAGCTTTTCGCTGCCGCCAACACGGTGAAAATCGGCGAAGACGGCCTATCCGGTTATATGTTCGACGGCGAGGGTCTGGTTTCCTACCTGGAACGCAATCATGTTCCCATCGAAAACCAAAATGTTGTGCTGCTGGGCGCCGGCAGCGTCACCGGCTCCATCGCCCTATCGCTGACCGCGCGAAACGCCGCCCACATCACCATCCTCAACCGTACGGTCGAAAAAGCCTCCAGCATCGCCAGCCTGATCAACATCTGCACCGGCGTGCCCACAGATTACGGCGAGCTGACCACGGCGCAAATCACCGCCAGCTGCGAAACCGCCACGCTGCTCATTCAAACGTCCTCCCTGGGCATGAAGGGCACCGGCAGCGATTACCGCCAACTGTCCTTCCTCGACGCCTTGCCTAAAAACGCCGTAGTTGCCGACGTCGTCTACAACCCCATCGAAACCGCCCTGCTCAAACATGCCCGTAAAATCGGCCTCGAAGCCTACGACGGGCTGGGTATGCTAATCGGGCAGGCCGCCATGATCGACCAGGCCATCCTGGGGCTAAAGGTGGAGGACGATGCCTTCCTCAAGGCCTCGAAAGCCGTACGCAAAATCTTGGAGCCCTAGCTCTCAAACATTCGGGTCCATCCGATAATTACCCAACAGCTTAAAACGGGTGCAGGTGCGCTGAATACCGGCAAATGCGCGCTGCACCCTTTCTTCATCCAAATTCCCCTCAAAATCCACATAAAAACGATATTCCCAGTTGCCCTCCCCATGGCGCGATTCGATTTTTAGAAGGTTCAATCCCTCCTCATAAAAGCAAGACAGCGCCCGATACAGCGCGCCGCTCTCATGGCGCAGGGTAAACGCCACGCTAACCTTGTCCGCCCGGCTGTCCGCAGTCTGGGTCGCCCCAATCACAATAAACCGGGTGGTATTCCCGCTCCTGCTGATGTCGCTGCGCAAAACTTCCAGCCCATAAACCTGAGCCGCCCGGCAAGAGGCAATCGCCCCCAAGCTCCTGTCCCCCATTTGCGCCACCTGCTGAGCGCTCAAGGCGGTGTTTTCCATACTACGCTGCAAAAACCCATGCTTGCGTATAAAATCCTGGCACTGCAACAACCCCTGAGGATGAGAGCAAACCGTCCGAATCTCCCCCATCTCCACGCCAGGCAAAGCCAGCAGACAATGGCGCACCCGCAGCATCCGCTCCCCAACAATCACACAATCCCCCGCCGTCAGCAAATCATAGACCTCAGCAATCACACCGGTAGCGGAATTCTCCGCAGGCAACACGCCATACTGCGCTCGCCCCTCCCCAACAGCACGCAACACGTCCTCAAACGAACCTTGCGCCAAGGTTTGAACGTCTGGCGCAAAATAGGAGAACAACGCCTCCTCCGAGAAAGCGCCCTCCACCCCTTGAAAGGCCACCACTCCTTCCGCTTCTCGGCGCAAGGGCAACGCATCCTGCAACACGATGCGTTTTTGATAGGCCTTCGACAGCTCCATCAACGATACAAAAAAATCCCGGGCGCTCTGGCGCAGATGCTCCTCTCCAACGCTGCCCACACGGCTGTCCAACACGTCAGCCTCCCGCCGGGCGTCATAAACCGGCAGCCCCTTCTCCTTCTTATACACCCCGATCTCTTTTGCCGCCTGCATACGCCGCAGGAACAGATCCAGCATATCCCGGTCAATTTTGTCAATCTCCCTGCGGTATCTCTCTATTCCCATTTGTTCGCCTCCATACAGATATCCAGCAAAGCGATGGCCAGCGCGGCCTCCAAAGCCACCAGCGCCCGCGGCGCAATACACGGATCATGTCTGCCGGACAGAGTCAGCTTCATCTCCCGATTATCCAGGAAATTCACCGTATCCTGCTCCAGAAAAATAGAAGAGGTAGGCTTGATAGCCACCCGCACAATCAAGGGCATCCCATTGGTAATACCGCCGTTTATGCCGCCGTTGTGGTTGCTGCGGGTACGCGGCCTCCCGTCTTCCAAATAAAACGGATCATTCGCCTTAGATCCCCGCATCCGGCCCATCCCAAACCCCGTCCCAAATTCAACTCCCTTAACAGCAGGAATCCCAAACAGCAACGATGACAACACGCTCTCCACGCCGCCAAACATCGGGTCGCCCCAACCGGCGCAAAGGCCCACCGCCGCACATTCCACCACGCCGCCCAGAGAATCCCCCTCCCCGCCGGCACGAACAATCGCCTGCCCCATCGCCTCTTTCGCAGCCTTATCCAAAGCAGGCAGCTCCATCTCCCCCAGGGCCTGCAAAGTCGCCGCATCCACTGCCACCGGGTCAAAAGGCCTATCCTCAATCTCCCCCACAGACAACAGATGCGAGCCGACAAAAACTCCCTTCTTCGCCAATACTTGCCGGGCAATCGCCCCAGCCGCCACCATCCCCGCAGTCAGCCTGCCGGAGAAATGGCCGCTGCCGCGCATATCCCCAAAGCCCCGGTATTTTACATGAGCGCTATAATCCGCATGCCCCGGCCGCGCCACCCCACGCAGCGCTTCATAGTCCGCACTTCTCTGGGAGGTGTTGCGCACAAACATGCAAACCGGCGCCCCGGTAGTCACAGAATCCCGCAAGCCGCTCAAAACCTCCAGCCTGTCCGGCTCCTTGCGCGGCGTAGAGAGGGCTTTGCCGGGCGCCCGCCGCGCCATCTGCCGTTCCAGCTCGGCAAAATCAATGGCAAATCCCGGCAAAAGCCCGTCCACCACAACGCCCACTCCCGCCCCATGAGATTCTCCAAACAACGAAAGCTTGATGTTTCTGCCCCATGTGCTGCTCATCCTATCCGTCCTCCCAACCCTTCATATTCCTGCCAGAAATTTGGCGCACTCTTAGCCACACACTCCGCGCCGCCCAGCCGAATTTCCTGCTCACAGATCAAAGCCGCCACGGCGGCAGCCATAGCAATGCGGTGGTCGCCAAACGCATCCACACTGCCGCCCGATAGCCGCCCATTGCCCCGCACAACCAAACCGTCCGGCAATTCCTCCGCCCGGCCGCCCAGGCCGTTAATCAGCGCCGCCGTGCTCGTCAAACGGTCGCTTTCCTTATACCGAAGCCGCGCCCCCTTAACAAAGGCCGTCTCACCGCAAGCGCCGCAGGCCAACACAGCCAACACAGGCAAAAGGTCGGGAACCTGGGAAATATCAATCTCCCCGCCCCCCATCTCCCCAAAAGTGTCCACCCGTATTTCCCCATTCTCCCATCTAACGCCGCGTCCCAATTGCCCAAGAATATCCAGAATTGCCCGGTCGCCCTGAACCGAATCCGGCTTCAGGCCGCAAACGCCTATATCCGCACCCAAAGCCGCCATAGCCAAGAAGAAAGCCGCCGCAGAATAATCTCCCTCTATTTCATACTCCAAAGGCACATACTCCCCTGCCGGCATAAAATATTTGCCCCCCTCCTGCCGCACACAAATCCCAAAGCTGGCCATAACCTGCAACGTAATGTCCACATACCCCTCAGATTCCAAAGGCGTCGTCAAACAAACCACCGATTCCCCGCAAAGGGGCAAGGCCAGCAACAGCCCGCTTACATACTGAGAGCTAACGTCACCAGACACCGCATATTCCCCGGGCATCAGCGTCCCGCGCAGCGAAAGCCTGTCCCCGTCCTTTTCAAAAGCCCAGCCTTTATCCTGCACCAAAGCCTCAAACGGGCCCAAAGGCCGCTGCATCAGCCGCCCTCGTCCAATGAAGTCCGCGCCGCCCAGCAACAGCGAAACCGGCAGCAAAAAACGCAGGGTGGAACCCGATTCATTGCAAAAAACAGTCTGCCTGGGCAGCCGCAGGCCGCCCCCCACTGTTACAGCATCGCCGCATAAAGAAACATCCGCCAACCCAAGCTGAGCCAAAGCTCCCATCGTAGCCTTAACATCGTCGCTGGCCTGTACAGGATACAAGCTGGATCGCCCCTTAGCCAACGCCGCACAGATCATCGCCCGATGGGCAAAGCTCTTAGATGGAATAGCGCGGTAAACTCCGGAAAGCTCGGCCGGATGAATGCTCAGCATAGCTGCCCACCGCCCTTCGCCAGCGCCATCAAATCGCTCTTTTCCATAGTCTGCACAAAAGCATCCCCAATATCGCGCAGCAACACCACGGATATACAGTCCCCTGCCCCTTTCTTATCCTTCATCATCAAGTCAAAAGGCGCCTTTCGCGGTTGGTCAGGCAATCCATATTGCCGCAGCAGGCACGCTACCCGCCCAGAAGTCCCTTTCGGGCAAACGCCCAATTCCTCGCTCCACATAGCTGCCGCCACCATACCCATAGAAACCGCCTCGCCATGCAAAATCCCCTCTACAGAAAGCTCAATAGCATGTCCTAAGGTATGCCCGAAATTCAGCTGCATCCGCGCCCCCCGATCAAACGTGTCCTGTTCTACATAGTCCCGCTTAATCTCACAGCAACGCGCCGCAATCTCCCCCAAATGCGGCCGGATTGTGCGCCCATTATACAAAAGCAGCCGTTCATACAAGTCCCTGTCCCGTATCAGCGCATATTTAATCACTTCCGCCACCCCGCATAAAAGCTGCCGCTTGGGCAGGCTGTCCAGGCAAGCCGGGTCCAGCAAAACCATCCGGGGCTGATAAAATGCGCCCACCAGGTTTTTTCCCTCCGGCAGGTCGATGGCCGTCTTGCCGCCCACCGAGCTATCCACCTGAGCCAGCAG
>JBMNTQ010000083.1:0-8605 GCA_050945815.1 Christensenellales bacterium
TGGAACGAGCCGTTCATGTTGATGTCTTGAGTGTAATTTAGCATATCTACGTTTTCGGAAACAAGTCAATCTAAGATATCCGTTCGCGGGAACAAGTCTGCACATCACGAGATGACAGTATTAACGTTTTCCAAATGAACGATGGCACAGGGGTTCATTTCTCCGCCTGTGTTCAATTCTGTGGTGCTTATAGTGATGTATCTGTATGGTAATAATATCAGCATTTCTTTAATACCAGGTGTACATCGTGTTTATTCGAAAGCCAGTGTCGAACATTACCAAATATCATTGCATCTTACGCTTTGAGTTTGTGATGTAGGTATCTTCTGAAAAAACACCTTTGTACACTTCTTCATCCAAGAAACCTAGAAGCTCCTTAAGTTTTTTCTTGTCTGCAGGTATGACTATCTTTTCGTTTTCAACGGTGATTTCTAAACCGCAGTCTTGCGCCAACTTTCTTATTTCTGACGCTTTGTTGTTTTGAAGAACGCCTGAGTCATTTATTACTGCAATTTTTCGGCGTATCCAAGTATCTGCCATTGACTGAAACTGATCTTTGTCAGCAATGCTCAATAACTCTAATTTACTAAAGCTTTGAACTTCGGCATCGGTTGCAGAGCGATAATGCTCACTCAAGTCAAATATCTGGCGCGCATAATAATATGACGAAAATCGCAGCTCATTTCGAACAAACACACAGTCAATAGTATCAGTAACCCCAATCCCCCAACGGTTTTCTCGCTTGAATGTATTTTCTTCAAAGAAAAGCCTGAACTTTTTTGTTGATAGATATTGCTCCTTACGAAACCTTTGAAACGAAACCGTAAAAATTTCGGTATTGTCAGCTTCTGTTCTCTCACCTACAAAGATGGCTCTAATGTCCGGCTCTACGTCTTTATTGTATGAAAAAGTCTGTAATCCAAGTGGATCTCTAATGGCATCCGTTATAGTCTCTGGTAAGTGAAAGTTACAAATGGATAATCCTTCATCCTCATTCGGTTTATAGCTGGCGTTAAAAGCGACAATTTGTTTACTAGACAACAATGGTCCGGCAGCCCTAGCAAAGCTACTGCAAATCTCCGACTGAGTTGTCTTGTCCACTTCTAACAACTGAACTGGATTCTCGTTCTCATTGTTCAATAGAACCATAACCGAACTGTTACCGAACATTTATTTTTCCCCCTTTGTATCTATAAGTAGCTTTTCAAAGACTCTCATTACCGTTTTGACATCGGCTTTATTTCGAATTCGTCGTCGTTTTGAAATAAGAATATAATCTCCTACCCCGGTGCTTTCAGTTTCTATTTCGTAAAAATGATAGCCAACAAAAAACAAGAGCATGTTCGGCAACGCAATAACTGCTGGAATAAAAACTAAAAAAAGCATAAGTACGACAACTATAAGCGAAACAATATGGTAATCTGACATAACCATATATGCGAACGGCAAAATATAGGCAATCACATATGCTATTAACCATGAGTCCTTTGAAATGATCTTTGACACATTGATAATTTTTATCGAGCAGTTATTCTTCCCGTGAGAAAAGCAAAGAGCAAACAACACCGTCACTGCTGTACCTGCGACGACCAAGATGACCGGGATACACCAAGTCATAAATTCAAGATACCAAGCCAAAGCTGTCATAATCGCGAGAGGAACAGCATTCGCAAGGTTATAAACCGCTCGTTGAAATCCATTGGCCACAGCTTTATACTCCTTCTATTAGATAGCTTCGTTCAAAGCCATCAAAGCTTGTTATCATTCCAAGCTTATCGCTTATGATGGCCGCTTGTACGCCTTCTGCCTGTAGAGCTTTTATAACCATATCTACCTGATTATAATCAAATCCCTCGGCAATAATAGCCGCAACTTTCCTTGTTCGAGCTGTTTTTATTGTGTTTTCCTGACTAAGGGCAGGCGATGCTTTGGTAATCGTCGAGCCGCCCGAGGTTGGAGGGGTGGCACCAATTTTGCAAGCGATTGCCTTTGCCAGCTCCAAGTCTACATTCACAAACATATCAACCACTCGTTGCTTAATGCATTTGTCCTTCACTCTGCCTACCTCAAAGGCAAATGCATTGATTATATGCAGCCTCTCGGGCGGGCTCATGCTATTCCAGAAGAGAGTCGCCTGGGAGAAGTGGTCGTTAAAACTCTCGCTCCGGGCGCGAATTTTTTTACCATCAATCCTTTCTTGATAGTGGACATAGCCCCCATTTTCCTCGCCAACTGGATAAGGAGAGTTGTTCGCCATGGCATTGCGATGGTGTGCAACATTGCCTACGTTGATGGTTTGATGTCCATAGCCATCACGTTGGTTATTGTGAAATGGACAAACCGGACGGTTTATGGGAATCTCATGGAAGTTTGGTCCACCAAGTCGAATCAGCTGGGTATCGAGGTAGGAGAATAGTCGGCCCTGCAAAAGAGGATCATTTGAAAAATCGATTCCTGGCACCACATTCCCCGGATGAAAAGCTACCTGCTCTGTTTCTGTAAAGAAGTTGTCAACATTGCGATTCAAAGCCATTTTTCCAATGATTCGAACTGGCACATCTTCTTCCGGCCAGAGTTTTGTCGGGTCAAGAATATCAAAGCCAAAGGAAAATTCATCCTTCTCCTCAAGAAGCTGTACACCTAACTCAAACTCCGGGTAGTTGCCCATTTCTATATTGTCCCATAAATCACGGCGGTTAAAATCCGGATCTTCTCCACCGATTTTTGCAGCTTCGGCCTGTTCGAGAGAATGCACACCCAGAGGGTGTCCCGAGCTCCGTAGAATTTGAAAGGCGACAGCGCCGAGAAGGTCTGATATACTTGAGTTGCAAGAACAAGAAATCAGACGATCAAGAAGGAGCTGTCACCGATGAAAGGATACCAGAAAAAGCAGGGGTCGGTCAAGGGGAGCATCGAGGTATTGGACGCGGAAGTGCTCATGGCGCTGGCGAGCGAAGGGCTATTGGCGCTGTCTTTGCAGGTCGGGCTTGAGGTATTGCGCCAGATGCTGGATGCAGATGTCGAGGCGCTGGCCGGAGCCAAGGGAACGCACAACCCGGGTCGGAGTGCATACCGGCATGGAACGGAATCGACGCGGGTAGTCATGGGCGGTCAGAAGGTAAGCACACAGCGCCCGCGGGTTCGGAGCAAGGATGGCGCGGAGCTTCCATTGCCGACGCTGGACCTGTTTCAGAAAGAGGATCCGTTGAACCGCGCGCTGCTCTCCCGGCTGCTGAGCGGCGTAAGCACGCGGAAATATGCGCGCACCGTGGATGAGCCAACTGAAGACGCGTCGTGCGTGAGCAAGAGCGAGGTCAGCCGCCGGTTTGCCAAGGCGATGGAAGAGCGGATGGACGAATTCTTTAAGCGCCGGATCGAGGGCAGCTATCCCATTCTCATGATGGACGGGCTGGCACTGGGGAAGATGACGATCGTGGCGGCAATGGGGATCGATTGGGAAGGCAGGAAGCGAATTCTTGGTCTGATCGAAGGCGGTTCAGAGAACAACGAGGTCGTGAAGGCACTCCTGGCCGATCTGATTGAGCGAGGTCTCGATCCCTCTGAACCCCGGTTGTATGTACTGGACGGAGGGAAAGCGCTCCACAAGGCGGTCAAGGGCACGTTCGGAAAGAAGGCCGTCATCCAGCGGTGCCTGGTGCATAAGAAGCGCAACGTGCTCTCGCACTTGCCGAAGTCTGAACAAGTGCGGGTTTCCGTCGCCCTGACAATGGCGTACCGGGAGTTTGATTACGCGAAGGCCAAGACGGCACTGGAACTGCTGCTGAAGGATCTTTCGTACCGATACCCGAAAGCCGCAGACAGTTTGCGGGAAGGTCTTGAGGAAACGCTGACTGTTCACCGTCTCAGACTGCCCGGGCTTCTCAGGCAGACGCTTAACTCCACCAACGCGATGGAATCGGCCAATTCCGGGTGCATGGGCGTCATTCGCCGGGTGTGCAACTTCAAAGATGGCGCGACGACGCTGCGCTATGCTGCCGCTGGGTTCTCGAAGCGGAACGCGGATTCCGCAGAATCAAGGGCTACAGGCAAATTCCGATCCTGCAATCCGCTCTTGCCGGGTTGACAGAAACGGGTGATTGGGCTAAACTGGAAACTGCGCAGACAAGCGTTTCAGAGACTTTTTGACGCTCTCGTTCTTTACCGAATTCCATGACGGTTGGGACAGGCTCGCTTTGGAACAGGCTCTCAAATGGGACGGTATCAATTTATATTATCATCAGCCATGGTCACGTGCCGGCAGACCGACAGAAAGGAAATGAAAATGAAAAAAATCGTTGCGCTATTTTTGATTCTCCTTATGTTACCGCTTGCTCATATCGCCTTTGCCGATGATGCGCAAGAGTACACCTATAATTATGATTGGCTTTACGTAACCGGATACAAAGGCGCGGGTGGTGATATCATTTTGCCCGCCACCATGGCAAGTCCCAAAAAACCCGAAAATGAATATAGGGCGCTTGCTGTGGCGCAAGGCGCTTTTAAAGATAATCAAAGCCTGACAGGCGTTACCATTCCCGAAAATTATCAAGCCATACATGAGGACGCTTTTTCAAATTGCAAAAATTTAGAGCAGCTCAACTTACCCGATGGATTAGTCATTATTGATGACAGAGCCTTTTTGGGATGCTCCTCGCTGATAGAGATCACTTTGCCTGTAGGCATCAGTTTTATCGGCAACAGCGCATTTGGTGAAACGACCAATCTGAAAGCCGTACACTTTAGGGGCCCCGCACCGCGCATGGAAAAAAACGCGTTCGGTGAAGGCACCGCTCATTTAACGTTTTATGTGCCTGACGATCAGATTGACGCATATCAGACAGAGCTTGCGTATGCTATGGGAAATGACACGGCAGTAAACATTGTGTCTTCCGGACAAAATGTGCAGCTTTTTGATCACAGCACCATTTTGGGGCAAGGGCTTCTTTTGAGCACGGCGGATATTTCCCCTGAACAAATGTTTGATTTTGACGCCAAGAGCGGGACTGTTAAAAGCTACAAAGGGTTTTGCACACGTGTTGATATCCCTGCAAGTATTGACGGCGTGCCTGTGACAGCTATTGGCTATAGGGCCTTTAGGGAAAACGGTTATCTTTCCTATGTAACTTTCCCGCAAGGTGTGACCCTCATTGGCCAAGCGGCCTTCGAAAACGTTAAGCGTCTTTACTGGGCCGAGCTGCCTGAAACCGTAACCCAAATCGGGGAAGGGGCCTTCTACGGTTACGCTGGCGAACGCCTTGCACTCAATGAAGGGCTTGAGAGCATTGATAATCGAGCCTTTGGTTTTACGGCCAAGCGCCTGACGGACGTACGTTTTCCCAACACACTTCTTACCATCGGAGATGAAGCTTTTTTTAGCAGCGGTATACGCCATCTTCAATTGAATGAAGGGCTGGTGTCTATAGGCGCCAAGGCTTTTGCCTCCAGTCCGCTTGAGGATACGCTGACATTGCCCCAAAGCCTTGAATCTATCGGTGAAATGGCCTTTTCGGGAACTGATATTGCCAAGGCAGTGCTCCCCATGAATCTTCATAAAGTCGGCGATAAAGCCTTTTCCAATTGCAAGAAATTGAAAAAACTTGTCTTGACAGGCTACACGCTACCGGAGTTTGGAACGAAAGTTTTTGAAAACATCACTGCTTTTTCAGGCAAAGGCTATGGCGAACAGCTTGGTGCCAAAGTCACGCTGCCTGCAGATGCCACACAGGAACAGATTGATACGGTGCAAATTGCCTTTGAGGGGATGGGGCTCAAGGTCAATGCGCAGTTAGCCGAGGCTCAAGGCATGGCCGCCTTAGAAAAGGGTACCTATGAGGTGGGATTCTATAAAGAATATCGGTTGCTGGCGAATTATACGGGTGATGCAAGCGATATCATCGCACCTGAAAAATACGGTGATTTCTACTTAGATGGCGTTAATGCAAAAACTTTTAAAGACAATCAGAACCTCACATCTTTTGCTGTATCACATAACGGAAAATATGTGTACATCGGTGAAGAAGCCTTCTCGGGCAGCAGCCTTGAAACCATAGATCTATATAACTCCGTACACACTATTGACGACGGTGCTTTTGAAAACACCCAATTAACCAAGGCAGACTTAAGCCATGTGACCCATATTGGCGCAAGGGCTTTTAAGAACACGCCGCTAAAGGAAGTAGTACTAGGTGACGAAGTCACATTTATCGGAGATAACGCCTTTGCAGACACGGCGCTTGAATCTTTTGTTATCCCCGCTAATGCGCAAATGAATGCAAGCGCGCTTTCAGGGATTCCCCTCGAAAATATCCGCATCAGCGATAATGCAACCGATGAACAAATAGCGCATTGGAGCGAACTGCTTGGATTTCCTTGGTATAATCCTCTGGTGCGTGCAGGCGAGGAAAGTGTCTATCTTTCCATGCCCTATACCGGCAATGAAAGCGATTTTGTCATTGACCCGCAAACTGGCGTACTTACCGCCTACGTAGGCAATGATGTGGATGTAGTCATTCCGCGCAGCATCGACGGCGTCACAGTTCGAACCATCGGTTACAGCGCTTTTGATTTAGCCCGCGACTATACAGATTCCGGGTTCATAGGGGATATCCCCGAAACCTGGTTGCCATTAAGAAGCGTTATCATTCCGGAAACGGTTACCGCTATTGAGGATGGCGCCTTTGCCTATTGCCAGCAGCTTGAAACGGTTATCAGCTATGCCCCTCTTTTAAGCACCGGCCGGCAGACCTTTCAGTATTGCCGCAACCTTAAAGACGTAGTGTTTGTCAATGCCATTCAAATGCTTGATAACTATGTGTTTGAAGGCTGTGAGGCACTCAAGAACGTATACTATCGCGGCACGCTTGATGCCATCGGCGAAAATACATTTGCTTTTAGCGGTATAGAGCGTTTTATTGCTGACGCAAAGGTTATTAAAGACTCTGCATTCCGAAATTGCGAAAGCCTCACAGATATCCACATCCGCAATAGTGTTGATCAAATGGAGATGAACGTCTTTTACGGCTGCTCTCTCCTGATCAATATTTGCATGGAAGTGACGGATGCCACCGTATTCAGCAGCGGCGACACCTTTTCAGGTGAATGCGCAGAAGGTGCTGTGCTGATACTTCCCCTAAATATCTCGGATGATCAAGCTGAAGAAATCTACGATAAATGGTCCACCTTCAATCTGGGCCCGATTGCAACGAAAGAGCATGTTTTGCGCGCGGATTGCGCACAGCTGGAAAATGACATCATGCCCGATGTAAACGCATTGCTTGCAAACATGGGTGAGGCGCCTGAGCAGAAGACAGCCCGCACACTTGAACCTAGGGCCGGGACGTGGGTAGACGAAGCGGGAGACGCCTCCGGCTACATGGGCGTATGGCATCTGAGCGATCTGGTGCTGGATGGCGAACCTTACACGGCTGCGGATCTTGAATTGGCCATGGTGATGAACTTTTTTGACGACCGAACCGCTTTAGGAATCATTAAAGATGAAGAAACCGAAATGACATGGCGCTTAGAAAACGGCTATCTCATTGCCACCGATGAATATGACGAAATGATATTTTCGCTTAACGCAGGCGGAGACCTTGTTGCCGAGCAAGATGATGTGGTCATGTTGTTCACCCGTGAAGGCGAAGTGTCGGGTCCAACCCAATTACCTGCCGCGAATGAAAATGCCGTACTGGATGATTTTAAAGGTATCTGGGTGCTTGAAAGGGCAGGAGTCGGAAGCCTTACATTGTCAGCGGAGATGTTGGAAATGGGAATGACCTTCACCGTCTACGGTGATACAGCCACAATTGACGTCGATGGCGAAATTCTAGATGTTGAAAGTTGGATGGAAGGCTTTGAATTGTCTGTTGACGATGTGCTGGAAGGACGATTCAGGCTTCATAAAGACGGCACGCTTAGTATAGATGGCGGCGATATGATCTTATGGCTTGTGCGCACCGGCGATGCGCCCGAACCTAACACTACCGCCAAAGCAACAGACGAGCCAAAGTCAGGCGAACCAACGACCGGCGTGCCGATGGGCGGCGATTTTGATGTGACAGGTTCTGTATGGGTGTGCACCAAAGCAGAGGTGGACGGTTATGAAATTGATGTAAAAATGTTGGGCCGCTATGATGTGGTTTTCCATGAAGACGGCACGGCGCAGATGAACATTGGCGGCGTTCCAATGCCTAACATGTCTTGGGTTGATGAAGGCGATCATATTAATGCTGACTATTACGGAGTCCCATTTATTTTTGAACGCATAGACGATGATAAGCTGCAACTGGATTATTACGAGACCATGCTGCTGACCTATGAGCACGAATCCTAAGCAAACTATGCAGGCACTATTGCAGCGCGACGCATAGCGTGAACATTATGTGGCATCTGATTGTTAAATCATCAGATGCCGCATCGTGTTAAACCGATCACCTTGCGACCGGGTAAGACGGATTTGCTTTTTTGGTATCAATGCGGCGATAGAGTACACTGAAGTTCGCAACTTTGCCCAGGGTGAGGAGGAATGGGCAAGCCACCGGGACTCCGCTACAATGGATGTTGCATAGACATTCACAAGGAGGAGAACCCCAATGGCTCAAAGCAA
>JBMNTQ010000084.1:0-8552 GCA_050945815.1 Christensenellales bacterium
AAAGGGTATGGTCACCACCATCACAACCTCCAAAGAAACAAAAAGCGGCGCTAAAATAGAGTTTTTCTTGTATTCACCAATACAGGATAATATATTTTTTATCATTGCATTCCCGTCCCCACACTCCATCCTTTTAGTAGCCAGAGCAACCACTATTATAGGCAAATATCTCGCCATTGTCAAGAATTCTGCAGAGATGTTTGGTGAAAAAACCTTGACTTTAGGGTTCCAATCCCCTACTATATAATTGCCAAAGCAACTAATTTCAATCGATCTGAAGGGATAATCCATGAACAATATGCTAATCCAGCGGTTTTCCTTTATCCATAGGCGTTCCGGTATCCACCTAGACCGCCAACTAAAAAACCTCAATATTTCTTTTGGCCAATTTCTATATATCCTGTGCATCTGCGAAAACGAAGGGCTTTCTCAGGAAAATATTTCCTGCCGTCTAAAGATCGACAAAGGCTCCGTGGCCCGCACCCTCAAGCAGCTAGAAGCCAACGGCTATATCCTGCGCATAGTCTCTCCGGACGACCGGCGCACCCTGCAAATCTTCCCCACCGACAAAGCCAAGCGCCAATACGCCCAAATTGCCCATATCTCCTCCAACTGGGAAAACGTCCTCACCCATGGCCTCACCGATATCGAGGTAGCTGTCCTCGTCAACCTGCTGGATAAAGTCATCGAAAACATGACGCACTGTTAAACCCGCCACCTCCCGCAAACTGCCTTTTTACAATAAAGGCAGCCTTTTCATCTCCCCCAAAACGCAATCTAAAACCCAAGCATAGAGTTTATCAAGAATCCTCCACATATTCTTGACGCAGAACGGAAACATCTAATACTATGTAAGATAATAATTTGCCTACACATTTTATCAAAATGATGCACCCAGCGGTACACCATCTTCCCCGGCTGCAAAAAGCCGGGATTCCGAATTCAAAGGAGGCACCCCCATGTTTACCATTGAAAAAGTATTTGGCAGAGAAATCCTGGATTCTCGCGGCAACCCTACGGTAGAAGCCGAGGTCTTTCTCAAAGGCGGCGCCATGGGTACAGCCGCCGTCCCCTCCGGCGCATCCACCGGCGCCTTTGAAGCGATAGAACTGCGCGACGGCGTGGAAACGCGCTATCTGGGCCAGGGCGTTACCAAAGCCGTCAACAACATCAACCAAACCATCGCCCCGAAGCTTATCGGCAAAAGCGCACTGCACCAGATCGAAATCGACGCAGCCATGATCGCCCTAGATGGCACCCCCAACAAAAGCGTACTGGGCGCCAACGCCATCCTCGGCGTCTCCCTGGCCACAGCCAAAGCCGCTGCGGCCCAGTGCGGTCTGCCCCTGTATCGCTACATCGGCGGCTGCAACACCAAGCAACTGCCCGTCCCCATGATGAACATATTAAACGGCGGCAAACACGCCAACAACAGCGTCAACATCCAAGAATTCATGGTTGTTCCGGTAGGTGCCGACAGCTTCAAATCCTGCCTCCAGATGTGTTCCGAGGTGTTCCACCATCTGAAAAGTCTGCTGGGTGCCCAAGGCTACAGCACAGCCGTAGGCGACGAAGGAGGCTTCGCCCCCAACCTGCGCACCGATGAGGAAGCCCTCTCCCTGATCATGAGCGCCATCCACGAAGCCGGCTACACCGCAGGCAAGGATTTTATGCTGGCCATCGATGCAGCCGCCACCGAGATGTTCCAGGCCGACAAAAGCTATCTGTTCTGGAAATCCGGCATACGCAAAACCCAGCAGCAAATGATAGACTATTGGGAACAGCTGGTAGATGCCTACCCCATCATCTCTCTGGAAGACGGCGCAGCAGAAGACGACTGGGATAGCTGGAAGCTTCTCACCGACCGCTTGGGCAAAAAAGTCCAGCTGGTAGGCGACGATCTGTTCGTCACCAACACCAGCCATCTCAGCAAAGGCATCTCTCTTGGCGTTGCCAACAGCATTCTCATCAAGGTCAATCAAATCGGCACCCTCACAGAAACCCTGGACGCCGTACAAATGGCCCAACGGGCAGGCTACAGTGCTGTCATCAGCCACCGCTCCGGCGAAACAGAAGACACCAGCATAGCCGACCTTTCCGTAGCGCTAAACGCCGGCCAGATCAAAACCGGCGCCCCCTCGCGCACCGACCGCGTAGCCAAATACAATCAGCTGCTGCGCATCGAGGAAGCTCTGGGCAGCCAAGGGTTCTACAGCCCTTGGGTTTTCCCCATGAAAAACGTCTAAAATCCGCCTTGTCCCATCAGGCGGCTAGCCCCTATTCTCCCCCGCCCAACCGGCCCGAAAAAGCGGGGTGCTCTCGCCCCGTTGGGGGGTTTTTGTTAAGGCCCCTTTCTGATAAATTTCTATTCCCTGCTCGCCCATAATATGGTAAACTATTGATATCAAAACAGTTGCTCAAACCAAGCGATTTGCAGGGACGATCTACGAAAATTTATTCAGAAAGGAAGCATGCATCATGACTAACGAATCCATAGGAGAACACAAATCCTCCCTGGGCAACATCGACGCCAACATCCTGGCTCTCCTCTGTTACATTGTTACCGCAATTCTGGGCTTTATCCCGGTCATTAAGTATGTCGCATGGCTGGCCCCCCTGATCATCTTCCTCATCGAGAAGAAAAGTAGTTTCGTAAAATACCATGCTATGCAAGCCTTTCTGCTCAACTTAGTCGGCCTGATCATCGGCCTGATTTTAGGCCTGATCTTCAGCGCCATTTTCGCAGCGGCGTTGATCGCCAACCCCTATGGCTTCTTAGGCGCAGCCGGGGTGGTGTCCGTTATCAGCCTAATCGTATCCATCGTCATCCTGATTTTCTCCATCCTTGCCATGATAGGCGCCTACAAATACCAGGAATATCAAATTCCGCTGCTGGGGCCGCTCGCCCATAAAATCACAAACAAAGGCTAATTATATCTCTCCGTTATCCAAATTTCTACCTTCCCCGCCTTGTCACAAGGCGGGGCCTTTTTGTCCGGAAATCCGGCAAACAGCCTCGTCTCCAGCCTCCCCGCAGCCCGTACCCACCCATTCGTCCCAAAAAAGCGCAAAAAATGCCCCCGTTCAGGCATTCTCTGCGCTTTTTTGATGCTCATCCGAATTTAATCGTCCTCATCCTCTTCGTAATTCTGGGAATGTATAATTTCATTGATAAACTTACGCAAATACACAAAGCGAACCAGTCCAACAACCAGTGTCAGCATGGAAAGCCCGATCAGCAAATAGCCAAAAGCAATAATCAGCGTATCCTCAATCAGCTTAATCAGCGCCGCGCCTGTGGCCACCAGTCCTAAAAAGGTACGAAAGTAGGACAACAACGTCCGCTCCACAGAGAGCTGTGTCCGTTTGATAGACAAAACATCAATATATCTCTGCCTTTCAATCTCCTGTTTCCGAGCTTCTGTCAGTCTGTTCTTCATACAGCTTCCATCTCCTTCCCAAACTCCCGCAGTTTTCTGCCCGCCGATACACCGAGAGGCCCGAAGCCTTCTTCGCTGTCGCTGCCTCTCCGGTCTTTCTCTACTTGCCGCTCTAGCGTCCCCTCCCCAGATCGTGCCAATCCTGCCCCTACCCAGCGTATTCCAGCGTCAACGACCCAACATCGCTGTACATCTCAATAGGTAGCCCCCCATTCCCCTGCTCGACGGAAATATCCTGCCCTCCGATGTCACTGTCCAGCGTCGCGTCCACCACCACGCCTGCAGGAATCGCCACCCGCGCCCGTCCTGTATCCGTTTGCGCAACAACCCCAGACGAAATTTCCACAAACTCCAGGTCAATGCTGCCGGTATCCACTGCAATCCCATAGGCGCCGTCGTTGGCCGTCAAGCCCGTAGCCGCGACAGCACCGGTCGAACCGCTGTGCGTCCAATTATCGATGATACTGGCTTCCGCCGTCATCAGTCCCGTGTCCATATCGGTTTTCAAGCTGCCTATCTTACTGTTTTCCACGCGCACCTCTCCGGTATCATTACGAATATCCACATTGTCCGCCAGCAATTCCTGGCCGGAGAACGCACCGGTATCCTGCTGCACCCGCACCTCCTGAGCGCTAACCTGCTTCAAAGCTACTCGGCCGGTCTCACAGTTAATATCCAGCGCCGTCAGCTGCAAGCCGGTTATGTTGCATTGCCCCACGCCGCTGGAAGCAGCGAGCGATCCCTCAAAGTCCTCCGGCACCACGACCGTAATGGTAGCCCTCTCCCCTACATTGATGTGCGCGCCCCGCCCATCACGCAAGGTAAAAATATGTTCCTTGCCCGCTGTCTCATGGTCAAAGCTAACCAGCTCACTGCGCTGTTTCGCAATCTGAGCCACACACCGAATCGAAAAGGAGGCTCCTCGCTCCACCGTAATCTCTGCGTCCCCGTCTATAACAAGGCTCCCGTCGCTGTCCAACGAGGCGGTATAGCTCTTGTCAATGGTCTCATAGCCACCCTCGCCTACAACACCCCAGGTAAAAGCCACCCAGAATCCCAGCGCCACCACACAAACAATTCCCAATATGATAGCCGTCTTTTTAAACATGACTCCCTCTCTCCTCCTTTTTCCCGACAAACCGCCTCAGTAGCCGCAACAGCGACGGCAGAGTCCGTTTCCCCATCCAATAAGCAAACATCAATATCAATATCCCGCCGCTCAATCCGGCAATCGCAAGGAACAATCCCGCCGCCCCGTGGGGCGCGATAAAGTTCAGCCAATTGCTCAGCGTCCCCATATAGGTCACGGAAGCCGCAATACCTACCAAGCCGCCCAGCGCCAGGCCAATTCCCCCAGCATACAGGATCACCAACGTCAAAACAACCGCACTATACGCCGGAATGATTCCCAATATTCCCATAGCCTCCGACGCCGCCGCAGAAAAAACAGCCCGGCTCACATTCAAAAGGCGGGGTTTCTTCTCCGCAGCCTCTACATGCAAAAGCGCCCGATACTCCGCCGCCACGGTCTTAGGCGTCCCCAGCCGGTGACAAACCGTCTGCTCGTCGTCGCCCTTCTCCTTCGCCGCTTCAAAATACTCCTCATAGTCCGCAAGAATCTCCGCCCGATCCTCCTGCGGCATCCTTCTTAAATATTTATCCAAATCCCTTAGAAAATCCTGCTTATTCATCCTGATTGGCCTCCTCCAGCAAAGAATTCACAGCAACAATGAGCGACGCCCATTCCTCTTTCATCGTGGCCAGCGCCTGTTTCCCCGCCTCCGTCAGCCGGTAATACTTCCGCGGCGCCCCCAAATTAGACTCCTTTAAATAAGTCGTCACCCACTCCTCATCCCGCAGACGCTTCAACAACGGATAAATGGACCGCTCCGCCAATTCCACCTTCTCGGAAATGCCGCTGACCAGCTCATAGCCATAACAATCCTTCTGATCCAGCATAGCCAACACCAGCATTTCCAAAATTCCCTTTTTTAATTGAATGTTCATGCCGTCGCCTCCTAGTATGATCCTACCACATAGTACTCATCATTGCAAGGTACTATTAAAATTTTACATTGTTGATTGAAAATTTACCACCCCGTCCCTCCCCCTTTTTCTCCCGCCATTTTCGTTGCATACAACAAACCCATACGCACAACATATAATAATTACTGACATTGATGAGGAAGCAGGTGAACAAAAACTTATGAGCGGCATTACCGGTATTGTCAACCCTAAACACCGCCTGTCAAAAAGCAGTCTATTAATCGAAAAGATGACCCAAACCCTAGCCCACCGCGGGCCGGACGCAACAGGCATCGCCCTATTCCCCCACGCCCACCTAGGACACCGGCGGCTAATCGTCAAGGATCCGGCAGGCGGCAGCCAACCCCTGCATCGCTCCCACAAAACTCAAACCTATACCATCGTGTCCAATGCAACTCTATACAACGCAGAAGAAATACGGGAAAAGCTCCGGCTTCTGGGTTTTTCCTTCCAGTCCTCTTCGGATGCAGAGGTTTTACTAACCGCCTACATAGCCTGGGGCGAGAGCTGTGTCTCCGAGTTCAACGGTGTTTTCGCCTTTGCCATATGGGAAGAGGAGGCCGGAAAATTATTCCTGTGCCGCGACCCACTAGGCATCAAGCCCCTCTACTACGCCCTGCGCGAAGAGGTTCTGGTGTTTGGCTCCGAGCTCAAAGCGCTGCTGGCCCACCCGTTCGTCGACCCAGTGCTAGACAAAAGCGGCATCTGCGAAATCCTGGGCCTAGGCCCCGCCCATTCGCCCCACAGCGGTGTTTTTCAAGACGTCTTCCAAGTCCCCCCCGCCCATTTTCTGCGCTATAGCGCCCACGGGCTGAATCTAACAGAATATTGGAAGCTCACCTCCCGTCCCCATCTGGAAGACGAACGGGAAACGCAGGCCCATGTACGCGAATTGCTGTTAGACGCCATCAAAAGGCAGCTTGTAGCGGATGTCCCTGTCTGCACTTTCCTATCCGGCGGACTGGATTCCAGCATCATCTCCGTCGTTGCCGCACAGGAATTCAAGAAGCAAGGAAAACCGCTGCTTACCTTCTCACTGGACTATCAAGACAACGACAAACACCGTATCCAAAGCGACTTTGTCCCCGATTCAGACAACGCGTGGGTCGACATCATGGTGGATTTCCTCGGCAGCGACCACAGAAAAGTGGAGTTCGGCAACCGCCCGCTGCTAGACGCCCTCTACGGCGCTACCCGCTCCGTCGACCTGCCCGGCATGGCGGATATCGATTCCTCCCTGCTGCTTTTCTGCCGGGAAATCCGCAAGTCTGCCACAGTCGCCCTCTCCGGCGAAGGCGCCGACGAAGTGTTCGGCGGCTATCCCTGGTATCTTCGGCCCGATCTCGCAGCACAAAACACCTTCCCCTGGTCGGATTCCGTACAGGAGCGCAGCGCGCTGCTGTCACCGGCCTTGGGCCCAGTTGGGCTTGCGGATTATGTGCAAGCCCAATACGAGCAAACCCTCCAATCCGTACCCGAGGAAGAAGACGGCAGCCAAGATCCGATGAAAAAGATGTTCTTCCTCAACATCAAGTGGTTCTTAGCCACCCTTGCAACCCGCAAAGACCGCATGAGCATGGCCAACGGCCTAGAAACCCGAATCCCCTTTGCCGACCGCCGTCTGGTGGAATACGCCTTCAACATCCCCGCAACATACAAATTCTACAACGGCCGGGAAAAAGGGATGCTGCGCAAAGCTCTGGAAGGCCTGCTGCCGGACAGCGTCCTGTGGCGCAAGAAAAGCCCCTATCCCAAAACCTTCCATCCCCAATACACCGCGCTGGTCCAGAAGAAAATGCGGGATATGCTGGAAAATAAGAATGCCCGCATTAAGGAGCTGATCGACAAAGACGTCTTAACCGCCCTGATCGATTCCGGCGGCACCTCCTTCGGGCGCCCTTGGTTCGGCCAGCTAATGACCGGCCCCCAGCTCATCGCATACCTCATCCAAATCGAGCAATGGATGCAACACTATCAAGTCCGCATCCAAGTCTAAACATCCCTAAAAAAGCAGGGTGAGAGCGACATCTGATTTTCGCTCCCACCCTGCTTTTTTTCAGCCCCGCCGCCATAATCCCCTGGAACAAATCCCCTTCTCTTTCATATAGTGGCAATATGGAAAGGAGGGCCCAGGATTGGAATCACTATTTATGATCCAAGCGAGCGACAATCGGAACCTACATTTAGCATACAACCTGCAAAAAAAAGGCTACAACGTAGCCCTGTGGCGCGCCCAAACAGACCATCAAAGCATTGCCGCCATCTCCGACGAGGAGCTTTCGTGCAAGGATAGCATCATGGTACTGTCCTTAACCGCCACCCAGGATAAAATAGACAACGTCCTTCGCCTGTTGTCTCCCGGCTGCGTCGTATTTGGCGGCCGCATCAGCGATGAAAATCTCCGATATTCTCAAAGCTGCGGCCTTCAGTATATTGATCTTCTAAGTTACGAACCGTTTTCTATCCTCAATGCAATCCCCACCGCCGAAGGGGCACTGCATTTGGCCATCGAGCATACCAGCCACGCCATCAACGGCGCCCGGGTGCTGGTGCTAGGCTATGGCCGGGTAGGCAAAGCAACAGCACGGCTGTTCAGCGCGGCAGGCGCCCGGGTGGATGTTCTCACCCAATCCCCCCAAGAGCGCGCCCTCGCCCGGCTAAACGGTCTGCGCTCCTTGGCCCTAGTCAGGCTTACCTCCCGCTTTTCCCGGGCACAGATCGTCATCAACACCATCCCCGCCCGAATATTAGGCCGAGCCGAGCTCAGGCTTCTGCCCCCAAAATGCCTGATTATCGATCTTTCCTCCCCGCCCGGCGGCACCGACCACCAAGAAGCACAACGTCTTGGGCTAACCTCGCTGCACGCGCTGGCTCTGCCGGATAAATATGCGCCTCAAAGCGCCGCGGAATACATGGAATCCTCCATCTTAACCCTACTCCATGAAATGGAAGGTGACACAACATGAAAGACCTCATCCTAGGGTTCGCGCTGACAGGCTCCTTCTGCACAATCAGCAGCGTTCTTCCTTATATGCAGCACATCGCCGACCAAGGCGCCCAAGTCGT
>JBMNTQ010000085.1:0-8428 GCA_050945815.1 Christensenellales bacterium
TTCAGTGCCGAAGGAACCTTCAACCAAGCCTTGCCCACAGCCATACCGCAAGCCATGTCGGTCGAACCCACACCGGTAGAAAATGCCCCCAGCGCGCCATAAGTGCAGGTGTGCGAATCCGCACCAATCACCACATCCCCAGCAGTCACCAGGCCCTTCTCCGGCAGCAGCGCATGTTCAACGCCCATATCCCCCACATCAAAAAAATTCTTAATTCCTTTCGCTTTGGCAAAGTCCCGCACAAATTTACATTGCTCTGCCGCTTTTATGTCCTTGTTGGGGGTAAAATGATCCATTACCAAGGAAATCTTGTCCCGGTCGAATACCTCGTCGCGCCCCATCTTATTAAATTCCTTAATCGCCACCGGCGACGTGATATCGTTTCCCAGAACCATATCCAGCCGAGCCAGCACAAGTTCCCCCACGGCAACGCTATCCTTACCGCTGTGGGCCGCAATTATTTTTTGCGTCATGGTCATCCCCATCCGGCAATCCTCCCTTTCTCATTTCATCCATCGTCAATTTATACTCAATCGAATCCGAAAGCGCCTGCCAGCTCGCCTCAATAATATCCTGTGAAACGCCTACAGTCGTCCAGGCCTGCTCTCCGTCGCTGGATTCAATCAAAACCCGTACCTTCGCCGCCGTCGCATCCTCCGTTCCAAGCACACGCACCTTATAGTCCGTCAGATGCATGTTCGCCACCTGAGGATAGAAAACCTGCAAAGCCTTGCGCAGCGCCCTATCCAGCGCATGAACCGGGCCCGCGCCCAGGGCCGCCGCCATCTCCGTTCTGCCCCCCACCTTAACCTGAATCATAGCCGAAGCAGACAAGCTTCCATCCGGCGCAGGGTATTCCCCAGTGGTCTTATACAGTATCAATGAGAAATGCGGCTTGAATTTACCCAACACCCTCAAGACCATCATCTCAAAGCTCGCATCCGCCGCCTCAAACTGATAGCCCTGATGCTCCAGTTCTTTCAGCTTCTCCAATATCTCCGAAGTTTTGGGCGATTTTTTGGTCAACTCCGGTACAATCGCGCCAATCTTAGCCAAAACCGTCGTACGCCCGGAAACCTCCGAAGCCAAAAACCGCCGATCGTTGCCCACCGCCTCCGGATTGATGTGCTCAAACGAGCTGGAAAGCTTGCTCACACCGTCAACATGCATACCGCCCTTATGGGCAAAAGCGCTGCGCCCTACATACGCCTTATCGTTGCGCACGCGCATATTCGCGATATCCGCGATACGATAGGCCGTACTGGTCAACTGCTCCATCCTGTCGCCAATGCAGTCATAGCCGCGCTTTAGCTGCAAGCTCGGTATAATCACGCTTAAATCCGCATTACCACAGCGTTCACCAAAGCCTGCAAACGTCCCCTGCACATGGGAAATGCCCGCCTCCACCGCCAGCAGCGAATTGGCCACAGCACAACCGATGTCGTCATGGCAATGAATGCCCACGCGCAGGTCCAAAAACGCAGCACACACCTCAGCACAAATCCGGGCAATCTCATCAGGATGGGTGCCGCCGTTGGTATCACACAAGCAAAGCACATCCGCACCGCTCGCGCGAGCAGCCGACAACACCTGCATCGCATAGCTCTCATTAGCCGCGTAGCCGTCAAAAAAATGCTCCGCGTCAAACACCACCTGCTTGCCATGGCTTTTGAAAAAAGCCAGCGTATCGCCCACCGCCTGAATATTCTGTTCCAGCGTAGCCTTTAAAATAGCCGTAACATGCAAGTCCCACGCCTTGCCAAAGATCGAAACCACCGGCGTTTTCGCCCGCAAAAGAGACACTACATTCTCATCCTGCTCCACATCAAGGTGGATGCGCCGGGTGCTCCCAAACGCGCAAAGCTGGGCACTTTTCAAGTCCAGCTCCCCCGCCCGCTCAAAAAACTCAATGTCCTTTGGGTTCGAGCCGGGGTTTCCCGCCTCAATATAGCTGATTCCGAAATTATCCAGCGCCCGCACAATATTCAATTTATCTCGCACAGAAAAGGATATTCCCTCTCCCTGGGCGCCATCGCGCAGCGTAGAATCAAAGATTTCCACTCGTCTCATACTTTTATAAACTCCTACGTCATAGTCCCTTGTGGCGAGAGTAACCCCTCATCCCACCGTAGCGCCCTTATCCGCCGATGCTACCATCCGCGCATAGCGCTTGAGATAGCCCTTCAATTCCCGCTGCGGCCGGATTTCCATGGCCGTCTTTCGACGTTCCATTTCCTGCTCTACAACCTCCAGCTCCAAGCTGTAATTCGGAATATCCAGCACAATCATATCGCCCTCCCGTACATAGGCAATCGGGCCGCCCTTCGCAGCCTCAGGCGAAACATGCCCAATCGCGCTGCCCCGGGTCGCCCCGGAAAACCGTCCGTCGGTAATCAGCGCCACTTCCTTATCTAGGCCCATCCCCGCAATCGCCGAGGTAGGAGAAAGCATCTCCCGCATCCCCGGGCCGCCGGACGGCCCCTCATATCGAATAACCACCACGTCCCCGGGAACAATCTTGCCGCCATAAATCGCAGCAATCGCCTGCTCCTCGCTGTCAAACACCCGAGCAGGCCCACGGTGCTTCAACATCTCCGGCGCAACTGCGCTGCGCTTCACCACAGCACCATCCGGGCAGATCGAACCAAACAATACGGCAATACCCCCGGTTTTCGAGTATGGCGCATCAATGGTACGCACCACTTCACCGTCCGGGTCCGGTGCCGAAGCGATATTTTCCCCCACGCTTAGCCCACTGGCCGTCATAAGGCCGGTGTTTAGCAGGCCGGCCTTCGCCAGCTCCTTCATCACGCAAGCCACTCCGCCCACCTGATACAAATCCTGCATATGGTGGGAGCCGGCCGGCGCCAAATGACAAAGGTTGGGCGTCGATTCGCTAATCTCGTTAATCTGGTGCAAATCCAGCGAAACCCCCGCCTCGTGGGCAATGGCCGTCAAGTGCAGCACCGAATTGCTGGAACAGCCCAACGCCATATCCACCCGCAAAGCGTTCTCAAAAGCCTCGGTCGTCATAATATCCAGCGCCCGAATATCCTTCTCCACCAATTCCATAACCTTACCGCCTACAGCCTTCGCCAGCCGCAGCCGATGGGCATACACTGCCGGAATGGTACCATTGCCCAAAAGGCCCATACCCAAAACTTCCGTCAGGCAGTTCATGGAATTCGCCGTAAACATACCCGAACACGAACCGCAGCCCGGGCAGGCATTGTCCTCGTAGTAGGCAAGCTGTTCCTCGTCTGCCTTGCCCGCCTTATAGGCGCCTACGCTTTCAAACACACTGTTCAAATCCATGCTCTTTCCGGTTTTATCCGGCAAAGAAAGCATCGGCCCGCCCGAAACAAAGATGCTGGGCAAATTCAGCCGCGCTGCCGCCATCAACATCCCAGGCACGATCTTATCGCAGCTGGGAATAAACACCAAAGCATCAAAGCAGTGGGCCATAACCATACATTCAATACTGTCTGCAATCAACTCCCGAGAGGCAAGGGAATAACGCATTCCCTCATGCCCCATTGCGATGCCATCACATATCCCAATAACATTAAACTCCATCGGGGTTCCCCCCGCCGCCAGAACACCGTCCTTAGCGGCGCGGGCAATCTGCTGCAAATGGCTGTGGCCGGGCACCACCTCATTAAAAGAGTTCACAATGCCAATCAAGGGCTTTTTTAGCTGTTCATCCGTAAAGCCCATCGCTTTTATTAAAGAGCGGTGCGGCGCACGCTCCGCCCCCAATTTTACCTGATCGCTTCTCATGGTTTTCTAAGCCTCAGTCCTTCTTCCAGATCATGTTCTTGCGAAGGTCAGCGCCCACGGTCTCCACCTCATGCGCTCTCTCCAGACGGCGGCGCGCATTGAAGTAGGGGCGTTTGGTCTGGTTCTCCAAAATCCAGTTGCGGGCAAAAGTGCCGTCCTGAATCTCTCCCAAAACCTTCTTCATCTCTTTCTTGGTCTCCTCGGTGATAATGCGCTCGCCCACCGTATAATCGCCATATTCCGCCGTATCGCTGATGGAATAGCGCATGAAGGACAGTCCGTCCTGCACCACCAAATCAATGATCAGCTTCATCTCATGCACACACTCAAAATACGCACTCTCCGGCTGGTAGCCCGCTTCCACCAAAGTCTCGAACCCGGCCTTCATCAGCGCAGAAACACCGCCGCACAACACAGCCTGCTCGCCAAAAAGGTCCGTCTCCGTTTCTTCTTTGAAAGTGGTGCCCAAAATGCCCGCCCGCGCACCACCGACTCCAGCAGCATAAGCCAACGCCTTGTCCCGCGCTTTCCCAGTAGCATCCTGATAAACAGCGATCAGGCAAGGCACGCCTCTTCCCTCAAGATACTGGCTTCTAACGGTATGCCCCGGCCCTTTAGGAGCAATCATAATCACGTCTACATCCGCCGGCGGCAGAATCTGCCCATAATGGATGTTAAAGCCATGGGCAAAAGCCAAAGCCATCCCAGGTCGCAGGTTAGGCTGAATATCCTTCTCATACAAAGCCGCCTGCTTCTCATCGTTCACAAGAATCATCACCAAGTCCGCCTTTTTCACAGCATCAGCCGTATTTAAAACCTGCAAGCCCGCGTCCTCTGCAATCTTTGCCGACTTCGAGCCCTCATAAAGGCCGACAATCACATCCACGCCGCTATCCTTCAGGTTCAGGGCATGGGCATGCCCCTGGCTTCCGTAGCCCACAACTGCCACAGTCTTCCCGTTCAAAAGTGCAAGGTTGCAATCCTCTTCATAATACAATTGTGCCATGTTTCATTCTCCTTTGTTTAAGATAATATTTTTTGAGTCCATACAGCTGGTTCCCCGGGCAATCGCCGCAACACCGGTGCGGCAAAGCTCCATAATTCCATACTGCCGAACATATTCCACAAACGCGTCCAACTTGCTCTTCTCCCCGGTCAGCTCTGCACTAATCACCTCAGGAGACAGGTCCACAACTTTAGCCCGAAATACTTTAACCGCATCCATAATTTCCGTACGCTTATCCGTCTCTGCATGAATCTTCACCATCATCAGCTCCCGGATAATGGTGTTGCCCGGCTCCATCATCTCAATCTTGTGAACATCGTGCAGCTTTGCCAGCTGCTTCATAATCTGGTCCTTTGTCCGCTCATCACCGGTCGCAACAATCGTCATCCTGGAAAGTCGGGTGTTCTCCGTTTCTCCCACGGTTAAGGAATCAATGTTGTAGCCGCGCCGGGCAAACAAGCCCGACACCCGAGTCAAAACTCCGAAATGGTTGGTCACCAACACGCTCAAAACAAACTGTTCTTCCTGCATATCCCTCATACCTCGCTTCCAAACATCATGTCGTCGATCGTCCCGCCCGGCGGTATCATAGGAAACACCATCTCACACGGGTCTATTTTGCAGTCCACCAACACAGGGCCGCATTCCTGATTCATCGCCGTCTCCAACACAGGCCCAATGTCCTCCGCTCGTTCAATCCGCAAGCCCCGGGCGCCGAAGGCCTGTGCCAGCAACACAAGATCTGTCTTACGATCCAGCACCGTACAAGACAACCGGCTGTCAAAAAATAGCGATTGCCACTGCCGCACCATCCCCAAAGAATTATTGTTCATCACAATCACCACCAAAGGCAGCCCTTGGGAAACCGCCGTCGCCATCTCATTCAAATTCATATGGAAGCTGCCGTCTCCGGTAAAAAGCACGGTACGTTTCCTGCCGCTGCCTATGCAAGCACCAATAGCCGCCCCCAGGCCAAAGCCCATGGTTCCCAGGCCGCCGGAAGAGATATGCGTGCCCGGCTTTTTGAATTTGTAATATTGGGCCACCCACATCTGATGTTGCCCCACATCGGTAGCGACCGGCATATCCTCACTCGCCAGCTCCCAAACCTTTTCAATCACGTCCTTTGGATAAACCTTGTCGTCATGGGATACACAAGTAGCAGGCCTATCCTGCCCCATCTTCTCAACCTCCTGTACCCACTGCTCCCGCTTTTGCTGCGGCAGCTTCTCACAAAGCCTGGCAACAATATCCCGCACATCTCCCACCAGACTGGTATAGGCAGGAATATTCTTGCCTATCTCCGCCGGATCAATATCAATATGCAAAACCCGGGCAAAACGTGCAAATTCACTCTTTTTGCCCGTTGCCCGGTCTGAAAAACGTGCGCCCACCGCCACAATCAAATCTGCCTGCGTCAATGCCTTAGCCGACACATACTGTCCATGCATCCCGATCATACCTAAATTGCCCGGATAATCCCACGGAATCCCGCTGATCCCCATCATGCTGGTGCCGATAGGGGCCTGCATTTTGTCCGCCAAGCACATCACAGCTTCCCCTGCATTCGCCAACACCACACCGCCGCCGGAATAGATAAACGGACGCTCCGCCTCCTGAAGCAATGCAACCGCAGCGTCCAGCTCTTCTTCCCCGCAGCAAACATCCGGGAACTTACAGACTTCCCCCTGAGGCACAAATTCACAGCTTGCAAGCTGCACATCCTTGGGAATATCCACCAAAACCGGACCCGGCCTTCCGGATTTCGCAATCTGAAACGCCTCTCGTAAGATGAAAGCCAAGTCATCAATGTTCTTTACAATATAGTTGTGCTTGGTGATAGGCATCGTTATGCCCGCGATATCCACTTCCTGAAAGCTGTCCCGGCCAATCAGCTCCATCGCCACATTGCCGGTAATCGCCACCATCGGCGAGGAGTCCAAGTAAGCAGTGGCTATCCCAGTTACGAGGTTGGTCGCACCGGGGCCAGAGGTTGCAATTACAACACCGGTCTTGCCGGTAAGCCGTGCATAGCCGTCCGCAGCGTGAGACGCCCCCTGCTCATGACTGGTCAAAATATGCGAAATGCGATCCTTATAATCATACAGCGCGTCGTAAATATTAACAACCTGACCGCCCGGATAGCCAAAAACAGTGTCCGTCCCCTGTTCCAGCAAAACTTCCATTATAATTCTAGCACCCGTTAACTGCATAACTTTTCCCCCTATTTTTGATATAAGAAAGGGCCCGTGGTCGCTTCGCCACAGGCCCTTCAAAAACGTACTGCTTGTTAGGCAATGGTTTTCGGTACAGCTTCCCTGCTTTTTGCGAAACGACAATCCGTACTATCTATGACTACGACTCCAAGGAGCAGTAGGCCGATAATACTAATAATGCCGACGATAATCGCAAAAGCGTTGTTCAAAACGAAAGGCATACTCTGCACCTCAATCAACCCTCTCCGTCAGAAGAAACCTCGGACGGAAAACCGCCTTAAATTAAAATTAATTTTAGCATGTTTTATACCCGGTGTCAAGCATGATGAATATCCTGTATTAAAATTCATCCTATCTATCCCCATCTCGATCCCCCGTCCCTCGAAAAAGGCATGAAACTCTTGGCAAACCATTTCCATCCCTTGGCAAACAAGCTATAATAGAAATAATCTCAGCGCCGCGGCAAAAGCCCTTGTGGCGCAAAATCAAACAGCAAAGGAGCGACAGTCTTATGTTGAAAGCTGGAACACAAGCCCCAGATTTCGAGCTGCCCAACCAAAACGGAGAAACCATCCGCCTACGTGATTATAAAGGCCAAACCGTCATCGTATATTTCTATCCCAAAGACAATACACCGGGTTGCACCAAAGAAGCCTGTTCCATACGAGACAGTCATGCAGACATGCGCAACTTAAACGCCGTTGTACTGGGCATCAGCAAGGATTCCATAGAATCCCACAGCCGTTTCGCCCAAAAACACGAGTTGCCCTTCCATCTTCTAAGCGACGAAGATATGTCGGTGATGCAAGCCTATGGCGCCTGGGGCGAGAAAAAGTTCTACGGCAAAACCAGCATGGGCGTCCTTCGCTCAACCTTCGTCATCGACAAAGACGGTATCATTGAAAAAGTATACGCTCGGGTCAAAACCGATACCCACGGCGCAGATTTGTTAGCCTACCTCTCCAGTCGGGAAACCATCTAACACCCGCCTTCCGCTCCCAAAAAGAAAGAAAACGCCGTAATGGGGAACTTACGCGTTTTCTTCCCAGGTATAATTGAGGAGATGGGTAATGGGTTACCCAAATAAATTCACCCGTTAGATGGCGGTTGCTCTACCTAATAAAGAAATTTCTATTTGAAGGCTCATCGTTTATTATAAGTAGGGTTGTTTCAGCATGGCTTCCTGCCTCTCGGCAGAATATAAAATTGTGCAAGTGTTTATGCTTTCCAATCTTAATCAGCAGAACAACCATCACCCACGGATTGAAATCTAATTACCTTTTCAAAGAACTATCACCATAGCTCGCTGCTGTAATCCGATGTTTTGTTACCCTTGGCTTACAACCGATATTAGTTTAACATCTCTAACTTAACTTGTCAACCCATAAATTAAAAAAAATCAGCCCTGAAATTTCCCGTTTCCTTG
>JBMNTQ010000086.1:0-8406 GCA_050945815.1 Christensenellales bacterium
CGATTACCGGTCGCGGGACAGTAGCGACGGGTCGTGTGGAGCGCGGGCAAGTGAAGGTGCAGGATACGGTGGAAATCGTGGGGCTGTCGGAGGAGACGCGCAGCACGGTGGTGACGGGCGTAGAGATGTTCCGTAAGTTGCTGGATTACGCGGAAGCGGGTGACAACATTGGCGCGCTGCTGCGCGGTGTACAGCGGACGGACATCGAGCGCGGTCAGGTTTTGGCGAAGCCGGGCAGTATTAAGCCTTTGACGCATTTCGCGGGCGAAGTATACGTTTTGACCAAGGAAGAAGGGGGCAGGCATACACCGTTTTTCAATGGATATCGCCCTCAGTTTTACTTCCGTACAACGGACGTGACCGGTGTGATTGAGCTTGGGGAAGGCGTGGAGATGGTGATGCCTGGAGATAATATTCAGATGACTATCAAGCTGATTACCCCCATAGCGATAGAAGAAGGCCTTCGTTTCGCGATTCGCGAGGGCGGGCGTACAGTGGGTGCCGGGGTTGTGACCGGTATTATCGCTGAGTAATTGGAGAAGAATGGATCGGGAGCTTCCGGATTTCATAGGCAATCGGAGGCTCTCGAAACTTTTTTTCGTTAAAGATAAAAAAAGTCCTTGAAATTGTGTGAGAAATCAAGTATACTACAACAGTTGCGTCTTCTTAAAGGTAAAAGGGATGAAGCGGGAGGTTGCCGCCGGTCTTTTGCCGTAGACATCCGGGAGGGGTAGATGCGCCCGGATATGCGGCATATGCCTTCAGGCCATAGGCGGGTTTTTTCCGCGGACCATGTTCGGTTATAACCGGGCGACTGGCTTTTGCTGCTCTGTCGCGTAAAATTAAAATGACGACACACACGGCAGAGTGGACGATAGCGAGATTTGAAGGAGGAATACTATATGGCAAGCCAAAAAATCAGAATCAAACTAAAGGCTTACGATCATGATTTGATTGATCAGTCTGCCGAGCGTATTGTTGACACTGCAGCCAGGACCGGCGCTAAAGTATGCGGCCCGATTCCGCTGCCTACCAACAAAGAAGTAATTACCATCTTGCGTGCACCGCATAAGTATAAGGATGCCCGTGAGCAGTTTGAAATCAAGACCCACAAGCGGCTTATTGACATTTTAAGCCCGACTGCAAAAACAGTGGATTCCCTGATGAGGCTGGATTTGCCTGCGGGTGTGGACATTGAAATCAAGCTTTAATGGCGTGAGAAATATGGAGGTGTATACTTATGAATAAGGCTATACTTGGTAAAAAGCTGGGTATGACCCAAATATTCCTCGCGGATGGACGGGTTGTTCCGGTTACGGTTGTGGAAGCCGGCCCTTGCGTGGTTGTCCAGAAAAAGAGCGTTGACGTGGACGGCTATAACGCGATTCAGGTTGGTTTTGAAGATAAAAGGGAAAAGCTGGTCAATAAGCCCGGCTTAGGACATTTTGCAAAAGCGGGGGTATCCCCGAAACGGCATCTGCGGGAACTGCGGCTGAATAACGCGGACAGCTATGAGGTTGGACAAGTGCTGAAGGCTGATGTTTTTGCTATTGGAGACAAGGTGGATGTGACGGGGACGTCTAAGGGAAAGGGTTTTGCCGGCGTGATTAAGCGCTACAACCAGCGCCGAGGCCTTTCGACCCACGGGTCCCACTATCACCGCGGCCCCGGTGCTATGAGCGGTTGTGCGTCTCCCGGCAAGGTTTTTAAAGGAAAGAGATTGCCCGGGCATATGGGCGTTTTGCGGGTGACCAAGCAAAACCTAGAGGTTGTGAATGTGGATGCCGAACGGAATTTTATTCTGGTTAAAGGCAGCATTCCCGGCGCGAAAGGCTCGCTGGTAACCGTTCGTAACACTGTGAAGAACGCCTGACGCAAGGCAAACAGGTAAAAGGAGGAAACGTCATGCCAAAAGTTGCTTTATATAATACCCAAGGCAAGACTGTAGGCGAAATTGAGCTGGCGGACGCCATCTTTGGTGTGCAAGTGAACATGGACGCTATGCACCAGGTGGTACGCGCTCATTTGGCTGCACGGCGCCAAGGGACACAGTCGGCGCTGACCCGAGCGGAAGTGCGCGGCGGCGGCAGTAAGCCTTGGAGGCAGAAGGGAACCGGCCGTGCTCGGCATGGGTCTACCCGCTCGCCCCAGTGGAAAAAGGGCGGTGTTGCATTTGCACCCAAGCCCAGGGATTATGACCTGAAAGTGAACAAGAAGGTGAAGCGCCTTGCTATGAAGAGCGCCCTTTCTTCTAAGGTTTTGGACAGCGAACTGGTGGTTTTGGATGAACTGTCTATTCCCCAGGCTAAGACCAAGGAGATGGTGAAGGTTTTGGGCAGCTTGAATGCTAAAAAGGCCTTGATTGTGCTACCGGAGATATCCCAAGATATTTTGCGCGCGGCCAACAACATCCCCGGCGTCAAGACCAGTACAGTAGACACCATTAACGTGTATGATATCCTGAAATATGATCTGTTCATCATTACCCAGGATGCGGTCAAAGTCGTTGAGGAGGTGTATGCGTAATGAAGAGCCCGTATGATATTCTAATTCGTCCGATTCTTTCGGAAAAAACCTACGATATGCTGTCGCAGCGACGCTATGCTTTTGAGGTGGTCCCTACGGCCAACAAGACCGAGATCAAGCTGGCTGTGGAGCAGGCCTTTGGTGTGAAGGTGCAGAGCGTGAACACCATGCGCCGCTTGGGCAAGCTGAAGCGTCAGGGCGTACACGTCGGACGCCGGCCCAGCATCAAGAAGGCCTATGTTACTCTGGAAGCGGACAGCAAAGGCATCGAGGCTTTTGACGGTCTGACCCAGTAAAAGCCGTTACTACAGTTTGGAGGAATTAAAATGGCGATAAAGAAATACAACCCAACCTCTCCGGCCAGACGGTTTATGACGGTTTCTTCTTTTGATGAGATCACGACTACGAAACCGGAAAGATCTTTGTTGGAGGATTTGAAAAAGAGCGGCGGCAGGAACGCGCATGGCCGCATTACCGTTCGCCACCGGGGCGGCGGCGCAAAGCGCAAGTATCGGATTATTGATTTCAAGCGCAACAAGGATGATGTGCCTGCGAAGGTTGCGACCATTGAGTATGACCCCAACCGTTCCGCAAACATCGCACTGTTGCATTACCTGGATGGTGAGAAACGCTACATCATCGCTCCTCTGGGCCTAAAGGTGGGGGATATGGTGGTGTCTGGCACCGGCGCCGACATCAAGCCGGGCAACGCGCTGCCCATCCGAAACATCCCGTTAGGCACGATGATTCACAACATTGAACTGCGTCCGGGCAAGGGCGGACAGCTTTGCCGCAGTGCCGGAAACGCTGCTCAGTTGATGGCGAAGGAAGGGGAATATGCTCAGGTAAGGCTGCCTTCTACGGAAGTTCGCCTGATTCCGATTGGTTCCAAGGCAACCATCGGCCAGGTAGGCAACGTGGACCATGAGAACATTTCCTTGGGTAAAGCAGGACGCCGGCGGCATATGGGAATTAGGCCTACGGTTCGCGGTTCGGCTATGAACCCGGTGGATCACCCCCATGGCGGCGGTGAGGGGAAGGCTCCTATTGGACGGCCCGGCCCGGTTACTCCTTGGGGTGTGCCGACCCTTGGGCATAAGACGCGCAAGACCAAGAATATTTCCGATAAATTCATCGTGCGGCGCAGGTACGAGAAGTAGGCTGTACGAATTGCGAACAGTTAGGAAGGAGGCAGGCTTTTTATGAGCAGATCCATAAAAAAAGGCCCTTATGTAAATGAGCGGTTGCTCGCAAAGATTAAGCAGATGAATGAGAGCCGCGAAAAGAAGGTTTTGAAATCCTGGAGCAGGGCATCCACGATTTTCCCTGATATGGTAGGGCATACCATTGCAGTACACGACGGGCGCAAGCATGTTCCCGTTTATATAACCGAGGATATGGTGGGCCACAAGCTGGGCGAATTCGCCCCTACGCGCACCTATCGCGGCCATGCCGGATCCGAGAGATCGTCTTCGGTTAAATAGAGCGGGAGGGAGGATATAAAATGGCTACAGGACAAAAAGTGAGAGCCGCCCGGCGTCAGGCTGAGAAAGATAACCGGGCTCGCGCTACGGCGAAATATATCAGAATGTCTTCGCGTAAGGCTGGATTGGTGCTGGATTTGATCCGTGGCAAGAGCACCAATGAGGCGGCGGCGATTTTGGCATACACCCCGAGAGAGGCCGCCAGAGAGATCGAGAAGGTTTTGCAATCCGCTGTTGCCAACGCGGAATACAAGCTGGAATTAGATCGGGACAGCCTCTATGTTGCGGAGGCCTATGCGAACCAGGGCCCGACCATGAAACGGTTTATGCCGCGGGCGCAGGGCAGGGCATTCCCCATACTCAAGAGGTCTTGCCACGTTACCATTGTCGTAGACCAGGCGAAGTAAGGAGGAGCGAAGAATGGGTCAGAAGGTTAATCCCCATGGATTTAGGGTCGGCGTTATTAAGGACTGGGATACTCGCTGGTATGCCAGCAAAAAAGAGTTTGCCGACTACCTGGTGGAAGATTATAAAATCCGTGAATTCTTGAAGAAGAAGCTTTATTCTGCGGGAATTTCCAAAATTACGATCGAACGCGCTGTAAATAAGGTGACTGTCAGCATTTATACCGGCCGTCCCGGTGTTTTGATTGGGCGCGGCGGCAGCGGCGTGGAAGCGACCAAAAAGGACGTTGAAAAGCTGACCGGCAAAAGTGCTGTGATCAACGTGATTGAAGTTAAGAACCCGGATATGGATGCACAGCTTGTGGCTGAAAACATCGCTGCCCAGCTGGAAAAGCGTATTTCCTTCCGTCGGGCGATGAAGCAGGCGATGGGACGTACTATGAAGGCCGGTGCGAAAGGCGTTAAGGTTATGACGGGCGGCCGCTTGGGCGGCACGGAGATTGCTCGCAGCGAGGGCTATCATGATGGCTCCATTCCGCTGCAGACTATTCGTGCGGACATAGACTATGGCTTTGCGGAAGCGCATACCACATATGGCCGGATAGGCGTAAAGGTTTGGATTTACAAAGGTGAGATCCTACCCAAACCCAAACAGCAGCCAAAGGTTGCCAGGGAAGTGGAAGGAGGCGATCGCTGATGTTGATGCCTAAGAGAGTCAAGCGCAGAAGAGTGATGCGCGGGCGCATGACAGGAAAAGCGACCCGGGGTAATAAGATTACGTACGGCGAATTTGGTTTGGTGGCCATGGAGCCCGCATGGGTGACCAGCAACCAGATTGAGGCGGCTCGTATTGCGATGACGCGTTATATCAAGAGGGGCGGACAGGTCTGGATTAAGATTTTCCCGGATAAGCCCGTTACGGAAAAACCTGCCGAAACCCGTATGGGCAGCGGCAAGGGTTCGCCTGAATATTGGGTGGCCGTGGTAAAGCCCGGCAGAGTGCTCTTTGAGATTGCCGGCGTATCGGAAGAGCTTGCCCGGGAGGCGCTTCGTCTTGCTATGCATAAGCTGCCCATGAAATCTAAGTTCATGAAACGGGAACAAGAAAACGTAACGGGTGGTGAAGCCGATGAAAGCTAAAGAATTCCAGAAAATGAACACACAGGAACTGCTGGATCAGCTCAAGGAGCTCAAAACCGAGCTGTTTAACCTGCGCTTTCAAATGGCGACCGGACAGCTTCAAAACCCGATGGTGATTGGTCAATGTAAGAAGAACATTGCAAGGGTTAAGACCATTTTAAGGGAACGAGAGCTTTCGGCCGCAGCGAAATGAGCATTTGAAAGGAGGAAATTCCTGTGATGGAAAGAGGATACCGCAAGGTTAGAGTTGGCATGGTTGTCAGCGACAAAATGGATAAAACCGTTGTTGTGGCTGTGAGAAGCAGAACAAAGCATCCTCTCTATGGGAAGATTATGAATACAACCACCAAATTCAAGGCCCACGACGAGCAGAATGATTGCAACGTCGGTGATAAGGTCAGGATTATGGAAACCCGCCCTTTGAGCAAGGGGAAAACGTGGCGTGTTGTGGAAATCATAGAAAGGGCGCGATAGAGCAGTTTTACTCGCGTAAAGGAGGGTTTAAGATATGATTCAGCCTCAAACCCGCTTGAAAGTGGCTGATAACACTGGAGCAAAAGAGATTATGTGTATCCGCGTGACTGGTGGATCCTTTCGGCGGAGCGCAAATATTGGCGATGTGATCGTCGCATCGGTAAAGGCCGCAACACCCGGCGGCGTTGTGAAAAAGAAGGATATTGTGAAGGCGGTTGTGGTGCGCACTGTGAAGGGCGTCAATAGGCCTGACGGTTCGTATATCCGCTTTGATGATAACGCTGCAGTCATTATAAACGACCAGAAGCAGCCCCGCGGCACCCGTATCTTTGGGCCGGTCGCCAGGGAACTGCGGGAGAAGGATTATATGAAGATTATATCCTTGGCTCCCGAAGTGCTGTAAGGAGGTGCCGGAGAATGCGGAAAGTATTGAGAGTTAGAACGGGTGACGAGGTTGTCGTCGTTGCCGGCAAGGATAAGGACAAGACAGGAAAGATCCTTAGAACTTTTCCTTCCGAGAATAAGGTGATTGTGGAAGGCCGCAACATCACCGTCAAGCATAAGAAAGCGCGCAAAGCCGGCGATCCCGGCGGCCGCATCAATCAGGAATCGCCGATTGACGCATCCAATGTGATGCTGCTTTGCCCGAAATGCAAAAAGGCAACGCGTATTGGCAAACGGTTCCTCGATGACGGGTCGAAAGTTCGCGTATGCAAAAAATGCGACGATGTCATCGACAAGTAGATTGATCTGAAAGGAGGAAGAGATCGTGCCAAGATTAAAGGATAAGTATACCAACGAAGTGGTCCCTGCTTTGATGAAAAAATTTGAATATGCCAACGTGATGCAGGTTCCCAAGCTGGAGAAAATCGTCATTAATATGGGTATGGGCGATGTCAAGGATAACCCTAAGGGCCTGGAATCTGCGCTGAATGACCTGAGAACGATTGCGGGCCAGAAGCCTGTTGTCACCAAGGCGAAGAAGTCTGTTGCAAACTTTAAGCTGCGTGACGGCATGAATGTAGGCGCCAAGGTGACCTTGCGCAGCACTCGTATGTATGAATATTTGGATAAACTTATTTCCATCGCTCTTCCCCGTACGCGGGATTTTAGAGGGTTGTCAGGCAACTCGTTCGATGGCCGGGGCAACTATGCGATGGGCGTGAAGGATCAGCTGATTTTTCCTGAAATCAACTATGATCAGGTGGATAAGATCCGCGGAATGGACATTATCATTGTAACGACGGCTAAAACTGATGAAGAGGCCCGGGAGCTTCTGAACCTTTTTGGCATGCCGTTCGCGCAGTAAATTAGGGAGGTTATGCATAGTGGCTAAAACAAGCATGAAAAACAAACAGCAAAGGCCGCCCAAATACAGCAGCCGGGCATATACCCGCTGCAGAATCTGCGGACGTCCTCATGCTGTACTCAGGAAATACGGAATTTGCCGTATTTGTTTCAGAGAGCTGGCTTACAAGGGCCAGATACCGGGGGTTCGCAAGGCCAGCTGGTAGAAGCACGGTTTTAGGAAGGAGGAATAGGTGAATGGTTGTTACAGATCCCATTGCCGATATGTTGACGAGAATTCGCAATGCGTTGGTTGCAAAGCATGATGCCCTGGACGTTCCCGCTTCGGGAACCAAGCTTGCCATCGCTGAGATATTGTTAAACGAAGGCTTCATTAAAAAATATGACGTTATGGAACAGGGCGTTCGGCGCACAATTCGCATCACACTGAAATACGGCCCGAACAAACAGCGGGTTATTTCCGGTTTGAAGCGCATCAGCAAGCCTGGATTGCGGGTGTATGCCAATCGGGATAAGGTTCCTAAGGTGTTGGGAGGATTGGGAATTGCCATCCTTTCTACATCCAGCGGTGTGATAACGGACAAGGAAGCGAGAAAGCGGGGCATTGGCGGCGAAGTGCTGGCCTATGTCTGGTAAAAACGGCCTGCAGGGCTGAGCTTGAGATTACGGAGGTGTATTATGTCGAGAATAGGTAAGCTTCCGGTGGAGATTCCTTCTTCCGTTACCGTGACGATTGCAGACAATAATTTGGTAAAGGTGAAGGGCCCTAAAGGGGAATTGAGCCAGAAGATTGACGAGAATATGATGATTTCGGTCGAAGGCAGCACGCTGAAAGTAGAACGGCCTTCCGATGAGAAGAGGCTGATGCAGCTGCATGGCCTGAGCCGCACTCTGATCGCCAACATGGTGGAAGGCGTGACCAACGGCTACACGAAAAACTTGACGATTGTCGGCGTTGGATATCGCGCGCAGAAGCAGGGGAAGAACCTGGTATTGAGCTTGGGTTACTCCCATCCTGTGGAAATGTCGCCGCCGGAGGGAATTGAGTTTGAGGTTCCTGCGCCTACAAA
>JBMNTQ010000087.1:0-8395 GCA_050945815.1 Christensenellales bacterium
TTATTCTGATGTGAAGGGCTTTATGGTGATAAAGCCTTATGGCTATGGTATTTGGGAGCTGATCCAACAGGAAATGGACAGGCGTTTTAAGGCGACAGGGCACAAAAACGCTTATTTTCCGCTGTTTATTCCCGAAAGCCTTTTGAAGAAGGAACAAGAGCATGTGGAAGGTTTTGCGCCGGAGGTTGCTTGGGTGACCCATGGCGGTGATGAGGAGTTGGCGGAGCGGCTGGTGGTTCGGCCTACTTCTGAAACCATCATTTGCAGCATGTATTCGAAATGGATACAGTCTTATCGGGATTTGCCGGTGCTTTTGAACCAATGGTGTAATGTGGTGCGCTGGGAAAAGAGCACCCGGCCTTTTTTGCGTACTTCTGAGTTTTTGTGGCAGGAGGGGCACACGGCACATGCCACTTACGAGGAAGCGCAGGAAGAAACCCTGAAGATGCTGGATGTGTATCAGGAATTTGCAGAAAATGTGTTGGCGATTCCTGTGGTGACCGGACAAAAGAGTGAGAAAGAAAAATTCGCCGGCGCAGAGAAGACTTATACTATGGAAGCGCTGATGCATGATGGTAAGGCGTTGCAGATGGGTACGTCTCATAACTTGGGGCAACATTTTGCCAAGGTGTTTGATATTCAGTACCTTGATAAGGACGGCCAGCTTAAGTACGTCTGGCAGACTTCTTGGGGGACATCTACCCGCATGATAGGCGGTGTGATTATGGTGCATGGAGACGATAGGGGCCTGGTTTTGCCGCCTAAAATAGCGCCGGTGCAGGTTGTTATTCTGCCTATCGCCATGCATAAGAGCGGCGTCTTGGAGAAGGCGCGGGAATTGCTGGGCACCCTGCTTGATGCGGGCTTGCGGGCGGAAATTGACGAGCGCGATCAGAGTGCGGGTTGGAAGTTTAATGAATGGGAGATGAAGGGCGTTCCGCTGCGCATTGAGCTGGGACCGCGGGATATTGAAAACGGTGTGGCAACATTAGTGCGCCGGGATTCATTGGAGAAATTCACGCTGCCGCTTGACAAATTGCAAGAAGGGGTGTGTGCGCTGATGCAGGAGATTCAAGAGGGTCTGCTGAAGAAGGCATTGGAGATGAGGGAGAACCATACCTATGTGGCGAGGGATTTTGCTGAATTTGAAGATGGGATTACTAACAGAAAGGGCTTTGTGAAGGCTATGTGGTGCGGTGAGCGGCCTTGTGAGGATCAGATTAAGGAGAAGACCGGTGCTACTACGCGCTGTATTCCTTTTAAGCAGGAAAACCTGGGGGAGGTTTGCGTGCATTGCGGAAAGCCGGCGCAGCATATGACTTACTTTGCAAAAGCGTATTAATTGGGAAAGCTGGAGGCGTAGCCTTGACAAAAGCTTGTATATCGTTTAAAATATCTAAGTATTTAAACGGTAGGGGGCTGTAGCTCAGCTGGCTAGAGTACTTGACTGGCAGTCAAGGGGTCGAGAGTTCGAATCTCTTCAGCTCCACCAGCGGCAAGTTGCCGCAGCGAAGTTCGCAAATCATCTCGGTGGTTTGCGAATTTTCTTTGCCCGCGATCAAGCGTCATCTGAATAGGCAAGGCTTTACACCAGCTTGAAGCTGGACATAGATTCGCAAGCTGCTTTGGTGGGTTGCGAATTTTCTCTTGCCCGAAACCTATGCCATACGGAATTGTTTGCTAGATAGTCAAAGCATTACAAACAATAATCCCGTACCAGAGCGTTTTTTGTTGAAATGGGAGCGAAAGCCTTATTTATTATGCGAACTGACTACTTTTATTTAAACATGTGGTCAAGCCGCGCAAGGATTCCGCTTTCCTTCTCCTTGGATAGGTCAGCATATATTTTAAGCAGTATACTTTGGTCTGTATGTCTAAATATTTTTATGAAGATACGCAACAAATGCGCAAGCGAGAGCGCGACGTGCGCAAGGGAAAACGGCGTGTTCTTGCGGCGGATGAGATCAAAGATGCAGAAGGAAAATTCACAGCACAACTCAAGCTTAAAGAGAAGGAAGCTACATTAAAAGAATTCGCATTTAAGAGCGGACAGGGTTTCCAATCCAACCGTACACAGGCTATGGGCTTTGGGCATAGCGAGGCCAGCAAAGCGGTTTGGGCGGAGAAGAAAGCACCATTACCGAAAGTGGTGAAAGGGGAATCGACAAAATTACAAGCAACATTAGGTGATTCGAAAATAAAAGGAGTACTGCCTCAGTGGGCCGACATCAATCGTGTGCATGTAATTGCGGGGGCGGGAACGTCAACCGTTCTACGGGCTGCTGAAAGCCTTGCCGCCAAATTTGGCGGCACCCCCTTGCAATGGCAGAAAAAAGTCGGTACAATTATAACTACTAACTTTGACTATGAGATACATTGGGAAGAATACGCTGGCAAACAGTATCGGACAAAGCTTGTGAAGGTGAAGAAAAAATGAAACTAAGGTATATAGGTGAATCGTTCATTGTTGGGTTGACCGACGGCAAAACATATGATTGCCTTGCTATTGAGGACGGGGGCGATTTTGGCTCTATGCTCCGAATCATTGACGATGATGAAGACAATTGGAATTATGACGATTCGCCCGACTGGAAACCCGGATACCTCTATTCCCCCATCAACCCCGCCCCTCTCGACATGAGCTCGCCCGGCGGCAGATGGGAAATCGTTGAAGACGATGAAAACGGAAGCTTATCTAAAATAATCAAATAACAAACCTAACCCAATAACTATAGCACTTGCAAACGCAGGTGCTATAGTTATACCTATTTTACGCCTTATGGCGGGATGTGCCGGCGGGCCAAAAACGTGAATAGCCGACAGGCAATAAACGGGAGGTATTAAAATGTCGTATCGAAAACACTTTTTGCCGATGAACCTACAACTTTTTGCGGATACCCAGGCCGATCCACCGGCAGAGGACGAAGCCAAGAAACAGTTTGGATACGATAGCGGCTCACCTTCTAGAGAAAGAAAACATTACCGGCAAAGAGTTCATGCAGCTTTTGCAGGAATAGCACCCGGCATTGAAAGCGACACTCCCCGTCTTAAAAATGTATGCACCCTCCGACGATTGAGGGTGCATATATTTAGTATATTTTCATAATAACTTTGGGAAAGCCGTTTGTAAAAAACATGGCTTTGAATGCAGTTTTAAACAAAGAGCGTACTTTTTGTGGTGTTTGCAATTATTTATTGTACGCTATTGTGTGGATTGATGCAGGTAATTCTACTTTAGGGATACTCCCTTTGGGGATATCTGGCAGCGAAGAGAATTGCCTCTTGATTCACCAGCCCTGCTGGCGAATGTTCGGTATGCAAACCTGGATCGTAGTTTTAGTAGGTCAGGATTGCTTATGGAATACTGCTGCGGCTTGCTGAGAAACCTTGTGGAGCAACTCGGAAAAAAGTTCTTTTTCGGTTTCAGTCAAAACGGACGTGACATCATGGCTCCACTTAGAAGTTATTTTTTCAGATTGGGGGATAATCCGGCGGGATTTGGAAGTAAGAGAGAGCCAAACAAAGCGGCTGTCATTGGGCTTGGTCTGCTTTGTAATGAACCCGCGGTTCTCCAGACGGTTCACCATCTTCGCAACGGTGCTTTTATCTAGCTTCAGATCTTTGCAAAGGTCCGTCTGCGTCATTTCTTCTTTGTTGTAGAGATGTTTCATCAGCCGTAGTTTTGCAGTAGAAAGACCGATTTCATGGAGCCGATCATTCAATTCCGCAGTCATTTTCCGATGCAGCAATGAGATTACTTTTGGAAGATCCATTTTTGTGGCTCATCCTTTCTTTGACGAGGGGCTTACCTAAATATATCATATTTCTTCGCCGATTGCTTGGGTAACCATTCGGTTTAACCCTTTTATCCCCTTTAGCCAGCTGATTATTTTTCCTACAAATATGGCGGCGACAATGGTGCCGACTCCTACATGGACCAACTTTTTATGCAAAATCCATGAGCCAACAGCAGCAATGACCGTTAGAACGCTATCCATTATGATTTTTATTTTGCCGTATTCCTGGTTGTATTGTTTGCAAATAACCTGTACCACCGCATCTTGCGGAAGCATAATATAATCGGCTTTTAACATGATAAAGATGCCGATTGCCAGAATCACGATTCCCAGAATACAATATATCGCCCGTTGCCACAGGGCTTGGTCAGGCAGATAGGACAGCACGTTTGTAATCAGATCTACCGAGCCGCTATAGACAAATGTGGCGGCGAGTTGTGAGATTTGGAAAAGCGAAAATTCTTTTTTGAGAATGAAAATTTGGATCAAAAAAAATAATCCGAGCAAAATCCCCGTTGCCATGCCTGTTGAGATATGAAGCGGCTGGCTGAACACGGCGGGGCATACCCCGATGGGAGTTGCACCCAGATTGGATTTTACCGAAAGGCTGACACCTAGAGACGAAATGACTATCCCAATCAGCAGAGCACCGATCTTTCTCGCTATGTTTTTATTCTGGCCCTCCTGTACGACATGAGTTTTTTTTCGGATCATATCGGTTATGCCGATAGAATCTGTTAAAGTATTATTTTTTTCTTCTAATTGTTGCAAGTCCATAGTTCCCCTTTACTCGAAGCCGATTCAAGGCCCGTGCTAATCGGGCTTGGGCGGCGCGATATTCTTTCATACTTCTGTTTTGTAAAATTATTTCCCTTGCGGCATCTGCCGCACGTTTTGCGCGATTGGCATCGATATCCTCGACTCGTTCTAACGAATCGACCAGTACCAAAACGGTGTTATTCTCTACTTTGACAAGACCATGAGATACAGCGATAATTTGGTCATCCTCTCCCGCCGGCCGATAGAACAACGCGCCGGGAATCACCGCAAGAATCATGTTGCTGTGATGAGGCAAGATGCCGTATTTCCCTTGCAAAGAGGAGACGATCAGCGATTCGCAGCGCCCTGTGTAGAAGGGGTCGTCTGCTGCTAGAATGTCTAAATGGAATGTATTCATGGCCTTTTATGCCCCATATTTTCAGATTTTTTTACTACGTCTTCTATGGTGCCTACGTTGAAAAATGCTGCTTCGGGGTAAGAGTCCATTTCTCCGTCTACGATGGCACGAAATCCACGCAGTGTTTCTTGTAGTGGAACATACATGCCCTGAAGCCCTGTAAACCTTTCCGCTACGTGAATAGGCTGGGATAAGAATCGTTGTATTCTTCTTGCACGGCTTACAATATGCTTATCCTCGTCATCCAACTCCTCCATGCCCAGAATCGCAATAATATCTTGCAGTTCATTGTATTTCTGGAGAATTTCCTGAACCCGCCTTGCAATTCTGCAATGTTCTTCCCCCACAATATCTGCCTCTAGAATACGGGAGCTGGACTCTAGCGGATCCACTGCAGGATAGATGCCTTGCTCCGCAATTTTTCGGCTGAGCACGGTGGTGGCATCTAAATGGGTGAAGGTGGTGGCGGGAGCCGGATCTGTCAAGTCATCGGCAGGCACATAGACTGCCTGAACCGAAGTAATGGAGCCGTTGTTTGTGGAAGCGATTCGTTCTTGCAGCTCGCCCATTTCTTCTGCTAAGGTGGGCTGATACCCTACGGCCGATGGCATACGCCCCAGCAAAGTGGAAACCTCGCTGCCGGCCTGAACAAAGCGATAAATATTATCGACGAACAGGAGTATATCTTTCTTTTCACAATCCCGAAAATACTCCGCCATCGTCAACCCCGAAAGACCAACCCGCATTCGGACGCCTGGGGATTCGTTCATTTGCCCGAAAACCAATGCGGTTTTATCCAAAACCCCGCTTTCGCCCATTTCTCTCCAAAGAGCGTTCCCTTCCCGGCTTCGTTCTCCGATACCGGCAAAGATTGAATACCCGCCATGCTTCATCGTGACATTGTGAATCAATTCCTGGATCAGCACCGTCTTACCCACGCCGGCACCGCCGAACAGGCCGATTTTGCCGCCTCTTGGGTACGGCTCGAGCAGATCGATTACTTTAATGCCTGTTTCCAGAACTTCTGAGGAAGGCTGCTGCTGTTCAAAAGAGGGGGCTTTTCTGTGGATCTCCCACCGGGTTTCCTTTGCTGATATTGGCGGCCCGCCGTCCATGGTCTCACCCAGAACGTTGAACATCCGCCCCAAGGTACAGCTTCCTACCGGAACACGGATGCCGCTGCCCGTTGCCGTTACGTTCATATTTCGAGCAAGCTTTTCACTTTCGGCAAGAATGATACAGCGGACAGTGTTCTCCCCTATATGTTGCGCGACTTCCATTACACGCATCTCACCGTTAACATCGACGGTGAGAGCTTCTTTTATTTTGGGCAGATATCCAGGTTTGAATTCTACATCAATTACCGACCCGGATACCTGAACTATTTTTCCTAGATTCAAGAGAACCGTCCCTCCTTTTGTCGTTTTTTCTTTTGAGCTTTTGCGCCGGATATTATTTCTGTAATTTCCTGCGTGATTGTCGCTTGGCGCACCTGATTGTATTGGACAGTTAACTCATCGAGAATTTTTTCTGCATTTGTATTAGCAGCATTCATTGCTGTCATACGGGCGCTTTGTTCGCTGCAAAAGCTATCAACCAGAGCGCTGTAAATAAACCCGGACAGCCAGCTTTTTACCACACTGTCTACAACGGCATCAACCGAAGGGAAAAACTCAAAAGGCGATGATACCTCCGATTCATGTTTAGGAATATGAGGCATCGATTGCATTCGGTGAAAGGGGAGCAGACGGGTGGACACGACATTGGTAAGCAAGCTGTTTTTCAGATCGCTGTAAATTATGAATATTTTATCCAGCTCGCCTTTATCGAACAGATCCAATAAAATGTCGCTGATCTCTCTTGCCCGATCCATGGTTGGATTTTGGGCGGTATATAGAAAGCTCTTTACAATGGGGATTTTTTGCATGGAAAAGAAACGCCGGCCGTATTCTCCCACAACAAATAATTGAAAATCTGGATGCTCGGACATGAGGCTCTGAGCTTTTTTAATGATGCTTTTATTGTAGGCTCCCGCCAGCCCCTTATCTGCGGTAACAACCAGCAGGCCATAGGTTCCATCTCGCGCCTCGCTGCCGTCTGCGGGATAGAAATATCGATTTTCCACACCCTCAACTGTGCGAAATATTCGCTTGACCTCACTGCTAAGGGCATTAAAATACGGCCTTGTCCGATCCAATTCATTCTTTGCCTTCTGCATCTTGGTGGAGGCGATCATATACATGGCATTGGTGATTTTCTTTGTATCCTGGACGCTTTTAATCCTTGTGCGGATTTCTTCTGCATTCATCATGACCGCTTCACACCTGCCCTATCTGACTTAACATAGTCCTGTGCAGCCAGGACGATAGCATCTTCCAACTTTTGACTAAGCTCTCCGGTCTGTTGAATTTCTTGATAAATGTAAGGCGTTTGTTCTCCAATGTATGCAAGAAGCCCACGTTTAAAATCCGCTATTTGACCCAATGGTATGTCTTGCATTACGCGGTGCAAGGCGGCTACTAAAAGGACAACCTGTTCATGCTGCTTGAGGGGCTGATGCTTTTCTTGCCGCAGCAGACGCATCAGTCCCTGTCCGATGGCGAGCTGCCGGCTTGCGGATTCGTCCAAATCGCTAGAAAACTGCGTGAAGATTTCCATCTCCTGATATTGCGCTAATTCCAAGCGCAACGTGCCGACTGCCGATTTCATGGCTGCGGATTGGGCGTCTCCTCCTATGCGGGAAACAGATAAACCAATATTGACAGCGGGGCGTTGTCCGGAAAAGAATAGCTCGTTTTCCAGATAAATTTGGCCGTCCGTTATCGAGATAATATTGGTCGGGATATAGGCCGAGACATCTCCTGCCTGTGTTTCCACTATGGGGAGAGCTGTCATGCTGCCGCCGCCTTTATCATCGGACAACTGTGTAGCGCGTTCCAGCAACCGGGAATGGAGATAAAAAATATCGCCCGGATAGGCCTCCCGTCCTGCAGGACGCTCCAGCAACAGACTCAAAGAACGATAGGCAATGGCATGCTTGGTCAAATCGTCGTACACAATCAGTACGGACTGCCCTTGAAGCATAAAGTATTCGCCCAGCGCACAGCCTGAGTAGGGCGCAATATATTGGAGGGGGGCAGGGTCGCTTGCGGAGGTGTTGATGACGATAGAATATTCCATTGCGCCGTGGCGGCGGAGAGTTTGCACCGTTTGGACAACAGAGCTCGCCTTCTGACCGATTGCCACATAGATACAGATAACATTTTTGCCCTTTTGATTTAAGATGGCATCCAAGGCAATGGTGGTTTTTCCTGTCTGACGGTCGCCGATGATCAGTTCGCGCTGTCCATGCCCAATAGGAAACATCGAGTCGATGGCCAAAATGCCGGTTTCCATGGGTTTGTTGACTGGAGAACGAGAG
>JBMNTQ010000088.1:0-8377 GCA_050945815.1 Christensenellales bacterium
GTGCTGTGGCCAGCGTGGAGGGAGCCGGGGTGCATGCTCTAGAGCCGGGGGCGAACAGCTTTAAAATCCGGGTAACTTCGCAGAGCGGCAAGACGACGACCTATACGCTGAATGTGAACCGGCAGGCAGCGAGCGGCGATACGAGATTGACGCGCCTGGATGCTGTGAATGCGGCTACGAATTATCCGTATTCGGTGACACCGGGGCTAAGCGACGGGCGGGACAGCTATTCGATTACCGTGCCGATTGGCTTGACGCGCCTGGATATTCGATCGACAGCGGCGCACCAGGGGACTGTGGTGTCGGGCGGCGGCGTGCGGGAGATTCCTGTGGGCAGGAGCGTACACCGCATCGGCGTGACTGCGGAGAATGGGAATCAGCGGGAGATTCAGATAACGGTATACCGGGGAGACGACGGGAGCCGGTTGTCGTCGCTGGCGGTGGGCGATGGCAGCGGCGGAGCGAAGTATGGGATCACGCCAGTGTTTGCACCGACGACGTATGTGTATGCGGCGGCAGTGGGCAGCGCTATAGACAGCGTGCGTATAACGGCGACTGCGGCTAGTGCTGTGGCCAGCGTGGAGGGAGCCGGGGTGCATGCTCTAGAGCCGGGGGCGAACAGCTTTAAAATCCGGGTAACTTCGCAGAGCGGCAAGACGACGACCTATACGCTTATAGTGGCTTGCCTTGGGGAGACGGTGCCTGTGAAAAAGGCTACGGCAAATGTTCATATGCGCAGTGGCCCCGGTTCTGGATACAGCAGCTTGGGGGTTGTGAACAGGGAGCAGGAGGTGGAGGTTTTGATTGAAAACGTGAATCAGACCGGCTGGGCCTATGTGCGTTATGGTGATCGCGTCGGGTTTATGGATGGAAACTATCTACAATAGAAAAATATAGTAAAATTTTAATAAAGTTAACTAAATTGTAATATTTTTAATAAAACCGACATAATAGAAGGATGAGAGAGTTGTTTCGGTGAGATTGCCCCTGAAGGGGTTTGAGATTATTCGGGGTAGGGTGTAAGCTTAATTCAGCGATTTAGTGCTTTTCTTCATACTTCCTCATTTATTGGCGGGCAGCCGGCGGATTTTCGCCGGTTGTCGGCTATTTTGGGGGGAGGCGCTTGCCCCTAAGCCTAGGCGGCTTTTTTTTGTTGGGGCTGGGCACAGGATTCATACAGCGCAAGGGACTGTTTGCTTTTGAGGGGGCTTTGCATTATAATTTTGTGTAAAAGCGTGGAGAGATGGCATGGCGGAGATTGAGGCAGGACAATTAATTTTGCCCGGGGAGCGGATTGACGACTTGCAGCGGGAGGGCCTGCGTATTATCCAGCATCCGAAAAGCTTTTGTTTTGGGATGGACGCTGTGTTGCTATCGGATTTTGCGCGGCTAAAGCCGGGCAGCCGGGTGGTGGACTTGGGTACGGGGACCGGTATTTTGCCATTGCTTTTAAGCGCGAAATCCCGGGATACGTTGTTTACCGGGGTGGAAATTATGCCGGAAGCGGCGGACCGGGCTCGGCGCAGCGTTGCCTTAAATGGGTTGGAGCACAGGATTGGTATTGAGACGATGGATTTGAGGCAGGCGCCTCTAGAGCTGGGGAAGGGGCGGTTTCATGCGCTGGTGTGCAACCCGCCCTACAAGCGTATAGGCGACGGCAAGACGGCCCTGCAAGTACAGCAGGCAGCGGCGCGCCATGAGGTGTATGGTACGCTGGAGGATATGGTGTGCGTTTCGGCTCAGCTTTTGATGAATCGGGGACGGGCCTTCTATATTTTGCACAGTGACCGGTTTTTAGAGCTGCTCTTTTTGATGCATACTTATGGGCTGGAGCCCAAACGCCTGCGTATGATCCACCCGTTTGTCGACCGGCCGCCTAATTTGATGCTGGCAGAGGGGGTGCGGGGCGGGAAGCCTCTTGTGCATTGGCTTTCGCCTCTGATTTTATATGAGAAGGACGGCAGCGAGACGCAGGAGCTGAGACGGATTTACAACAAGGAGGCACTATGAGCGGGAGGCTTTCGGTTTGCGCGACTCCGATCGGGAATATGGAGGATATTACGCTGCGGGTCATTCGGACGCTGGGGGAGGCGGATTATGTGGCGGCGGAGGACACCCGGCATTCCGCGGGATTGCTGCGTCATTATGATATAAAAAAGCCTATGATAAGCTGTCATAAGTTCAATGAGGAGGCCAGGATCGAGAAGGTGATGGGCTTGCTGGAGCAGGGGCTGCATGTGGCACTGATCAGCGATGCGGGGATGCCGGGGATTTCGGACCCCGGGGCTGCTGTGATACGGGAGGCCATTGTTCGCGGTTATGTTGTAGAGGTTTTGCCTGGGGCCAATGCGGCGCTGTGTGCTTTGCTGTTATCCGGATTTGCGGCAGAGCGCTTTTTTTTCGAGGGTTTTTTGCCGGTGCACAAAAGCCGCCGCCGGGAGATTTTGCAGCAGATAGGGGAGAGGGAGCAGCCTAGCATCTTATATGAGGCACCCCACCGTATGGAGGAGCTGTTGGAGCAGATGGGACAGGCGCTGGGGGAGGAGCGGCACATTTCCATTTCCCGGGAGATTAGCAAGCTGTATGAGGAGACGCTGCGCATGAGCGTTGCCCAGGCGCGGGAGCATTTTGCCCATACGCAGCCGCGGGGGGAGTTTGTGGTGGTGGTGGAGGGGAATGAGGTGCAACGGGAAGTGGACGACGAGACGATTGTGCGGGCGCTGGAGCAGGGCTGTGCTGAGGGTCTGAGCAATAAGGAGGCGGTTGCCCAGGCGGCGCGGGAGCTGGGCGTGGCGAAAAACCGCGTGTATCGGCTAAGCTTGGAGCGGGAGCGAAGGTAGGCGGGGGGCGAGAATGCCGGGCATGTTAAATGGATAGGGGAGCGGCCCAAAGGAGGGCTGCTTTTTTTTGTGTGGGTAATATTTTTTTACTGCTTTCATAAGAATGAAGTAAGCGCTTCCCAAGCGTAATTTTACGGTGGGGCGGGGAATGGAATGAAATGGTTCTGGGCATTTTTGTTGATTGGCGGTTTTGCTCTGGCGGTTTTTACCGGCGGCGGTGCGGAGGTTACCGACGGATTTTTTGAGGGGACATCGTCGGCTGTGCAGCTTTTTATTGAACTGATCGGCGCATATGTTCTTTGGCTGGGGGTATTGAATATTGCGAAGCGGGCTGGGTTGGTGGAGGGGATTGCCAAGGTTTTCAGGAAAGGGTTGCGGTTTTTGTTTCCGACAGTGGAGAAGGATTCGGCAGCCTTTGGCTTTATAACGCTGAATATGGTGGCAAACCTTTTGGGGCTGGGCAATGCGGCGACTCCTTTTGGTATTTCGGCGATGCGGGAGTTGCAGGGAAGCCGCAAGAGCCGGGTGGCTACCGACGCTATGTGTATGTTTCTGGTGCTTAATGCGTCCGCTATTCAGCTGATTCCTACGACTGTGATTTCTTTGCGCAGTGCGGCGGGCTCGGTTGACCCGGCGGCAGTGACCATCCCGGCTCTGATTGTGGACGTGGTGACTGTGGTGTGCGGTGTGGCGGCAGTGAAGCTGCTGCAAAGGAGATATTGAGATGTCCGGCTATATTATCCCGGCTTTTGTCGGACTGATTGTCGTTATTGGGATGGTTCGGGGCGTGGATGTGTATGAAGCGTTTGTGGAGGGGGCCTCGCAGGGCCTAAAGACGGCGGTGAATGTGCTGCCTTACCTGACGGCCATGCTGCTGGCGGTTTCGGTGTTTCGGACGGCGGGCGGGTTTTCTCTGATTGGGCAGGTTTTAGCGCCGGTTTTGCAGTTGGTGGGGATTCCTGCGGATGTTTTGCCTATGGTGCTGATTAAGCCCTTTTCCGGCAGCGCGGCGTTGTCTGTTTTGGCAGATATCTTTCAGGCGGCGGGCCCGGATTCCTATTCCGGGATACTGGCGTCGGTGATGATGGGCTCGACTGAGACGATCTTTTATACTGTGACTTTGTATGCCGGAGCCGTGGGCTTGAAAGATATGCGCTACACCATTGCGGCAGCGCTTTTTTCGATGATTGCGGGGATTGTGGCTGCTGTTTTGCTGTGTACATTCCTGTTCCTTTAGGCTGCAGAAATAAAAATGCTTGAGAAGCGGACAGGCTGTGGTATAATAGATCATGCATTCTGGTGGATATTTCGGCGGCTGAACGGCAGGGTTTTACATAGCCGAGGGGTATGCAGCGGGATGTGTTTTGTGTAGATTATTGTAAAGCGGGAGTGTTTGTGTTTGAAAATTAATGTGTATGCGGCGTATTCCCATGTTCTGGAAAAGGATACGAAGGATGCTACGGCGATTATTGTGGATACGCTACGGGCCACCAGTACGATGATTACGGCGTTATATCATGGGTGTGCCCAGATTATCCCTGCAGGAGACGTGGACGACGTTATGCAGATTGCGCGCAGCTTGGGCAGCCATGCGGTGTTGGGCGGAGAGCGGGATTCGAACTTGATTCCCGGCTTTGATTTAAGCAATTCGCCGTTGGAATATAATCGGGACAAGCTGGAGGGGAAATCGCTGGTGATGACGACCAGCAACGGTACTGCCGCTATTACCCAGTCGAAGAATGCTCGGCATGTGTTGATTGGTGCGCTGATCAATGATGCGGCTGTGGCGCGCAGGGCCGTGGAGCTGGGGCTGAATACTACGATTGTTTGTGCGGGCAATGACGGCAAAATGTCGCTGGAGGATTTAGTTACGGCCGGCGCGATTGTGGTCTTGATGGAGGGGATGTTGGAGCAGACGCCGGAGCTGGATGATATGGCGAAGGTGGCCAGGACGCTGTATGGCCTTTGTGCCCAGGATATCGTAGGGTTTTTGCGGGGTTCGAGGCACTATGAGGTGCTGGTGGAGAACGGCTGGGAACAGGACATTGCCTATTGCTGTCAGCAGGGTGTGATTGAGCTGGTGCCGGTGTATGCGGAGGGCATTATTTCGGTATGAGCGGCAGCCCTTGACAAAGAAGCGGGGATGCTTTATCCTAAAAATATATATCGAAAAAGACGGACGAGGGGAAAGAGTAGGGAAATTTGATTGCGCAGCAGAGAGCCGGGGCAGGTGGAAGCCCGGCCGCAAGAAGTTTCTTGAACATGGCTCCCCCAGTTCTTTAGGTGAGGGGGACGCTGGATTGTTCCGTTAGCCTAAGGCGCATCATCAAGGGCGGCGTTATTTGGCCCAATTCCCAAAGAGGCAGGCGAATGCCTGCAAGTAGGGTGGTACCGCGGAATCTTTTTCGCCCCTAATAGATAGTAGGGGCGTTTTTTATTCGCAGATTGTTCATTTAGGGGCGCGGCAGGCGGAGAGGGCAGGAGTGGGCGCTTTTTCGTGTGGAGAGCGCAGGCAAAGGAGAAGGAAAGATGGAAAAGACGTTTTATATTACGACCCCGATTTATTATCCCAGCGACAAATTGCACATTGGGCATTGTTATACGACTGTGGCGGCGGATACCATGGCGCGGTTTAAACGCAGCCAAGGATATGAGGTGCATTTTCTTACCGGCACCGATGAGCATGGGCAGAAAATTGAGCGGGTGGCCCGGGAGAATGGTATGCAGCCTCGGGACTATGTGAACGGGATTGTTCAAGGGATTCGGGAGCTTTGGAGCTTGATGAATATCAGCCATGACGACTTTATTCGTACCACCGAGCCGCGCCATGTGGAGGCTGTGCAGAGGATATTCCAGAAGCTTTATGATTCTGGGGACATTTACAAGGGGGAATATGAGGGTTGGTATTGTACGCCTTGTGAGGCTTTCTGGCTGGAGCGGCAGCTTGAGGGCGGAGCTTGCCCGGATTGCGGGCGTGAGGCTGAGCTGGTGAAGGAAGAGAGCTATTTTTTCCGGCTGAGCAAATACGCCGACCGCTTGATCCGGCACATTGAGGACAACCCGGAGTTTATTCAGCCGCCGTCGCGGGCCAATGAGATGTTGAACAACTTTTTGCGCCCGGGGTTGGAGGATTTGAGCGTTTCCAGGACTTCGTTTAAATGGGGCGTTCCGGTTTCTTTTGATGGGGGGCATGTGATTTATGTTTGGCTGGATGCTTTGTCGAACTATATTACGGCCCTGGGCTTTGGCAGTGAGGACGACAGCTTGTACCGCAAGTTCTGGCCTGCGGATGTTCATTTGATGGCGAAGGAAATTGTGCGCTTCCATACGATAATTTGGCCGGCGATTCTGATGGCTTTGGGTGAGCCTTTGCCTAAGCAGGTGTTTGGCCACGGCTGGCTCATTTTGGAAGGGGGCAAGATGTCGAAATCCAAGGGCAATGTGGTGGACCCGGTGGTGTTGGCCCAGCGCTATTCTGTGGATGCTCTGCGTTATTTTCTGCTGCGGGAGATTTCCTTTGGCTCGGACGGCGTGTTTTCCAATGAGGCCTTGCTAAGCCGGGTGAATTCGGATTTGGCCAATGATTTGGGGAATTTGCTTAGCCGGACCGTGGCTATGATTGAGAAATATTTTGACGGGAGCATTCCGGCGAATGGTTGTCTTTCGGAGCAGGAGGACGGGCCGCTATCCAAGGCTGCGGTGGGCTTGCTGGAGATTGTGGACCGGGATTTGGCACAGATGAAATACAGCGATGCTCTCGCTGCTATTTGGCGGGTTGTGGGCATGGCCAACAAATACATTGATACGACCATGCCTTGGGTGTTGGCGAGGGATGTGAGCCAGCGGGAGCGGCTGGGCAGCGTGTTGTACCATTTGGCGGAGACGCTGCGTATTGTGGGCATTATGATTCAACCCTTTATGCCGTCTACTGCGCCCAAAATTTGGGAGCAGCTGGGCATTGAGCAGGGTGAATTGACGGGGTTTTCCGCTGCTGTTGAGTTTGGGCTGTTGGAACCGGGAACGCGGGTGTGTAAGGGGAAGGCGCTTTTCCCGCGTATTGATGTGGAGAAGGAATTGGCCGAATTGGAGAAGATACAGGTGAAACAGCAGAACGCTACGCAGAAGCAGGAGGCTGGCGCGAAAAAGCCTGAAAAGAAGGAGCTTGAGAGCAAAATAGCGCAGAGCGAGCAGGAATTGATGGATTATGCGGATTTTGCAAAGCTGGATTTGCGCATTGCAAAGGTGGTGGGCTGTGAGAAGCTGGCCGGCTCGGACAAGCTGTTGACGCTTCAGCTTTCCTTGGGCGAGGAGCAGCGGACTGTGGTTTCCGGAATTAGCCAGTGGTATCAGCCGGAGCAGCTTTTGGGCAGGCAGGTGGTCGTGGTTGCCAACTTGAAGCCTGTAAAGCTGCGGGGGGTTCTGTCTCAGGGGATGGTGCTGGCGGCGGAGGACGACGATGGGAATTTGAGCTTGGTCGGGCCGTTTGACGAGGGCTTTGCTGCGGGAAGTAAGGTGATGTAGCGATGGCGATGCTGTTTGATACCCATGCGCATCTGCTGGACAGACGCTTTGATAGGGACAGGGAGGGATTGATTGCCGGCCTTGCCCAACGGGGCGTTGGCTTGGTGGTGAACGTGGGCTGTGAGCGGAAGGAGTTTGACCCCTGCTTGGAGTTGGCCCGGCGGTATGATTTTATTCATACTGCTGTGGGGGTGCATCCCCATTATGCCAAGGATTTTTCCCCTGGGGATTTGGATTGGATACGGGAGGCAAGAGCGGCCGGGGAGTTGGTGGCGCTGGGGGAGATTGGGCTGGATTATCACTATGACTTTTCTCCGAGGGATGTGCAGAAAAAATGCTTTGAACAGCAGATGCAGTGTGCAAACGAGCTGGAAATGCCGGTAATTTTGCATGTGCGTGAAGCCTTTGGCGACATGATGCCTTTGCTGCGGCGTTATAAGGCACCCTATGGGGGCGTGTTGCACTGTTTTTCCGGCAGCTTGGAGATTGCTTTGGAATGTGTGGCTTTGGGGTTTCATATTTCTTTTGCGGGGCCGCTGACTTTTGAGAAATCTGTTAAGCTGAGGCGTGTTGCGTCGAATTTGCCCAAGGAGCGGGTGTTGATTGAAACGGATTGTCCGTATTTGGCGCCGGTGCCTATGCGAGGCAAGCGCAACGACCCCGGGCTGGTTTATTATGTGGCTCGGGAGCTGGCTGCTCTTTGGGAGATGCAAACGGAGCAGGCCATTGAGATTACGCAGCGAAACGGTAGGGAGTTGTTTCGTATGGGAGAGGGATTGAATTGAAAAAAAATGATAAAAACGCGGAAGACGTTTATATTTACAAGATCGACAACAGCATGTATATTAACCTGACAAATCAGTGTACCAATGACTGTGAGTTTTGTGTGCGGAATTTTGACGCTGGTGTGGGCGGGTATAACCTGTGGATGCGCCGAGAGCCGACGGCGGAGATGATTATCGCTTTGCTGGGGGACACGTCGCACTATGATGAGGTTGTGTTTTGCGGCTATGGCG
>JBMNTQ010000089.1:0-8263 GCA_050945815.1 Christensenellales bacterium
TGTGGGCCAGCAGAGTAAGTAAGGCCACCTGGCGCATGTAGGTACTTTTCCCTGCCATATTGGGGCCGGTGATTATCAGCAGACGGTTGTCCTGCTTGTCCAGGTCAGTATCGTTGGCCACAAACAGCGGCTGGCTCTTCTCTACGACAGGGTGTCGTCCATCGCGAATGTGAATGTGTCCGGACGTATTCAGGGAAGGACGGCTGTAATCCTGCCGGACGGCAACAAAGGCAAACGATTGCAGGACATCCAGCAGGGATAGCTGAACCGCTGCTTGCTGCAGCCGCGAAATATTAGCATTGAGTTGGTTGCGTATGCCGCAGAACAGATCGTATTCCAGTTGGATGCATTTGTCGTGGGCCCCTAGGATGCTCTCTTCCAGCTCTTTTAGCTCTGCTGTGATGAAGCGCTCGGCATTGACCAGCGTTTGTTTTCTCGTATAGCGGTACGGCACCTGAGACAGGTAGGATTTAGTTATCTCGATATAATAACCAAACACCTTGTTATACCCTATTTTTAAATTTTTGATACCGGTGGCTTCCCGTTCGGCCGCTTCCATTTCAAAAAGAAGCTTTCGACCGGAGCTGCTCATATGGCGCAGCTTGTCTACCCTATCGTCGTAGCCGTCGCGTATGATGTTGCCATCACTCACCCCTGCCGGCGGCTCCGGGGCGATTGCTGCCTCCAGCAAATCAAACAAGTCTGTCATAGGGTCTAGCGACCGGATATCCTGCAGCAAAGAAGCACTCGCTCCGCGCAAAACATCTGTAACCTTAGGTAAAACGCCTAGGGTGTTCTTCAGTGCAATACAGTCTCTGGCGTTGAGAGTACCGTAGGAAATTCTGCTGCACAGGCGGGAAATATCATAGGCTTCGTTTAGTATGTCACGCACTTCATCGGTCAGTAAAGGAGCGTTTTTCAGTTCTTCGACGCTGTCCAGCCGCTGGTTGATGCGGCAAGGATCCTGTAGGGGTTGATCAATAAAGGAGCGCAGCATCCTGCCTCCCATAGCTGTCATGGTTTTATCGAGAACATGCAACAAGGTTCCCTTTTTTCCTTCACCCCGCAGCGGTTGGGTCAGCTCCAGATTGCGGCGGCTGGCCGAATCTAGAATCATATAATGGCTGCGTCCGAAAAGAGAGAGGCGGTTGATATGGTTCAAAGCCACTTTCTGCGTTTGTTCTAAGTATGCAAGCAACGCGCCCGCAGCACACACTGCGTGAGGCTGCCCTTCCATGCCCAAAGCCTGCAGAGAATCGCCTTGGAATTGCTTCAACAGCCTTTTGCGGGCAGCAGCACTTTGGAAAGCATCGCCGCCAAATGGGTGCAGCAATAAATCCTTCGCTTGAAAAAGCGCAGGAAATTTTTCTGCCGCTAGAAAGAAGCTCTCGTCGGCAATTACCTCGGCAGGCTGGATTCTGGCTAATTCCTCGGATAAAATATCGTTTTGTGCCGAAATCTCTCCAGCCTGAAAGAACCCGGTCGATACATCGCAGTAGGATAGGCCGATGTGTTCTTCGTTGAGATAGAGGCATAGAATATAATTGTCGCGGGTTTCGTCCAGCATCGAGCTTTCAATTACAGTTCCCGGCGTAATCACACGAACCACATCCCGATCTACCAGCCCTTTTGAAAGAGCCGGATCGCTGGTCTGCTCACATATGGCTACCTGGTAACCTTTGGCAATCAGCTTGGCGATGTAGCCTTCCGCCGCATGGTGCGGAACTCCGCACATAGGCGCCCGCTCCTCCAAACCACAATCGCGCCCTGTAAGCGTTAAGCCCAACTCCCGGGACACTAAAAGAGCGTCCTCAAAAAACATCTCATAAAAATCGCCCAGCCGATAAAACAGAAGGCAACCCTTATGTTCTTCTTTCATCAGCAAATATTGCTGCATCATTGGTGTCAGCGCCATCAACAAACCCCTTGTATAAAATAATCAAATCAAACTATATCTCTGCAAAACTTCAAGAAACGGCGGTTCTCACCTAATCAATGACAACCGGAACAGCCGGAGCATCCCCCACCGCAGCCGTTCGAGTCGCTATCGCTGTCTCCAGTGATATAAAAACGTAAAACTGCATTGATGCGAGACATCAGCCCTGAAAAATCCTGCTGAGCTTTGTTGGAAGCCTGGATTTTATCGTTGGCAGCAGCGAGCTTTTCCAGTTCATCAAGGTCGGTGGAAAGCTTGTCGACTTGGGCCATGTCCGGGTTTTCCTGCATCATAGCGTCGGAAATTTGCTGCCGGGCAACCTGAATGCCCTTGACAATCCCCATAGCTGCCATATCATTTTGCAGTTCGCTGTCTTTTTCCCGTAGTGCAAGCACCTCTTTCGATTCCGCCAGCGCCATTCCCAACTGGATGGCAAGTTCCATAATATCCATTTTATTGTTGCTCCTTCCTGACCATCTCTCCGACAAGTGATCCTTGCCGAACATCTGTTATTTTAACATCCACAACTTCCCCCAGCAGCAAATCAGTTCCAGGGAAAAATACGGTTTTGGTGTTGCCCGCCTTCCCTTTCATCTCGCCATTTCGGGCAGAAACGCCATCTACGAGTATGCGCAGGGTTTTCCCGATGAAAGAAGGGCTGTCTTCTACTATGATTTGCTCCTGCAAATCGTTTAATTCCCAAAGGCGTCTTTTTTTAACGGCTTTATCGATCTGGTTTTCCATCGTTGCCGCCGGCGTACCACTTCTAGGAGAATACATAAAAGTAAAAGCAGCCGTAAAGCGCAGGTCTTTCATGAGAAGCAGCGTATCCTGAAAATCCTGCTCCGTCTCACCGGGGAAGCCCACGATAATGTCTGTCGTCAGGCAAATATTCGGCACAGCAGCGCGCAGCTTTCGGGCCAACAGACGATACGCCTCACTGGTGTAGCCGCGGTTCATAGCGGCAAGAATCTTGTTGCTGCCCGACTGCACCGGCAGATGCACATGAGGCGCAACACGCTTGCAATCCTCCAAGGCACGAATCAGCTTGTCGGACAAATCCTTGGGGTGGGACGTCATAAACCGAATGAATTCCAAGTCTTCTATTTTATCCAATTCCCGCAGCAGTTGTGAAAAATCCGTTTCACCGGTATCTTTACCGTAGGAGTTAACGTTTTGCCCCAGCAGGGTAATCTCTTTGTAGCCAGCCTCAGCCAACTCTCGTGCTTCGTTAAGAATATCCTGCATGGCGCGGCTGCGCTCCCGCCCGCGTACATAGGGCACGATGCAGTAGGTACAAAAATTATCGCAGCCGTACATAATCGTCAAATAAGCGCTTCGGTTTCCCTGGCGGCGCATAGGCAGCCCTTCCAGAATTTGCTCGTCCTGACTAACCTCATAGCCCTTCTTCTGCTCCACCATGGCATGATAGAGCATACGAGGCAGGCTGTCCAAGTTATGGGTACCAAATACGATATCTACATAAGGAAAGCGCCGCCGGATCGTTTCTGCCATGCCCTCCTGCTGCATCATACAACCGCAAAGGCCGACGATCAGGCCGGGGTTCTCCCGTTTTTTTTCCCGCAGGGCGCCCACATTTCCAAAAACCCGCGCTTCTGCATGTTCTCGCACACAACAAGTGTTAAACAAAATTAAATCCGGATCATCGGCAGCTGCAATAAAACCGCATTCTTCGAGTAATCCGGCAATTTTTTCAGAATCATGGGCATTCATCTGACACCCATACGTATTAATTTGATACCCCGGCGGCTTGCCCTCCAGTGACATCCTCAACCGGTCGATATACTGTTGCAAAAAGACACCTCAACACAAATAGAATTTATATAGTCTATTATATTGAAAAGCTGCTCTGATTGCAAACAACAAAACGCATGTGATACATTTTCTTTTTGCAGCCACTGCTTAAAAAAGGAATATGCCCTTTGGCCGCATCATAATAGTATATCAAAGAATATAGGGGGGATAAACGTGAACAAATCGAAAGGTGGCAAGGCCCCAAAAAGCAACGCGTCGGAGGGCGTACGCAATATTCTCTTTGGAGTTCTTCCGTCCGTCATTTTTACCATTGCAGCAGTCTTGTTGTTTGCTCTGATCATTAAGGTGTTTTCCGTCAGCGACAATGCTATCATGCCTGTCAACCAGATCATAAAAATTCTGGGCGTAGCACTAGCCGGCTTTATTGTGGGCAGAAAGTGTAAGGAAAAGCCTGCACTGTTTGGAGCCTTAGCCGGCATCTTCTATGTTATCGCTGGTTTCTTGCTTTTCTCATTGGTCAATGGCGCCTTTACTCCCTCCGTCTCCCTGCTGAGCGATGTGGTTATGGGCGCAGTAATCGGGCTTATCTCCGCCATCATCGCCGCCAAGCTCATCAAGTAGAGAGCGCTTGCTCAAATATATTGTTCAAAAAAGCGGTTCTACTCAAGTCAGGCTTTGAAAGTTATGTTTTACCTTTTTCGAGATAAAAAACCTCCTATCGGTAACTAGGAAGGATAGGAGGTTTTTTTGTTTGTACACAGCCATAAAAAGCTTAGGCCCAGAAAACCCCTTCTCAAGATTGACGTTTAGCGAATTTAGCTCGATAATCCCGCACCCGATAGGACGTATGCTTTTTGAACAGCTTGGAAAAATAGACCGGGTCGTTGATACCCACCATCTCTGCAATCTCATAGGTTCTAAGATTTGAGGAGATAATCAGCGCTTTAGATTTCTCGATGCGCACCTGTTGAATATAGTTGGACAGGTTGATGTTCTTCCGCGCCTTAAACACCCTGCTCAAATGCCCCGGGCTGATGTGGAAAACGGAAGCAATATTTTCCAGAGAAAGCTCTTGGTTAAAGTAGGTTCCAATATAGTTTTCTATATTGCTGACAAGGTTAGTCGGGTCTTCATTTTTGTTCAACAAGTTGCTCATTGTGGAGCAGATAGTTCCCTCCAGACAACTCTGCAATTCCTGAACCGTTTGACATCGATCGATCCTGCTATAGAAGCTCTCCTGAGAGGATGAAATATATTCCTGAATAAAGCCATAGCTCCAAAGTTGGCGAATGCACATGTTTACGACCAGCAGGCCTATGTTGCGCACTTCTTTGAAAGGCAGTTTCTGCCGCACACAAAAGCTGTTCAGACGTGCAAGAGCCGATAGGGCACTGTCAATATCCAGCTTTTCAATGGCCACCATCAGAGCATCAATATATTCCTTCATATCATTGATGGTGTCCATTGAAATTTCTGGGATGTTGCCGTATTCAATAACCGGGTTTTTATCGCTGTAGAGAGCAAATTTGGACGCAGTCTCGGCCTCAACTGCCGCAGCGTAGAGCTCCGACGGCTGCTGATGGGCGTTGCTAATACCCACCGCTATGTAGAAGTCCGTCAGGTTGTCGATCATATTGTTCAACTCCAAACAGAGCTGGCAGGCTTTCTTCGGCGCCTCGCTGCTGCTATCCTCCAGATTGATGATGATATAGATGTTGCGGGTTCGTTTGAACATGCAATAATAGTCCACATCCTCTAACACAAGATCCACATAGTTGTAGACGCTCTCCTCCGCTTTGCTCATGCCGGAAGCATTGTCACTGTCTATGCCGCGGATCAGAATGGTTACAACAAAAAAGCAATTCAGGTTTAAGTTGGCCTTGCGCAGGGCCGCTTCCGTATCCTCGGTATACGTTTCGTCCTCGATCAGGTTGGATAAGAGAAAAGCCTGCTTCAGGCGAATGTTCTTTTCCGTTTGAAGATGAACCTGGTCCTGCAGATGCTTTTGCTGTTCCTCCTGCCGGATTTGCTCGATCGCTTTCCTGACCGCCTGAATCACCTTAGCCGACGACATAGGCTTGAGCACCAGATCGACCACGTTGAATTTAATCGCGTTGTATGCATTATCAAAGTCGTAGATGCCGGTGAGGAGGATGGATTTCACGTTCGGATAGGTTATGCCAACGGCTTTGATCAGTTCAATGCCGTTGATAGGCGCCATATTGATGTCTGTCAGCAGGATATCCGGCGTCTGCTTCGCCATAATTTCCAAAGCTTCCTGCCCGCTGAACGCATTTGCCATCACCTCGCAATCCAGTGCTGCCCAGTCAATACAACTGGATAAGCCTTTGCAAATTGCAGCTTCATCATCAACAATCAGGATTTTATACATGAGACTCTCCTCCATCAAAACATTGGAACATCAGCCGCCCTGATAGGCGCCTTCCTCCGGCGGATTGGTATCAATGGGCAGCGTAATCATCGTAACGGTCCCCTTCCCTATTTCGCTGTCTATCGTAATGCCAAAGCGCTCGCCATAGAGCATCTGAATGCGGTTTTGTATATTGTGCAAGGCAATATGGCTGTGTAGATGAGCCGACGGCGGAATTGTGCGGGGCGGACGTTCAAAGAACCCTGTGCTGTCAAACCCGATGCCGTTGTCTGTGATTCTACAGATGATACAATCCATGTCCTCCCAGATATCAATGATAATAAGCCCCGGCCGATTGACCTTGCTGATGCCGTGTACCACAGAGTTCTCCACCACCGGCTGGAAAGACAGTTTGGGAATGTAGCAGGAATGTAACAGTTCTTCATCTACATTGATCACATACTCAAAGCTGTTTCCGTAGCGAATCTGCTGTAAGCTTAAATAGTTCTTGATATAATCCAATTCCTGGCCGATGGTGATTTTCTCTTTCCCGTTTAACAAAATATCCTCGCGAATCAGATCTCCCAGCCGGGTGATCATGTCGCTTAGATCCTTGAAGTTGGATTGTTCGGCCTTCCAGCCTATCGTATCCAGCATATTGAATAGGAAATGCGGCGTAATCTGGGATTGCAGAGTTTGGATCTTTGCATCCTTCATTTTTAGTTCATAGTCCGCTTCTGCATTTTTTAACGTGCTGATGGTTTTCATCTTACCCGTTATAATTTGGCAGACATTCTCAATCTCGGCATATTTGGGTTCGAAGGATGGAATCGCGTCTTTGTATTCCGCAGCCATCTCGCCATACCGCTCAAGGCTTTTAAAGGGCGATTTGATCCGTTCTAAAATAATGACCAGTATGGAAAACAATACTACCATAAGTATCCCGACGCCGCCCAGGAAATAGCCGAAAGTCGTCCGCGTATAGGCATAGATATCGGATACCGGCGTAAAGAAATAGTAGTGCAGCCGTTGCTTGTAGAGATAGTCCGTGGTAACCTCATAATCCTCGCTATCCATCACAACACCCTCACTGTCACGCAAGGCTCGGGGTACGGTATAGTTGATCAGCGAACCAATATCTTCCGGATTGTTAGAGAAAACTACGGTACCGCTTAAATTATAAAGAAAATACTGCGTGTTTGGATAGGTGCTCAGATCTACCTGATAATTGTAGGTTGCCGCTGCCGGCTCATTGCCAACAGGTGGGCTGCTAGGCGCTTGCATAACCTCAAGCACAATTTTTCCGTAAATACGGCCGTCATAGATATTAACATAGTCCTTCACCCAATACACATAGGGGCTTCCCCCGTCGCTTACGAACTCACCTTTTTTATTGGTGCTGTATTTATATTGCTCATAGATTTTAGCGCAACGTTCCAAAGCCGTATCCATCGACGACCCACTGCGGAAATAGTAGATCATCTCGTCTTGCGCGTAGATCGCCGCGGCGCTGATAGCACGGTTGGTAAACACGTTTACATAGGTGATCGGCGCGTCAATGTCGTCTAAAATCAGGGCTTCCTTTTTATCGACCTGCTCGGTTTCGTATATTTGCTTCATATTCGATCGTATCGTCTCACTATCCTCGATTAAGGTTACAGCATCCACCACATAGGTTAAATGACGGGAAATGCTGTTAACAGCGTTGGTAACGTAGGTTGTGTAGTGCTTTTCCTGCATCAAGATATTATCTCTGTAAGGAAAAACAAGCGCCAAAATGATAATCATTACAATAGGAAGAAACACGCACAAATAGAGCGAGCGCGAAAAAACCGAAAGCAAATTAGGAAGTTTCTTTTTCTTTGAATGTTCCATACTAAACCTCGACAGCTTACTAGAACCGACGAACAGTAGGCTCCCTATACTAAATGGAAGAAACAGAAATAGCAGATGATCGCATGTACTTTTCGAAAAGAAGCATGAGCAATGGTTCTTTAATTCTATTCTATTACCTGCGGGATAAAAATGAAAGTGTAAACTTTTATCGTCTTATTGTAAAAATCTGATATGCTGGATATAGTTTTTTTATACACAGTTAAAATAAATCTATAAATTAACAGTAAATGAAAATTATTTTGGATACAGCCACAAAATACCATGAGTTTGATGAAAGAAACCAT
>JBMNTQ010000090.1:0-8216 GCA_050945815.1 Christensenellales bacterium
GGCTCTTCTGCTGTTCTGCAAGATCTTCTAAATAATTACCCACCATATCGGAGAGGCCGATGACGCTGAAGTGGATGTCTTCTGGATTTGCGTCCTTGATGACGATCATCAGAGGCGTTTCATCCATCAGGCGGTCTCGGGCCATAAGCTCCAAGACGGATATCATGTCCTGCCTGGCAAATCGTTCTGTAAAAAAGCGCACCTTGTTATGGCCGCCAAATACGGTCTTTTCCATGCTGCGCGAGACGTTGCTGATCGCTTCGCGTATGGATTCGCCCTCCCCGCAAACTGTGGTGAAGGGATTTTTTTCATTTTCGCCTGTGCCACCTGTGCCGCTGTACGAGGTCGGGTTCATAATCTCTAGCACAACGCGGTATTGACCGTTGTCCAGTATATCGTAGAGTATACTGTTTACGCTGGCCAACTCTTTAGGCTCTTCTCGGTTCCAGCATCCGGTGGATGTTGCCAGCATCAGTGCGAGCAGTAGGATGCAAAGTCCTTTTTTCAATGGTAGCCTCCTTATACCTTAATCCTGTTTACGGATATTTTTCTTGGCTATGGATTCCGGCCTATGTGTCAGCCAACGAAGGGGAGCTCGGAAAAAAGAGTCCTTGAGTTCGTTCTTGGAAAAGGAGGAGAGGATGGGTATGCCAAAGGTGTAGGTGGATATTAGATGGGTTAACATAATAAAAAAACCTGCGCTAATACCGATTAGCCCCATGAACGTACCCAAGAGCCAGAAGAATGCCCGGTATACCACGATGAACTCAAGGAGATTGGGTGTCATAAAGCCTGTAACGGCCGTTAAGGCAACAACGATGACCATCGGTTCGCTGATGATGCCGGCGCTTACCGCTGCCTCACCGATGATCAGCGAACCTACGATGGTGATGGCAGAGCCGACTGCCTTGGGCATGCGGCTGCCGGCCTCACGGATCAGCTCGAACATACCCGTGAGCAACAGCACTTCTGCAGCGATGGGCATCGGTGTTTTTTGGGATGCGCTGATGATGCTGGTAAGGAACACCGAAGGCAGCATTTCGGCATGGTAGGTTATGATCGCTACAGCTAGGCCGGGGAACAAAACAGTTGTGGCCAGCGCCATACCCCGAAGGATCCGTACAATCGATGAATAGACCGTTCGGTTGTAGTAATCTTCGGCGGTATGGAGATTTTCTATGAACAGCTCCGGTATTGTCAGAGCGTGGGGCGTACCATCGCACAAAACAGCGATTCTGCCGCCCAGCACCCTCTGAGCTGCGACATCCGGCTTCTGTGTAATCCCGATGCCTGATACGGATGAAAAGGTGTTCTCGCAGATGTGTTGTTCAATCTGCCCGGTTTCGAGTATTTCGTCTGTATCAATCTTAGACAATCGGCGCTTTAATTCTTCAAGTACGCCCTGATTGACAATGCCTTTAATATAGACAACCGCCACGGAGGTTTTTGTTTGCCTGCCCAGCGTTATGTTCTCTACGACAAACTTGGGTGTTTTGATCTTTCTTCGGATTAAAGCAGTGTTGGTGCGGATGTTTTCTGTGAAACCCTCCTTAGGACCGCGGATTACGGCCTCGGCTTCCGGTTCTGTAACGTTGCGTTTATCCCAGCCCTTAAATTCAACCAGATAGGCTTTCTTGGAATGTTCATAGAAGACCGCGGCGTTGCCGCAAAGCACACTCTCGACAAGCACAGACATATCTTCGGTTTCTTGGAACACCGACTTGAGCGCCAATGGGATATCCCCGTTGAACGTGGGGGATTTGATAGGACTTAGGATATCTCTATCGATCAGGTCTTTGTTGACAAGCCCGTCGATGAATACGATCATGGCAGTGTTTTTGGACGTGGAAAAAGTTTGCACGACTAAATCCGAGCTGTTTTGGAAAATATTTTTGACAAGTTCCTCACATGCCGAGATCTGCGATGGAATAGCCTGTTTTTTGGTTTTTTCGACGATTTCTTCATGTTGGATTTTCTTTGCTTTTCTCAGACGAAAGATACGTATCCCTCCTATTCTAGTGGGCAAGATGCACCTATAGCATATCCAATCCTAGTGGGCAAGATGCATTTGTCTTATATTCAAACGCATTGAAGAGCTACGTATCAAGTTCTCCGTACTGAAAACGCTGGAAGATAGTAGCCTAATAAGTGAGGGCTTCACTGAAAAAATGGCGTTTTTCTTACAGGCTTTACAGGGTTTAATCTTGGGTAGGAGTCGGATGCTTATCGCGAAGGGAGAATGTATGCTTACTGTGTTGAAAGAAGAGAATGAGGAAGGATGGAGGAGTATCCCTAGAGGGGAGAGATGAATGGAGTAGTTGGCATTTTTTCACAACAAAAAATGCGGTTACAATTTATGTGACCGCATTTTCTAGGATCAATATTGGTTTTTCCTTGCCTGCTTTGTATGAACCTGCAGAGCCTTATGCTGGCAACTGGAGGGTAGGTAGCATGGGCATGTTATTCGCTTTGGGCTTCTGAAGCTCCGTCTTGAGCTTCGCCTTCTTCGCCTTCAGACTCAGGAACGTCAAGAGGCTTACGGCTATCGACAAGAGAAAGCACCATGGTGTCCAGCGGGGTTAGAATCTCGATGTTCGGATTGTTTACAATGTCGAGATCGCTAACTCGGATACTGTCCCCTTCTTCCATTCCATCGAGGTCGATGTCGATTCGATCGAAAAGATAGGTAGGAAGCGCCCGGTAGGAAATCTCAGCCTGCGTTAGCTGAACCATTCCTGAAGATTTTTCCCGGTTTAGAAGAACGATTCTTGCCGTACTTGTGATAAATTCTCCAGCTAGCAATTTCTGGAAGCTTAGATGCTCTAACTCCTCGGTTACTACTTTATAAGTGACTTCCCGCAATAAGGCCGGAAATTTTTCGTTGCCAATTACTAGTTCAGTTTTGCTGCCCATGGAATTGGATTTTAAGAAACGTGCGACTTCCGATTGCGAAAACTGAATATTCAAGGATTTCTCAAGGTCCTTACCATACAAGACACCGGGAATAATACCTTTTCTTCTTAGCTGTTTGGGCTTTAATTCCATATTTCGATTTTCTGCATTTAAAGTAGCCATAATGATTTCTCCTTTTGTATACAGCCTTGGAACGGCTCCGTCTCGGCTGTGAATTCTTGCTCAATTTATATCTTGTTCAACCTATAATGGAAAAATTTCACGTGCAAATTAGTATATCACAATGATTGAGACAATGCAAATGTTGTTGACGTTGATAATTCGCAGCCAAGAGCCTGGTGTAACAATGAAAAAGGAGGACAGACACCCAAGTTGTTAAAGGATGCAACTAAGGAGGGGAGCGTTTTACCAGATAAGCGGTTGGGTGCATGATTATGAATGGGAATGGATGGCCGCGAAGCTCGGGGTAGGAACCATCAGGCGAGATCCTTTATGCTGTTGCCCATGAGCCTTTCGGCTAACTCTGCAATTTGCCGTGCGGATTCGCGCATGCCGTTGTTGAACCAGCAACGAATCAGCTCAATGCAGCCGGACGTGAAAAATACGTAATAGTATTCGTAATATTCCTCTTTTCCGGTTGGGAGCAAGACTTCCCATTCTTTTTTATTTTTAGGCCGATTGGTTTCCAGCACTTTCTCTAAAAAGGTCGATTCCTTGTTGTTTAAAATAGCGATAAAAATATCTGCGTTTGAGGAAATATATTGAAAGAGCTCCAGCATGATGGGCGTTAGCGGCATAAGGCCCTGATGCCTATACTTCGTAATAATGCCCATAAAACCTTCCATGGCTTCATTCTCGATTTGTTCAAATAAATCGTAGATGTCTTTGTAGTGGAGGTAGAATGTGCTACGGTTGATATCGGCTCGTTGTGTCAACTCACTGACGGAGATATTCTTTAATTCTTTTTCTTTTAATAGTTGGGTCAAATTCTTGCGCAATAATGCCTGGGTTTTGCGGATGCGCCGATCGGATTTCTGGATTTCCATAAAATTCCTCCTTTTTATTCAACAGCGGGATGGTAGTCTGTTTATTATTCGATAAACTTATGACGACTGATGGTTGATATTCCAAATTACGATTATTATAATAAACATATGATGAAAAATCAACATGTGTAGGGATATGGAATATGAAAAAAAGTTTTATTGTATTAAATGATGTGACGAAGCATTATGGAATGGGCAAGGCCATGGTTAAGGCTGCCGATGGAATTAGTTTTGAACTTGAAAAAGGCGAATTGGCTGTCGTGGTTGGGCCGAGCGGAGCAGGAAAGACGACGGTATTGAATATATTGGGCGGAATGGATACCTGTGATGGCGGCGAGATTTTTGTGGACGGTAAAGAAATCAGTAGATATAATGCGCGCTGCCGGACGCTATATCGGCGAAATGATATTGGGTTTGTTTTTCAATTTTACAATCTGATACCCAATTTGACTGCGCTGGAAAACGTGGAGCTTGCGTCGCAGATATGCGACTGCCCAATGGACGCAGCTACGACCTTGGAGGAAGTAGGGCTTTGGGATCGGATGGGGAATTTTCCTGCCCAGTTATCCGGCGGCGAACAGCAGAGGGTGGCGATTGCCCGGGCGCTGGCAAAAAACCCGAAGCTTATGCTCTGTGACGAGCCGACCGGAGCGTTGGATTATGGGACTGGGAAAGTGATTCTATCGCTGCTGCAAAAAACCTGCCGAGAGCGGGGCATGACTGTGGTGTTGATTACCCATAATCAGGCGATTGCCCCTATGGCCGACCGCATCGTGTACATAAAGAACGGGAAAGTCAGTAAATCGGTGATTAATTCGTCTCCTGTGCCTGTGGAAAGGATCGAGTGGTAGCCCATGGGGAAACGGAACGCATTTTTAAAAGATGGATTGCGCAAGGTTCGTGCTACTCTGCATCGCTTTTTGGCTATTCTGGTTATTACTGCGCTGGGGGTAGCTTTTTTTGCCGGATTGCGGGCCACGGGACCGAATATGCGGGCTACGGCGTCTGATTATTTTGTGGAACAGAGCTTTATGGACATACGGCTGCTGTCCAACTACGGTATAAATGAGGCCGACTTGAAGGCAATAAAGAGTGTAGAGGGCATTGCAAAGCTGATGCCTGCCTATTCTCTGGATGCCCTTGCCCAATTGTCCGGAAAAAACATGACAGTGCGTCTACATTCTTTGCCGCGGTCTGGGGAGGACGATGTTAATGCGGCTGAGATTGTTGAGGGGCGGATGCCCCAAAAAAGCGGAGAATGCCTGGCTGACGAGCAGTTTATGAAGCTGGCAGACTATAAGATTGGGGATACGGTAGATTTTAGATCGGGTACGGACACGCCGATTCATCAGAACCTTGACCATGAAGCTTATACGATTGTGGGTATAGCCCGCAATCCGCTGTATATCTCATATGACCGGGGGTCCGGCAGTGTGGGCAGCGGGAAAGCAGAGGCTTTCTTTTTGTTACCCGCTTCGGATTTTAAGCTGGAGGTTTATACAGAAGTTTATATGATAGCGCAAAATCCAAAAGGAATTTCGCGATTTGACGACAGCTATGGGGACTTGCTGGCGCCGATTATGCAACAGTTGGAGAGGGTGGGGGAATGGCGCAGTGCGGAGCGCTATATGGAAATCAGAGAGGATGCTTCCGAGGAGTTGATAGACGCTCAGAAAAAGGTGGACGATGGTTATGCCGAGCTGGAGGATGGGCGGACACAATTGGAGGAGGCGGCTCGGGCGCTTTTCCAAGGGCGCAGCGACTATGAGACAGGCAGCCAGCGTTTCGACAGTGAAATTGCCGCGGCTCGAGGGAAGCTGGATGAGGGTGGGCGGGAACTGCAGAAAGGCTGGGCACAGTATAATAGCCAAAAAGAGGCTGTGGATGCTGAGTTTGCCGCTCATCAGGCGAAGATAGACGCGGGCTATGCTGAATATTATACCGCTGTGGCGGAGTATCGCAGCCAGCTAGCTATCTATAAGCAGGAAGAGAAGGTGTTCCAAGGTAACTGGGAGAAACTTGGGCAGGGAGAGCTGGCCTTCAAGGAGGAATATGCCCGATACGAGGCAAGAACGGAAAAATATGAGAACCTGACTGTCCAGCTGGAAGCGGGGAATACGCCGGAGAGCCTTGCGTTGATACAAGCCATGGCGGAGCAGTTGGGGCAGGAGAATCCGCAGTTGGCCTTGGCTTTGCAAGCCTATGTTGCCGACCCTAGCGATGGACAAAAGCAGGATGCAGCCAGAGGTGCCGTTTTGCAGTTTGGCGAGGCGCTGGTGCAGGCAGAAGTAGAATTGGACCAAACGCAGATGCGACTGGCTGCCGAAAGGGACGGGCTGGAACAGTATGGGGCGGCGCTTGCTGCCATAAGCATGGAGTTGGATGGGGCTGGGTTGGTTCTGGAGCAGACCAAGAAGGACTTGGATGCGGCGAGCGCCGAGCTGGACGGGGCACGCCGGCAGGCGCAAGCCGAGCTGGACGCAGGCAAAAGCCGGCTGGAGGGCAGTGCTGAGGCGCTGGAGCAAGGGAGGCAGGAGCTCGAACAACAGAAAGATATGGGACAGCAGGAATTGGACGAAGCGCTGGCGGAGCTTGAGCAGGGGGAATCTGAGTATGAAGACGGATTGGCTGAATTTTCCAGCGAAGAATTGACGGCGCTACGGAAGCTGGAGCAGGCGCAAACCGAGATCGACCAAGGATATGAGAAGCTGGATGAACTAAGGCAGCCGGAATGGTATGTGCTGGATCATGAGACCAACATCGGTTTTATTGGATACAAGCAGGATGCCCGGCGGGTGGAAGCGTTGAGTTTGGTTATGCCGGTTTTATTCTTTCTGGTGGCAATACTCGTGACGATGACTTCTATGACTCGCTTGGTAGAGAGTGACCGCACGCAGATAGGGACCCTGAAAGCCCTGGGCTACAGCGACGGCCGGATTGCTGCATACTATCTCTGGTACGCGATTGCGGCTTCAGCGATAGGTGGCATGATAGGGCTGCTTGTGGGCTTTAATATTTTTCCACGGCTTGTATTTAATGCGTATGCCAGCCTCTATACGTTGCCCCCGATAGTCCTACAGTTTAATTGGCCCTATGCGTTGGTTTCCTTGGGCTTGGCTGTGGGCTGCGCGGCTCTGCCGTCCTATTTTGTCTGCCTGCGTTCCACGCGGCAAGCGCCGGCTCATCTGATGCGGCCACAAGCGCCGGGAGTGGGTAAAAGGACGCTGCTGGAGCGCATGACTTTTATTTGGAAGCGGTTTAACTTTTCACAAAAGGTTGCTTTGCGCAATTTGTTTCGGTATAGAAAGCGGCTGATTATGACAGTGGTTGGGGTTGCGGGCTGCACAGCACTGATGTTTACTGGCTTTGGTATGCGTGATGCGGTATCTACCATTGTTACCAAGCAATATGACGAGATTCAGCGCTATGAAATGCGGATTGATTTGCAAAAGAATTTATCCGATGCCGATAGAGCTGCATTGGAGCAAATGCTGGATGACAATGAGATGCTTGGGTCGCAGGTTATGGTGCGCAGTGAGGCAGTGGACGTTGAGCACGGGTCTGCGCTGAAATCGGCATATTTGACGATTCCGCAGACGTCTGCGGGTATTGATGGATATTTGCACCTTAAAAACCGGAGGACTGGAGAATCGTTGGCTTTAGGAGAGCGGGGAATTGTCCTGACAGAGAAGCTGGCGGATATGCTGGGGGTTTTAGAAGGGGATACGGTAAGTATACGCAACGAGGATGGGCAAAGGGCCGAGGTTGTTGTTGATGGCATTACGGAAAACTATGTTTCCCACTATATCTATATGTCGGTCGAATCGTATGGCAGGGCATTTGCAAGGGCACCGGAAGCCAACCAGATATGGTGCTTGCCCAATCAGGATGCGGACTGGGAGAGAGAAGCGCTGTCTGAAACCTTGTTGAACCATTCAGCTGTCGCAAGCTTGTCTTTTACTACGACTATGCAGGAGAGCATGGAGAAGATGGTGGGTGCGCTGCACCAGATTGTACTCGTTTTGATTCTGTCGGCAGCGGCGTTGGTGTTTGTGGTGCTGTTCAGCCTGACTACAATATCTCTGGAGGAGCGGAGCCGCGAATTGGCTACGATAAAAGTATTGGGATTCTTTGACCGGGAGTTGGCAGCGTATATCTACCGGGAAAATGCTGTGTTGACTGTATTGGGAACCGGCCTAGGGCTTTTGCTGGGTGTTTTGCTACAGCGCTATGTGATTGGCACAATGGAAATAGATT
>JBMNTQ010000091.1:0-8208 GCA_050945815.1 Christensenellales bacterium
GGGTTGCCATCTTGGATGGATAAGATGTCGGATAAGGTTACCCCTGCGCCCATTGCCATGCTGGCCGCCTTTTCCCGGGTGGCTGCGACGGCTTTTTCCAGTGCTTGGCTGTAGAGGATATCGTAATTCTTAACACTGAATTCAATGCCATAGATTTCATTGGCGCCGCTTTGGGCAGCGGCGGTTAGGATGCCGCCTAGGGACTTGAGTTCGTCAACCGTGACGGACAGGCTGCTCAGGACGGTGTAGCCCTTCAAGGCGGGGGTATTTTCCCTGTAATCGTATTCTGGGTGGACGCTGTAGTTGGCTGTTTGCAGCGCGGAATCCGTCAGACCTTTGCTTGTGAGCGCCTGGATTAGCCCTTGCATCTTCTGGGCATTTTGCTCTTGGGCTGCTTTTGCGTCGGCGTGGAAGCTGCGGATTCCTACGGTAAAGTGGGCGCGGTCTGGGGATGCGTGCAGCGTGTAGGAGGCGGAAGCTTGCAGCGTTTGGGGGGAGAGGGCATCTGTTGAGGCGCTTTGAGAGGCTGCGGCCCGGGTTGCGGCTGTTTGGGCGCTCATACCCAGATAGGCGATGCAGCCCGCCGTCAGCACCAGCAGCACGGCGATGAGGATAGATAAAAATCGGTTCATAAGCATTCCTCCGGTTTGTTCTTTACTTGTGATACGCGACATACGGCGGGAAAGTTTCGCAACGTAGGGGCAAGGCTGGAAGGAACATTGCACTGGATTGGAAATTGGGATAGAATGGTAGGCATATGAAAGGCGATATGATCGAGGGCCCCCAGGTTGTGGGGGGAGAGGAGAAGTTTGATATGGAACCCATTGCTCGTTACATTGACCAGACCTTGCTCAACCCGGCTGCTACCGGTGCGGAGGTGGAGGCCTTTGTGAAAGATGCATTGCCTTATCGCTTTCAATCCTGCTGCGTGAACTCTGCTCATATTGAGCGGGTGGCAGCGTTATTGAAGAACAGCAGCACTTTGCCTTGCAGCGTTGTGGCGTTTCCGTTTGGGGCGGCTGTGGGGGAGGCGAAGATAGCGGAAGCGGTTTTTGCTGCAGAAAAAGGCGCGTTGGAGATTGATTATGTGGTGGATATCGGTCGGGCTGTGGGCGGCGATTTTAATTTTTTGAGCCGGGAGGCTCATGGGATCGTGGCGGCTGTGGGACGGTTCGGCGTGACCGTTAAAGCCATACTCGAGCTTTGCTATTTGGATGAGCAGACAAAAGAAAGGGCAGCCCGGGCAGTTTTGGAGGGCGGCGTGGATTTTCTCAAAACCAGCACCGGCTATGGCGGCGGCGGTGCTACGGTGGCGGATGTATCGCTGTTGCGCCGGGTTGCGGGGAAGCGGGCGAAAGTGAAGGCTTCTGGGGGTATTCGCGACTATGAGACGGCTATGGCCATGATCCGGGCGGGGGCGGACCGTATTGGCGCCAGCGCCGGTGGGGCGATTGTTGCTGGGGAGACTTGAGAAGCTTGACAAGCCTAGGCAGGGGCATATGATTATTGTGGTTGTAAGGGCAGGGAGCTTTCAAGGGGCTTAGGAGCGCTTTTGTTAGGATTGATTCGATATGTATGCTAGCAAAACCTGGGGCTGCATGCGGATGGACGAGCACGGCGTTACCCAGAGCAAACGGGACGGCGGCTAGGTTGGCTAGGCTGTTTGATTAGGATGCTGTTTATGCTGGGGCATAGTAAGATATGTAAAGAGGAAGCCGGTTGCGGCAGGGCTTGCTAAACGGAGAATAAAAGCCGGGGGATTTTGCCCCCCGGCTTTTGCGATTAGACTATGTGCGCCTGCTGCGTGTGCAGCGCTGAGGCGTTATGCTGGCGGATCAGGTTTCGTAGCAGGCGAGGATTTCGCCATAGAAACAGGTATGGAGATTGCTGTCGGCGGGATACCATCTTTTTCGGAGCGCTTCGGGGAGGGTATCGTTTAGAGCTTGGATATAGTGTAGTTTGCATTCATAATGGATGCCGGGAGCGTTGATGATGGGCAGCTCATTATACTTTGCTGGGGCCTTCTCCAGCCCAAGTTCTGCGAATTTGTCTACATTGCGGCCGGATTTGGAGCCGCAGTAGGCCAATGTTTTGTTAAACGAGTCGTCTTTTGGTACAAAAATATTAAATTGATCTTCTTTGGACAGCAACTCAAAGGTATAGCGAGAGGGGCGGACTGGCGCAATGAAAAACGGCAGACCCCACATGATGCCGGCAAACCCCCAGCCTATTGTCATGGCATTGGTTTGCTGTTTGCCGCTGATTAGCAGAACGCCGTTTTTTGCCAGGCGGTCGTTGGTATGCTGTGTATACTTGGTGAATTCCATGGATGGTAACCTCCTTGCCTGTTATGGTCTGATAGACTTATTATATAGGGAAACAGCATTTTTTGGAATGGTATGCTGCTTGATTATAGTGTTATGCCCCGGACAATGATGCCGGGGCTTAAACAAGACAAGGGTTTTTGTACGAAAGAAAAATTAGTGCTCCCGTCTTCTTTCCCAGTTTCGGAATAAAAGCGTGATGCACCAAAGGCCGGCGATTCCAATCAGCGCATATACGATGCGGCTGACTACGGCAGCGCTACCACCAAAGATTGCTGCAACCAGGTCAAACTGGAATAGCCCAACCAATAGCCAGTTTATGGCACCTATGATGATCAATGTTAGGCAAAACTTATCCATATTTTTGATACACTCCTCTCTGCCTATACTATTTGCAGGCAGAAGTGAAGTTATGAATGTAAAATTTACCTATTTTATGTTTCTGTTAGATTTTGATTTGTCGTCCGTTATATTTTCGACTTCCAGCCGGGAAAAATTCACAGATTCAATAAAATCGGAGGGGCGAAACACCGTGCGTCCGAAGTTTTCAAATTCCATTTCATGCTTTCGCAGGACAACGGGCTTTTCTATATCGAAAAGACGGCACAACTCGCTTAGACAGTCGTGGAAAGCCTGCATGCCGCCAGCCTCGGATTCTACGACGCTGTTTTGTAGGATTTTTTCATCGGACTTCAACAGCCCCCATAATTTAAACATAGAAAAAACACTCCTGTATGTGGGTTTGATGGATAAAGGTTGAATGTTTGAGGTTTCAGTATTATACTGATATTATATGATTTTCTCCATTATATTGGAAAACATGCAGCTTTGCAATGTCGAGGAGTGGACGGATGGAGATTTTGCTTTCGGCCTGTAGGGAAGAAATTTTTGGAGACGGCAGCTTAGGATTCTTAACGCAAGGAGACGCGGCTTGTTTGGATTCGGACTTGCTGCGGCAATATGAAGGAACGGTACAATGCGTTTATATAGATCCGCCGTTTTTTACAGGGCAGGATTTTTTTTATCGTCCTGAGCAGAACAAAAACTTGCAGCAGGGATATACCGACCGATGGGCGTCTTTGGAGGAATATTTGTCTATGATGCGCGCTGCGCTTTGTGCGGCTCATCGGGTCATGAGACAGGACGGCTTGATCTTTGTTCATGTGGATTATCGCGTTTGCGCCCATATGCGCCTTTTGTTGGACGAGGTGTTTGGCGGAGAGAATTTTTTAAATGAGATTGTTTGGCACTACAGAAGCGGCGGCAGGACATTGAAGCACTTTGCGCGCAAGCATGACACGATATTTTTGTATGCAAAGGGCCGAAACTATTTTTTTGATATTCGAGCGGCAGGGACGAGACGGGGCGCTCGGAGGCGCAACAACATGAAGCGCTCGGTGGATGAGACGGGGCGCACGTATTACAGCATTCGTTCGATGGGCAAGGAGTATCGCTATTTTGAGGACGACCTGGTGTTTCCTGATGATGTGTGGGAGGATATTTCTCATTTGCAGCAAAGGGATCCGGAGCGTACCGGCTATGATACGCAAAAACCTGAAAAGCTGCTGCGACGGATCGTTGCCTGCGCCAGCCGGGAGGGAGACTTGGTTGCAGACTTTTTCTGCGGTTCGGGTACGACCGCTGCCGTTGCCCATGACATGAATCGGCGCTTTCTGGCGCTGGATGTAGGCAGCCCTGCGCGGTTGGTGAGTCGGCGGCGGCTGGCTTTTAGGGGAGCTTCCTTTCGGACTGTGTGCGGCAACACCACCGGCGCTCAGCCTTCCATCAAGCTGACTGTGCGGCAGGAGCAAGATGAGACCTTTATTTTTGTGGATGGGTATTGTATGGGCGAGGGCGAAGAGCTTACACAAGAGCAGCCGAGGCAGTTGGGTTTTGCCGATGTTACGAAGGGGCAGACCCTTCGCTTTGGGGACAAGGACCCAAAAGGGCCGGAGCAGTTGCTCTCTGTTGCCGGGGGGTATGTTCGCGACGGGGTGTTCCGGGTGGGTGCTTTTCAGGCTCGGGGCAAGCGGGGCTTGGAGACGGCGCTGGTTTTCGGTAAGCAGCCGGGAGTCTTAGCGGTTCGAACCGAGGACGTTTTGGGCCATGAATATTTATTTAAAATAATCTCTAATTGACAGACTGCGAGATACTTTATAAAATAATATAGTGATTTGTGATAATTTGGAGGAATTGTATGGCTACTATTGCGGAAAAGATTATCGGCGCGCACCTTGTTTCGGGGAAGATGGTTCCCGGAGAGGAGATATCAATCCGTATCGACCAGACATTGACCCAGGATTCTACGGGTACGATGGCGTATTTGCAGTTTGAGGCGATGGGCGTTGACCGGGTGAAGACCCAGCGCAGCCTGGCATACATCGATCATAATACGCTGCAGAGCGGATTTGAAAATGCGGACGACCATAAATATATACAAACTGTTGCATCTAAATACGGCATTTATTTTTCCAAGCCGGGCAATGGGATTTGTCATCAGGTGCATTTGGAACGTTTTGGCGTACCTGGAAAGACGCTTTTAGGCTCGGACAGCCATACGCCCACCGGCGGAGGCATCGGTATGCTGGCGATTGGCGCCGGCGGTTTGGATGTGGCGGTGGCTATGGGGGGCGGCGCGTATTATCTTATGATGCCTAAGGTTTTGAAGGTGGAACTGGTTGGGCAGTTGATGCCTTATGTTTCTGCCAAGGATGTTATCTTGGAAGTGCTGCGCATTTTGTCTGTGAAGGGCGGCGTTGGGCGCATTATTGAATACGGCGGAGCAGGCGTTTCCACTCTGAGCGTTCCGGAACGCGCTACCATTACCAACATGGGCGCGGAGCTGGGCGCGACCACATCGGTTTTCCCTAGTGACGAGGTGACCCGGGCGTTTTTGAAGGCTCAGGGACGTGAGCAGGATTATACCCCCGTGTTTGCAGACGAGGATGCGGCTTATGAAGATGTGATTACTATAGACCTATCGGCGTTGCAGCCGATGGTGGCTTGCCCGCACAGCCCGGATGATGTGGTTGCGGTAGAGGATGTGGGGGAGGTTCGGGTGGACCAGGTTTGTATTGGCAGCTGCACCAATTCCTCGTATATGGACATGATGAAAGTTGCGGCTATTTTGAAGGGGAAGACTGTGCAGGACAACGTTAGCCTGACTATTTCCCCGGGCTCTAAGCAGGTGCTTACTATGTTGGCGCAAAACGGTGCGCTGGCGGACATGATTTCGGCTGGGGCGCGGATTTTAGAATCGGCCTGCGGGCCTTGTATTGGTATGGGGCAATCGCCGGCGAGCGGCGCGGTTTCTGTGCGCAGCTTCAACCGTAATTTCTATGGACGCAGCGGAACCTTGAGCGCTCAGGTTTATTTGGCCAGTCCGGAAGTGGCGGCGGCCAGTGCGCTGACCGGCTTTTTGACGGATCCGCGGACTCTTCGCGGGCGCATTGATGTGCCTATGCCGGAGACCTTTTTAATCAACGATAATATGGTGGTGCCGCCGGCACAGGACCCGGACAGCGTAGAGGTTGTGCGCGGACCGAATATTAAGCCTTTTCCGGTGAACAAGGAATTGGCCGATGTTTTGATTGGCGAAGTTTTGCTGAAGATGGAAGATAATATTACAACGGACCATATTATGCCTTCGAACTCCAAGCTTTTGCCGTTCCGCTCCAATATACCGGAGTTGTCTAAGCATTTTCTGACACCGGTAGACCCCGAATTCCCCCGGCGCGCCAAGGAGAAACAGGGCGGGTTCCTTGTTGCGGGCCACAACTACGGCCAAGGCTCCAGCCGGGAGCATGCTGCGCTTGTGCCGCTTTATTTGGGGATTAAGGGCGTGATTGCCAAGTCTTTTGCGCGGATCCACATGGCTAATTTAATCAACTCCGGTATTTTGCCGTTTGTTTTTGTAGAAGAACAGGATTATGACAGGATTGAGCAGGGAGATCGGCTGGAGATTGAGTCGGTTTTGCATCATGTTGCCAAAGAACAGGTGTTGCGCGTGAGAAACGCCAGCAAGGATATCTGTTTTGATGTAAAGCTGGAGGCTTCCCCCAGGCTTAGAGAGATTTTGCTGGCGGGAGGATTGTTGAATTATACGAAGAAAAACAGTTGAGCAGGCTGTTGAACAGTTGGGCATAGCCGATGTAGGTGTTCTGTTTGGCGTGTAATTTTGAATCAGGATGTGAATAGATTTGAAAAAAATATCAGATGCTGTGATTCGCAGGCTACCCAAGTATTATAGGCATTTGGCCGAATTGGAGCGGGAGGGGATTGAAAAAATCTCTTCCAGTGAACTGAGCAAAAAGATGGGACTCAACGCTTCCCAGATTCGGCAGGACTTTAATTGTTTTGGCGGATTTGGACAGCAGGGGTTCGGTTATTATGTGAAGGTGTTGAAAGGAGAGATTCAGTCTATACTGGGATTAAAGAACCAATATCAGGCAATTATTGTCGGTATGGGCAACATCGGGCAGGCTTTGGCCAGCTATGATAACTTTGCCCGGGAGGGATTCTTCGTTCTGGGTGCTTTTGATGTAAGCGAGGACTTGGTTGGCCGTTCTGTAACAGGGATACCGATTATGCCGATCGAGGAGTTGCAGAGCTTTGTCGGGCAAAATGAGGTGGACCTGGGGATTATCTGTACTCCGGAGCAATATGCGGCGCAGACGGCGCAGACGCTTTCAGACTGCGGCGTTAAGGCAATCTGGAACTTCGCTCCGATTGATATTCAAGTTGAGGACAGTATTGTGGAAAATGTCCATTTAAGCGACAGCCTTTATATTCTTTCTTATAGAATGAATGAACAGAGAAGGCTGGATGATATGAAAGAATGAGGTGTAGTCTTTTGAAGAAAATTGTGCTATCCGTTCCAACGAAGGAACGGTGCGGTTTTTATGATATTACAGACAGTATCAAAGAAGCTGTGAAGAACGCCGGTGTGGCTGAGGGTGTTTGTATTGTGTATGTGCCGCATACTACGGCAGGGGTCAATATCAACGAAAATTGTGACCCGGATGTGACTCGGGATTTGACTGCGGCGTTTCAGGCCTGTATTCCGGAAGTGGACTTTCAACATGATGAGGGAAATTCCGACGGCCATTACTGTACGGCGCTGATTGGCAACAGCGAGACTATTATCATTGAGAACGGTGAACTTCAATTGGGAGTGTGGCAGGCTGTATTTTTTGCAGAATTCGACGGCCCGCGCAACCGCAGCGTATATCTGAAAATAATGGAGGGCTAAGCGGCGAATTTACGCTTGCAGCCAGACATAGACTTAGGTAATCGATTCAGGAGCTTTCGGTGGGCAAGGATGGACCGGGGCTCCTGTTTTTTGGGGGAAATAGCATTTGTAATAGTTCCTTTACAGATTTGAAATCGAATTGAAGAGCTTTTTTAATTTACAAACGAGGGTGTATCAGATATGATTTTACTATATAGTATTCTTTAGGGACATAGCGGGTTTTGGAAGGGGGATTCCATGGCAACTGAAAATGCAAGAATGAAAAAACCATTGAGAATTGTATTGATCGGCGTAATAGGGCTGGCGGTTTTGGCTGCTGGTATCTTTGCATATATGCTGTTTTTTAACGACCACAGAATTGACAACAATATGCTGATGTTGTCTGATGATGGAAGGTTTTATCAGGGTGTGGTTGTCAACAACGTGGATGTTGGCGGCTTGACCTATGATGAGGCGGACAGGGCTGTTATCGAAACCGAGGATAGTACGGTGGAGGATGTTCGCATTCAACTTTTAACTGAGGATGGCAAGACCTACTCGGTTACAGGCCCCCAAATGGGAGTAGAATCCAATCGGGGAGATGTTTTAAACCAGGCTATGCTGGTAGGGCGGACGGGAACTGTTTTGGAGCGG
>JBMNTQ010000092.1:0-7878 GCA_050945815.1 Christensenellales bacterium
TCCTGAATCATCTCTTTCACAGCGCTCAGACAAACAAACGTCGGGCAGACCACCACATCCGCTTTTGCATCCTTAACCAAAGGAATCAGGTCCGAAACTAAGGCCTTGGCCTCAGACACAGTCATGTTCATCTTCCAGTTACCGGCAATAATCGCTTTCCTCATGATTTACCCTCCAAAATATTCTATAAATTATTATTATTTATCGTTCAAAGCAGCCACGCCAGGCAGTTCGATCCCCTCCATGAATTCCAGGGAAGCACCGCCGCCGGTGGAAATATGCGTCATCTTATCGGCATAGCCAAGCTGCTCCACAGCCGCCGCAGAATCTCCGCCGCCAATGATGGTAGTCGCCTCACGGTTGCTGGCCATCGCTTCTGCAACCTTCTTCGTACCCACAGCAAAGCTCGGCATTTCAAACACACCCATCGGCCCGTTCCAGATGATGGTTCTAGCCTTCGCAATCTCCGCAGCAAACAGCTTCTCCGATTTCGGTCCGATGTCTAGGCCCATACAGTCTGCCGGGAACTGATCTGCGTCCACATAAGAAAATTCAGAATCCGCTTTAAATTCTTTAGCCGCCGCCGCATCCACCGGCAACAACAGCGTCACATTCTTGGCAGCCGCCTTTTCAATCAATTGCTTCGCCAGCTCTACCTTATCGGCCTCCAGAAGGGATTTGCCAATCTCATAGCCCATCGCCTTGAAGAAGGTAAACGCCATCCCGCCGCCCACCATCAGGCTGTCCACTTTATCCAGCAAGTTAGTAATCACGCCGATTTTATCGGAAACCTTCGCGCCGCCCAGAATCGCCAAGAAAGGCCGCGCCGGGTTGCTCAGCGCCTTGCCAATCACATCCAGCTCCTTGCCCAGCAAAAATCCAGCAACAGCAGGCAAAAACTTCGTAACACCTTGCGTCGAAGCATGGGCTCTGTGCGCCGTCCCAAACGCGTCATTCACAAAAACATCACCATAGGAAGCCAGCTTTTTCGCAAACGCCGGATCGTTTTTCTCCTCTTCCCCATGAAAACGCAGGTTCTCCAACAACACAATTACATCCTTGGAAGCCTTGGCTACGGACGCATCGGCACTCTCGCCCACCACGTCAGCGGCAAAAATAACTTCCTTGCCGATCAGCTCCTCCAAGCGTTTAGCCACCGGCGTCAAAGAATACTTGCTACTAAACTGGCCTTTGGGCCTGCCTAGGTGCGAACAGAGCACCAGCGCGCCACCCTGCTCCATAATATACGAAATTGTAGGCAAAGCAGCCCTAATCCTGGTGTCGTCGGTAATCTGTCCATCTTCGTTCAAGGGTACGTTTAAATCCGCACGCATCAAAACCCTTTTTCCCTGCAAATTCACGTCTTTCACAGTCTTTTTATTCACTTTTGGAAGCACCTCCGCATCAAAATATCCATTACCGCCTACCCGCTACAGCCCAGCAGTACGACGGAATACAATCTTTTCCACTAATATTAAATTTTATATCAAATAACTGTCTTTGTCCAGCGTCTTTTCCCGCACAATCCGACGAAATATCCAGCTGCAAGCTTCATAGGCCCACCACGCTCAAACCGTCGGTAACAGTCCGCGTCCGGCACACCCATATATCCTCCGGTACAACCCAAGCCTTCCCGCTCTCCACAACGCCAAACACCGTCGGGCCGCTGCCGCTCATACCAAAAACCGAAATCCCTTTGCTGCGCATTTTGTCCAGCAATTGTCCAATGACAGGCAGCCTCGTGCGGGCAGCCCTTTCTAATGAGTTCCCCATACCCAAGGCCAGCTTATCAATGTCCCCCGTAGCCAAGCCGGCCAGCAACATCCCAACGTCCGGCTGCTCCCCGCCCATCCTGTCATAGGCCTCAAAAATCTCCCGGGTACACAGCCCTTGGGCAGGCTTCATCAAAACAAGCTCCAACGGCTGCCCTAAGGATAGGGGCTGCAATATCTCCCCCACGCCCCGAGCCCTGGCCGTCCCGCCCTGCAGGCAAAAAGGCACATCCGCGCCCAGGTTGCGGGCCAGCTTGTCCAAATCTCTCCCCAAGCCCGTCTCATACAGCATATCCAGCGCAAACAAAACCGCCGCCGCATCCGCGCTTCCGCCGCCCAGTCCGGCCTGCACCGGTATATTCTTTTGGATATGCACAGTAGCCCCGCCGCCAATACCTGTCCGTTCAAAAAAAAGCCGCGACGCCTTCGCCGCCAAATTCTCCCCCTCTACATCCGGGCAGTCCACGTAAATCGCAGCAGCCTTCTCAACCCGTACCAAGTCATGCAACGCAATACTCTGCATAACTCCATCTACTTCATGATATCCATCCGGACGCAATCCACAAACCTTCAACGCCCAATTAATCTTTGCTCGGGCTTTCAAAACCATCGACCTTGCTTCCTCCGTTTTGTTTTGCTGCTCCCCCCCATGAAAATGGGAGCGTGTCTTTCGCTCCCATCCATCATAATGCAAATGTTTCTGATGTTCAACATAAAATTATGAAGCGTACGGCCGATAAAGCAACAGCTTCTGCCCCTCTTTCATCTCAGTCTCCTCGCTCAATCCCGGGTTATACTTTTTAACAATATCAATCGTAGTGTTAAATCGCTTTGCTACATTCCAAAGCTCCTCACCTTTTTCAGCGAAGTATACTGTAATGCCTCCATCGATGCGCTCGGTCCTCTCCTGGCTCTCCACATCCTTCATAATTTCCACTTTCCGGTTCTCGTAGCCGGTTACCTCCACATTCATAACTACTTTAACCTCAATCTGCAATCCCGTTCCAGCTGCATACGTGCTCTCCACATCCGGCCGCACCTGCAAGGTCATGCCCTCATGAATCCCATAAACATCCACATCCCCGGCAAATGCAGTCTGAACATCTACCGACCGCAAGCTGCCTTCCATGCTCACATACACAATGTTCATGAACATGATCCCCTCAATCTCAGCCTTCCCATACTCAGCCTTCTGCGACGTCACCAGAGGCAGCGCGTTCATAGTCACCACCCGGGAAATCTGAGGAATTCCGCCAGGCAGAGAAATAGCGTCACGCACCGTACATTTCCCGGCGCCTTTGGCCTGAATCTCCCGCATATGCAGCGTTTCCTTGCTGGGCTTCAGCTTGCTGTTCAGAGAATAGCAGTCTTTCAGGGTTGTATGGCGTTCCACAGCCTTGGCCGTAACCGAGTTGTTGGCATATATTTCTACATTCATAATCCGCGAGCCTTCCTCCAAAGGCGCAACAAACACATCATTGGCCACCACATTGGCAAAAACCTCGTCCTGCGCCTGCATGCCGTCAAACATCACAATATCCCCGAACGGCACCGTCACCACTGCATTTTGAAGCTGGTTCTCCTCGTCGATATATAACAGACGAATGTAGATATCCCCCTCAACCGCTACCCGGTCCGTTTCCGGCCGCGTACTGCTTACCCGGGCAAAAGCGCTCTTACTGAATATCTCCTTCACCCCCGGCATCCCCTGGCTTAGGGCCACATCTTCCCGAACGGTAAAGCGTTCTCCCGCTACCTTAACGATCGGAATCTCAATCTCCTCCTGAATCATCTGCACGCCATCATCGCCCTTAATATCCGAGACCACATTACACATATCACTTTTTGTGACATTGCAATGCATATTGACCACAGCGTTCACAGCGATGTTCCTTTGGTCATTCACCTTGTATTCCACCTGCTGGATGTTAGCAGCCGTATTCCCGTTCATTCCAGTCTCTGCCTGCGGCGCATCCATGCCATGCTGGAAGTTAGACATGCTCTCATAGCTCAAAATCTCCCCGCCCGCATCGCTATAAATCACATTAAAGACCACCGTGCCATCTACCAGAACACGCCCGTCCAAAACCTCCGTCGAACCCATGGAAACCCGGCCTTCCACCAGCAACACATTATCTAATTCACTCATGTTTCCGGGAAGGGCAATGTTTCCTTCCACCAACGCCTGCTCCTCCATATCGGTTATCAGCGTTTCTATTCTTACCGCTTCTCTTAACAATTCCATATCCATTCCTCCAATACAGCATAATTAAGCCTTTATAATACATATAAAAATCCATCTTGGAATATTCATCTAAGGCCCAAAATCATGTCTGTCTAGAAAAAACAAAAAAACATGGCCTTTGTGCATTCATACAAAGGCCATGTCTGCTGCTAAATTACTTTAAGCTCCACGATTTTTGTCAGCACATCGCAATAACTATAGCTATGTCGCTGTGTAAAATCCTCCTGCCGCACCATAATCGTAAAGATGCTCTCATACGTATCCTCCAGGATTCCTTCGCTGATGTAGCATTTCTTCCGTCCCCGGTTTGCGCGAAACTCAATCTTCTTCCCTACAATCTTCTTCAATTCTTCCCTTATACTATCTAATGTCGTCAAATCCACGCCGCATCACCTCTCGCCTGCTCATTATCTATTCCTACGTTCTATACTTTCCCAATCCAAAAAAAATATTCCAACCAAATCCCTTCTAGCTGCCACCATCCTGTTGTTAATCCCTCTCTTTTCACCAAAGCCCGATTTCTCCCTGCTTTTTCATAATTGTGGATAACTCCTCTGTTTTTATCCACAATATCCACAAAATCACTCCATTTCTTGGGAAAAATAGGGCGTTGGCCTATGTGGATAACTCAATTTAGCCTTCGCGCCACAAAAGAACCCCCTCGTTCACCAAGTAAATGTGCTGTTTTTTTGGCACGCCGCACTGTTTTGAACCGGGGAATCATTGCTTTTTCTTATCTGCCTATCTGCGTGTCCTATAAAACGAGGATCCCAATCCAAAATATATCGCAGCGCCTTATTTAAAACGCCCTCTTGGGAAACGTATGATGCACAAATCAATACCCACCTTTTTTAGTCCGGTTTCCAGTACGGAAAAAGCCCCAAAACGTCTGCTATACAGCGTTTTCGGGCTTTATCATTTGGAGGCGCCACCCGGATTTGAACCGGGGAATAAAGGTTTTGCAGACCTTTGCCTTACCACTTGGCCATGGCGCCATGGAGCGGTAGACGAGATTCGAACTCGCGACATCCACCTTGGCAAGGTGGCACTCTACCACTGAGCTACTACCGCATAGGTTGGTGCCTCAGAGCGGAATCGAACCACCGACACAGGGATTTTCAGTCCCTTGCTCTACCAACTGAGCTACCGAGGCAAATCTGGCGACCCGGAAGGGGCTCGAACCCTCGACCTCCAGCGTGACAGGCTGGCATTCTAACCAACTGAACTACCGGGCCAAAAACAAGCGCTAGGCATTCAAAACAAGACTACCAACTGCATATCAACGAATGCCAGCCCTTTAATCTTATAATACTTAGTTAGTTTTGTCAATTCGTTTTTTACATTTTCCACACAATTCAACCGGCTCACCAACATCATGTAGAACCCGTACATGCAAGTATTGAGCTACTCCTATTGCAAAAGATCCTGAATACTGGAACGCAGCTTCCCTTCTGCAACCATCCCCGTAATCTGCTCCCTCAGCCTACCATCCTGATCAATAAAGAAAGTGGTGGGAAAGCCTCTCACGCCATAATCCCCCGCCGTCTTTCCTCCCTCATCCAGCAAAACCGTAAAGGTGTAGCCCTCTTGCTCAATATATGCTTGGACAGTCTCTTTTGTTTCCCGCTGTCCGTCTGTATAATTCACCATCAGAAATTGAACCTCATCGCCTAGTTCTTCCGCCACCCGATTAAAATACGGCATCTCCATCACACAATATCCACACCAAGTAGCCCAGAAGTTCACCACCACCGGCTTACCCAAAAAATCTGAAAGCGAAACATCGTTGCCCTGCAAATCCTTCAACGTAAAGGTCGGAGCCGCAGGCAGGGATTCGTCAACCACCCGTATACTCTGCTCCGGTTTTAGGGGAGCGCTTTGCTGCTGAGATTCCGCCGCCGAAGAGGTCTGCACAGGCTGATTCTGCGTATCCGCAGCGTCGCCTAAAAAATGATACAGCAAAATCGCAGCCACGATAAGCACTGCCAGCCCCAAAAACACAACCACCGTCTTAACCTTTGAATTCATGCGATCAACCTCCTAAATCGATAACATCGACAACAAAGCCTGAAACCAACCTGTTACCATGGTGATACCCACTAGAACCAAAAAAGCACCGCATACGATATTAATCGTACGGTAGTTTCGCTTGATCCACTCAAAGGTGCCTTTCACACGATCCAGAAGCACCGCTGACAGAATAAACGGCAAGCCTAAACCAACAGAAAAACATAGCAAAAGCAAAACCCCCTGCAGCCCGTGTCCGGCAGAAGCCGCCAACATCAGCGCCGATCCTAAGAATGCACCGACACAGGGCGTCCAGCCAATGGAAAAAATCATCCCAAATAAAACAGAAGGCCAAAAGGAAAAAACCTTTGGCCCCTTGCTAAGAATTTTTCCGCCCTGAAAAATAGGCAATTGGAAAAGCCCCATATAGCTAAGTCCCAGAACAATCATTACTGTCCCCAGAATGATATTCAAAACATTCTGATGTTCGCGAAGAAAACTGCCAATGCCGGCTGCAAAAGCCCCCATCAGCACAAAAACCAGCGTAAACCCCAGCACAAACCCCAGGGTATTGCGCAAAGTCGCTTTCCTGTCCGCATCCCGGCTCCCGCCGCCAAAGTACGATATATAAAGCGGCAACATCGGCAGCATACACGGGGAAACGAACGTTATAATCCCTTCGAGAAAGGTTACAAAATAATTCATACCTCTTCGCTCCATCCGCTCTTAACTATCTCTATGAAGAAACCTCTCACCTTAATCCTCTCATTTCCTAACATGCATCTATAGAAGCTATAGGCAAGAAGCAGCAGGCATCATCAGCCCCCATAGCTCCCTTCTCCAGCCGACAGGTCAAGCAATGTTTCGGCCCTTCATCGTTTTCAGTTTCTTATGAAACACAAACGTTATTAAGTAGGCAAATACATCCCCCAAGGTAGATATCACACGGTTCACAATCATTGCCGCTAAAATAACCGACTGCGGAAACATCGGTACAAACAGGAGCAACATCACATATTCACGAATCCCGATTCCCGAAGGCGCCCCCGGGGTAATAAATCCGATAAACCAGGCAATTAAATAATAGCCGCTCAACATAAACGGATCATATCCGCCCAGCCCTCCATTGAGCAGCAGCAAAGTCAAAATAAATGCAATCATATTGATGGCATAAAACCCAGCGGTATACAGCGCCACTGCAAAAAGTTTACGAAAATTCAGCTTTTGTTTCCTGTTCAAGCGTATAAAATAGACGATCATGCCGACAACAACAGCACACCCCCCCACCAGCACGGCAACCACCAACCAAAGGCTAAGCGCCCCGTCCGACACCGCATTAGACACAGTAAAAAACAATCTATCAAAAGAAAGAACCAAAGTCATCAAAGCGGCCACTGCCACTTTCACTATCAACTCAATCACAGTAGACAAAGCCATCTGCTTCTGGTCTAAATTATAATCTTTACCGATGATATTTCTAGATACATACTGCATCACATTTCCCGGAATATATTTCCCCATATTAGCCTTTGCAAACAAGCAATAAATCGGAATCACAGGCAGCTTACTCGGTGTAAAAATCTCCAGGCTGCGCTTCCATGTAAATGCATTTAGAAAAACGGAAATCGTCACAAAAGCGCCCAGAGCAACCGTAACCAATAGCGCGCCTGGGTCCAGCAAGATAGCCATACTGTCTTTGTTGTCAATGAAATACTTGACTAAAAAAACAAGGCTTGCTACCGTTAAAATATAGCCCAGTATTTTTACACCCTGGGAAAGCTTTTTCTTGTCCAGTTTCATAGTCCATCCTCATCCTTCTCTTGGAAATCCAAAGTCCGGTCCCGAAGCGCTGCG
>JBMNTQ010000093.1:0-7821 GCA_050945815.1 Christensenellales bacterium
GGATTTTCCTAAAGAACCCTCCTATCTTGATTTTGGATGAGGCGACATCTGCTTTGGATACGGTGACGGAGGTTAAGATACAGCGGTCATTTGAGGAGTTGTCTAAGGGGCGTACGACCTTGGTGATCGCCCACCGGCTGTCTACTGTGCGTGATGCCGACTCAATTATCGTTGTTGAGGAGGAAGGCATTGTGGAACGGGGCAGCCACAGTGAGCTGATGGAGAAGAACGGCGTCTATGCCCGTTTGTATGACAGCCAGTTTAAGGAAGAGTGAGCCGTTTTAGAGGCGTGGAGGGCAAAACGATAACGATGGGAAAGCGAAACAAGGCGTTGAAGGCGGCGTTTATACAGACGCTACCGGTATTGTTTGGATATTTGTTTGTAGGCATTGCCTTTGGGATGCTCTTGCAGGAGAGGGGATATAGCGTCTGGTGGGCATTGTTGATGAGCGTTTTTATATATGCCGGATCGATGCAGTTTGTGGCGATCAACTTTTTTGCGGGTGGTGTCGGGCTGTGGGAAGTGGCGTTGATGACGTTAGTGGTGAACTTTCGCCATGCTTTCTACGGGCTGTCCTTTATTCAAAAATTCAACCGAATGGGGAAAAAGAAGCCATATATGATTTTTTCCCTTACAGATGAGACCTATTCTCTATTGTGTGGGGCAAAAGTTCCGGAAGGGGTGGAGGAGGGGCGGCTTTTTTTCTATATCTCATTGCTGGATCAGATATATTGGATTGCGGGATCGGTGATTGGCGCGTTGGCCGGCGCTTTTCTGCAAATCAATACCCAGGGCATTGATTTTGCGATGACGGCGCTGTTTGTGGTGATTTTTGTGGAGCAATGGCGCAGCTATCCCACCCATATACCAGCGTTGATTGGCGGCGCTTGTGCGTTGCTGTGCCTCTTTTTATTGGGCGCTCAGGATTTTGTTATGCCTGCTATGCTGTTGATTGTGGCGGTGTTGATGGCGCTGAAGCGCGGTATTTCAAGCAAACTGGGCAGTTTGAGCGGGGAGTAGTTGGACGATGACGATTTCTGTTGGTGAATCGCTGCTGATTATTTTGGTGGTGGCGGCGATTACTTTTTTTGTGAGGCTGATCCCTTTTTTGTTTTTTAGTAAAGGGAAGAGTGTACCAAAGCTGGTGGATTATCTTGGTGCGGCGCTGCCGCCGGCGGTTATGGCAATGCTGGTCGTATTTTGCTTGAGGAATACGGTCGTGACTGCTTATCCCTTTGGGCTGCCAGAGCTGATTGGGGTGGTGGCGGTGGTGTTGCTGCATGTGTGGAAACGCAATAATCTTCTGAGTATTTTTGGTGGAACGGCCATTTATATGGCATTGGTGCAGCTTGTTTTCGTGTAGATTGACTGGAATTTGTATAACAGGTAGGATATACCCCTTGACTGATAAATACCTCTGGATTATAATTTTATCTATGCCCTTCAATATGCCGGAGTGGCGGAATAGGCAGACGCACGGGACTTAAAATCCCGCGATGGCAACATCGTACCGGTTCAAGTCCGGTCTTCGGCACCACTTACCTTTCTTTTAGAAAAAAGAAAAGTAAGCCAAAGAAAATCAATATCGCACATCATTTATATGGTGTGCGGTGTATGCCCGCGCTTAAGCGTTGCATCTTTTTTAGTAGCACAGGGCAAAACTTCTGCTGAGATATTTAGATTGGAGGAGGTTTCTCTATGCCGGATTACAAATCCATGTACTATCATTTGTCGGGACGAATGGCAGGGGCCATTGAAGCTTTGGAAGCGATTACGGAAACTATCAGACAGGCCCAGCAAACCACAGAGGATATGTTTATCAACAGCAAAGACGAGGATTTAGAGGATAAGCCGGAAGAAGCAGAATAAGCTTTTGTGCGACTATATCTTTTCTTCTAGCGTTAGGCAACTGTCTTTCTTTTGGAAAAAGGAAAGGTGGGCCAATGAGAAAGATACCGTAAGCCGTGTTTAGGTGGCTTGCGGTATCTTTATTTGTGGGTGGAGAATAGAGGCCTGGATGATGGGCAGATAAAGTTGCTTTAGAAAGCAAGCTTCGGTGTACGGCGGGCAGATTATCCTATGCTGGTGCGGCGGCAATAGCTTTATTCGTGCTGATACCGCCGAAACTATCGAACCCGACAAGGGGAAGCCTATGGGGAGCGTCGATGGCGCGGTTTAAGGGCAAGAAAAAACAGGCCGTGGGACTTGAATGCATAGACCTATGGTAATGGCGGTTTTGTTGATGTTAGGGGCGCCTTTTCCTGTCTGTTTTGTATTCGTAATAGCCCTTGACATTTGCGATCCTAATACTTATAATACTGATATGTATTATATGAATTAGGCTCAAATGTTACGAAAATCGGCGAACGAAGGGTATATGGATGGTGTGTAATGTCAGGCTTGGGAGAGTTCAAAATGAAAAATATCAATACGCTGTGTGTCCACGGTACGGAGGATAAGAATAATTCTACGGGTTCGATTACGGTTCCTGTCTATCAGTCTGCAACTTTTGCTCATCCGTCGGTGGGGCAAAGCACTGGCTACGACTACTCTCGTTTACAAAACCCAACACGCGAAGCATTGGAGGACTGGGTTGCTAAATTAGAGAATGGCCACGACGCTATGGCATTTTCAAGCGGAATGGCGGCAATGGCGGTTCTCTGTGAGCTTTTCGCTCCAAATGACCACATAATTGCAAGCAACGACCTTTACGGCGGCTCGGTGCGGCTGCTTGACCATGTCGTAAAAAAGAACGGCATTGCGGTTGATTATGTTGACACTGGCAACATTGAAGCGCTTGAGACGATAATTCGTCCTGAAACAAAAGCTGTATTTGTTGAAACACCAACCAACCCAATGATGCAGATTACCGATATTAAAGCGGTTTCCGCACTTTGTAAGGAACATGATGTTTTGCTGATTGTGGACAACACCTTCTTAACTCCGATTTATCAGAGACCGATTGAGCTGGGTGCGGATCTTGTCTTGCACAGCGGTACGAAATATATCGGCGGCCACAACGATACGTTGGCGGGGTTTCTTGTAGCGGCAAACAATGAATTGTCGGAGAAGCTGCGGTTTTTGTATAAGACGATTGGGGCTTGTCTTGCGCCGTGGGACTGCTTTCTTATTATGCGCGGCATTAAGACGCTGGCAATACGCATGGAGCGTATAACGGAGAACGCTGGGAAAATCGCTGAGTGGCTGAAGATGCAGGTGAAAGTTAAAGATGTGTTGTACTGCGGGCAAAGTGGGATGATTTCAATCCGAGTTGATTCGGCAGAAACGGTATACAGAATTCTTGGTAATGTAAAGGTAATTAAATTTTCTGAAAGCCTTGGCGGAGTTGAGTCGCTGATTACATACCCGTTTTTACAGACCCATGCCGATGTGCCGGAGGAGAAGCGGCTTGCCCTTGGGATAGACGATTGCTTGTTGAGATTGTCGGTTGGTATTGAGTTTGCCGATGACCTTATATCGGACTTGGCAGCGGCAATCAAGGATTAATGTTTTGGTTGGTTCAGCTATTATAGTAAAAAGGCAGACCTAATTTGCGGTTGCAATCTACAATCTGTACGGTATAATATTGATATGATATCTATCATCGGATGAGCACCTGCCGTATGCAAGGCTAACTTGCATGCGGTTTCTTATTTTTTCGGGAGGTTTATGTTTATGTGGAATATGCTATGGCCGATTCTGATTGTGGTTGCTGCAAATACAATTTATAACATCAGCGCAAAATCAACACCGGAGAACATCAACTCGTTTGCTTCGCTGTCTCTTACGTACCTGATTGCTATGATTTGTTCAATTGTTATGTATTTTGTTACGAGCGAAAAGAAAAATATTTTGCTGGAATTGTCGAAAACCAATTGGACGGCTTATGCTCTTGGGGTTGCGATCGTTGGCTTGGAGTTTGGGTTTTTATGCATTTATCGTGCGGGATGGAAAATAAGCACAGCAAACTTATTTGCCAGCATAAGCTTGGCTTGTGTTTTGTTAATGGTTGGGTTTCTTTTATATAAAGAATCGATTAGCTTGCGCCAGATATTGGGAATGGGAGTGTGTGCAGTTGGTTTGTTTCTGATTGCAAAATAAGCGGCTGTTTTTAGACATGTTGTGGGAAGAGGTTTTCCGGCCTATGCAGGCTGAGATTTAAATGGGTAAGAGTTTGGGCGTAAAATATCTTTTGCGAAACATGGGGCTGCTAAGGATAGCTATTTTGTGGTGGAGGCCTACGCTAGATTAGAAAAAACAGCAGCTTATACAAGCTATAATAACGTAGTTTGCGATTCTTTTTCCCTGCTGATCAGGTATGTATGCAGAAGCGCTGTCCTTTCATTTTGTTTAAATTTATACTATAATGCAGATGAGAATATGTAGAGAAAACGGACTGTTTGATAGGAGGGGTGTAGATGGCTACGGCCAAACGACGGTTTAAGGATCGGCGGGACGGCAAATATCTTTACGATCTGGACTCATATCATAAATTTTTACCGTATTTGCTTCCCCGGCGCTGCGATGCCGAAGCGTTTTTGCGAGAAGAGATTGATATGTCTGCTGTCTTTGCTTATCTGGAAGAAAAAAACCGCGATAGTGAGATGAAGACAACGCTGTTTCAGGTTTTTGTGGCGTCGATTGTCCGCGTTGTTGCTCAGCGGCCCTACCTCAACCGTTTCATCAGCGGGAAACGCTTTTATCAGCGCGACAAGATTGAGATTGCGTTTGTGGCTAAGAAAGCATTTCACGATGATGGGGAGGAGGGGTTGGTGCGCATTGCTTTTGACGGGGATGTGACGATGCAGCAGGTGACACAGCATATGCATCGAGAAATCTATGAAGTTCGGGGCGAGAGGAAAGATGCGGCCAATGACGAGATTGATAAGCTGGTTCATTTGCCGCGTTTTTTGATTCGCGGGATTATGAGGGTATTTCGTTTCTTGAGTTTTCATGGATGGATGCCCCAATCCATTATCCGGGGCGACCCAAACCACGCTACGGTTTTTCTGTCTAATATGGGCAGCATTGGCGCGGGTGCTCCGTACCACCACCTTAATGAATGGGGTACCAATTCGATATTTATGTGTGTGGGGGAGGTGCGCAAAAAGCCTGTGGTGGATGCTGATGGCCAAATTATTGTGGGAGATATCGCCGAAATTGCATTCACATTAGACGAACGGATTGCCGACGGCTATTATTTTAGCAAGTCTATACAGCTTTTAAAAGAGTATCTTCAGAACCCGTGGTTGTTAGATCGAAAGGAAGGTGGGGAAAATGAGGATTGAAGCTCCTTGGCTGAGCCGGTATCGGGGGATTCCGCATTCGATAGACTATCCGGAAGGCTCGATGGCCGATATGCTGGAGGAAACGGCCCGGCGATATCCTGACTACATTGCCTATGATTTTATGGGAACAACTTCGACCTATCGCCAGCTTTGGGCGGACACTCAGCTCTGCGCTAAGGGGTTGGCGGCGATTGGTGTGACCAAGGACGACAGGGTTACTGTGTGTTTGCCCAACATGCCTCAAACAGTCATCATATTTTACGCTATTAATTTACTCGGGGCTGTTGCCAACATGATCCATCCCTTGTCGTCGGAGGGAGAAATTGAATTTTTTCTCAAGGATGCGGACAGCCGGGTGGCGATTACGCTGGATGCGTTTTATTCGCGTTTTGCTGCAATGCGCAGGAGCAGGCGGCTGGATACCCTTATTTTGACCGGCGTTAAGGATTATTTGAGCCCGCTCAAGAAACTGGGCTTTGCCATCAAGACCGGCCGGAAGATGCAGCCGGTGCCTAAGGACGCCGATGTGGTCTACTGGAAGGATTTGATGGAGGCCGGCAAGGGCTATGAGCAGGAGGCGGCATACGGGCGTTTGGCCCAGGATGTGGCGGCGATTCTTTATAGCGGCGGCACCACCGGCAGCACCAAAGGAATACTTCTGACGAATTTGAACTTCAACGCCTTGGGAATGCAGACGGTGGCGATGGGCCAATGTGTGGAGGCCGGCGGCACGATGTTGGCGGTTTTGCCTATGTTCCATGGATTTGGCCTAGGCATTTGCATTCACTGCATGATGATTTCGGGCTGTAAATGTATTTTGATTCCTAAGTTTACGCCGGACAGCTTTGCCGACCTGGTACGCAAAAAGAGGCCCAACTATATTGCCGGTGTACCGACGCTGTATGAGGCTATGCTGCGCAACGAGACCATGGAGGATGTGGATCTGTCTTGTTTGAAGGGGGTCTTTGTGGGCGGTGATTCTATGTCTGTAGAATTGAAGCGCCGCTTTGACGCTTTTTTGCAGGAACACCATTCTAGCACTGTGCTGCGTGAGGGCTACGGGACAACGGAATGTGTAACGGCCAGCTGCTTGACGCCGTCGGATGAATACCGTGAGGGCAGCATCGGCCTGCCATTTCCGGATACTTTGTATAAGATTGTGCAGCCTCAGACCATAGACGCGCTGCCCTATCGGCAGGAGGGAGAGATTTGCATCAGTGGCCCGACGGTTATGAAGGGCTATGTGAACCAGCCGGAGGAGACGGCTAATGCTCTGCGCAAGCACGATGACGGCCGGATTTGGCTGCATACCGGGGATTTGGGTATGATGGACGAGGACGGCTTTGTGTATTTTAGACAGCGTCTTAAGCGTATGATCATTTCGTCGGGCTATTCGATTTATCCTTCCCAGCTGGAAAATGTTTTGGATGCCCATCCACAGGTTTCTATGTCCTGCGTGGTGGGGGTTCCGGATGATTATCGAGTGCAAAAAGTGAAGGCATTTGTGGTGTTGAAAAAGGGCGTTTCCCCCAGCGAAGCGCTGCGGGAAGACATCTTGCAGCATTGCCGCAAACACATTGCGAAATATGCGATGCCCTATGATATTGAGTTTCGTGAGAGCTTGCCCCAGACCAAGGTGGGCAAGATTGCCTACACGATATTGGAAGCGGAGGAAAAGGGAAAATATGAACGTGAGAAGGCCCTTGGCCCGGGAGACGAGAATGAGGATGTTGTGGATGCTCGTCAGCCGCTGCGGTATCGAATCTGACAGGGTATAGAGAGGGCGAGGCGGAAAACGTTCGCGGGATTTGTTTGCCAAGCGGACAGGGAAAAACAAAGACAAACTGGCATCCTTGGATTTGTGACCGGGGATGCCAGAATGGTTTTGGGGGTTTGATTGGGTAGGTGTTCTTTGTATTCGGGCTTCAAATAAGCTGCTTTGGAGCTTGCTTTGGCGCGCGTGCTTCCGAACTGTTTTTTCGGGCAGAATGATGGGTGGGCAGGAAAGCTGTGCGGCGGACAAAAAATAATGTTTTCAGGCGGACAAAAAAGTAGTATAATTAAAAAGTTTAAACAAAGGAAAAGACGGGAGATTTTATGAAGAGGGAACAGATAAGAAACATTGCGATCATTGCCCATGTTGACCATGGGAAAACGACACTGGTGGATCAGATGCTACACCAGAGCGGTGTGTTTCGCGCCCACGAGCAGGTGAAAGAACGGGTTATGGACTCCGGCGATTTAGAGCGGGAGCGGGGTATTACCATCTTGGCTAAAAATACATCGGTGCAATATGGGGACGTAAAAATAAACATTGTAGATACGCCGGGCCATGCCGACTTTGGGGGCGAGGTGGAGCGGATATTGATGATGGTGGACGGCGTTTTGCTGATGGTGGATGCTTTTGAGGGCTGTATGCCCCAGACGCGCTTTGTTTTGAAGAAGGCGCTGGACTTGAAAAAGCGGGCTGTGGTAGTGGTCAACAAGGTGGATCGGCCGGACGCGCGGCCTTTGGATGTTGTGGACGAGATT
>JBMNTQ010000094.1:0-7814 GCA_050945815.1 Christensenellales bacterium
GCTTCTCAGGCGGATGCGATAACACAAAATCGTCACACTCACACCGAGAACAAAAGCAAGAAGGCCAATGAGAACATAGCCAAAACCACCGCTCCCATCAAAGATGCTGGCGGCTGCGCCGACATAGGTATATGCACCGTTCGCCATGCCCGTCATGATCCCGGGCATGGCAAAGGAAAGCCCCACAATAAAGATGAGGCAAGTGGCGGCAGAGGAAATGCCGACGATGCGGCCACGGCGTGCCTTTTTTTGCCGCTGTATTTCTTTTGCTCTCCGCTTGACGGCAGCGACACGCTGCTCAGTATTCCGCACTGGTAATCCCCTCCTGCTTTAGTCGCTTGCGCAGCGAATGCTTGCCCCGATAGACTAAATCCGCCACCTGCTTTTCGCTCTTCCTCATAACGGCGGCGGCCTCGGCATGGCGCATATTTTCAAAATAAACGAGATACAGCGCCTCCCGATAGTCGGAGTTTAGCTGCTCCATACACAGATGCAGGATGCGATTGCGTTCCTCTGTTTGGACAACTTCTTCAGTGAGCGTTTTGCTTTCCGGCTCTTGCCCCAAATCGTCAAACCCAAAGCAGCGATGCCGGCGGTTTTTAGCGACAAAGCGCAGTGCAAGGTTGCGCGCGGCTTTATAGAGATACGCCCTGAAGTTGCCGTCCCGGATGCGGGGCTTTTTCACGGTGAGATAAGCAAACACTTCAATCATCAAATCCTCGGCATCATCCACATCGTGGAGATAACCGTTTATGTAGAATGTCAGGCTGCTACCGTACCGATCCATCAGCCCGGCCAGTCCGCTTTCATCCCCCTCAAGATAGCGGCTCCAGAGGGCCTCATCGCTACTCATTGCCTGTGCTCACCACCTCTCAAGTAAGTATAAATATGTTAAAGTATACCATGAAAATCTGTGTGTTTCCAATTACATAATAATTAAAGTGCACTCCCGCCGGGCTTCCCTTATCATACGATGTGCCTCTCGCCAGATGCCGAGCCTGCCGTCCTCACACGCGCGGCGCAGTCTGTCCAGCGCCTTATCTCTGGCCTTTATCAGTGCGTTTTCCGTCAGTTGGAATTCCTCCGCAAGATCAGAGATGGTCTGTTTCGGATAGGTGTAAACTCCGTAAAATCCGCCGAGAATCTGCCGTTCCCTGAAGGAAAGCTGCTCAAATTCCTCTTTTACACAGTCCAGATAAATCTCTCGCAGCACCTGCCATTCCACCAGCAGAGCTGCGGGAGATTCCACTTCCCGGCATTCCTCCAACGTGGAAAAGGCTGTTTTCAAAAGCGCCCCCTGCCCCCGAAACGCATCCTTTGGCAGCGAAATGGGATAGAGGCTGCGCTCCAGTTCCCGACGCATGGCGCCGGACAGATGGGGATACAAATAGGTTGTCATGGAGGCCCCGGAGCCTGCGTCATAGGCCCCGGCCCTTTGGAGCAGGGCGAGGTTGGCGGCTGAAATCAAATCCTCCTGAAGCTCCGGGCAGTGAAAACGGCGGCACAGCTTGTCCGCAAGGGAAGCAATCAGTCCGCTCTGCTCCTGTATCAGACGCTCCACACCGCCACCTCCTCTGTCTACCGCTTATTCTTGCGCTGGATTCCCAGTGCGGCATACAGCTCATCTGAGCGGACAAGCTTCTCCAGCTCCGCATCCCGCAGCCTGCCGCTGACGGCCATATCTCTCAGGTCAGCCAGCCTTCGCTTTGCCGCGGTCCACTGCTCGGCGGTGATGTTACCCCGTCGTTTATCTGCCGTGACCCTGCGGTACGCCCGGTTATAGCCTTGAATCACCGGGTTGTTTTTCGCCTTTTCCTTGGAGATATTTTTTGCTCCCTGCTGCCGGCAGGTTCGCTTTGGGTTGTCTGCCAGCGGTCTGTCACAATAATCGGTTCTGTATCCGCGGGTCAGCAGAAAAAAACGCTTGCAGTTTTTGCACCGGCGAAAGCTGTGCCCGACCATCAGCGCCTTCATAAAATCCATCTTCAAAAACACCTGCAAATATTGTGCCGTGTAAACCTCGTAGATGGCGTAGTTGTCTGGCTGATCAGGGGTCCCTCTCGGCACATACCGCACATCGATGGAGTCGAATAACGAGAAGCTGTGCGCTCCGTCCCTAAGATGATTGACCATCATCTTATCAAGACCCGGATGGCTGTAAAAGTCGTAGAGAGCCGCAGCAAAGTTTTCGCTGTTCAGTTTGCGAAGATTCATCAGCCCGCGGTCGATGAACCAGAACATGGTCTGATTGAAGGCATAGATGTCGCTCAGAATGGAACGGTAAGTATCAATATCATCGGCAGTCTTCGGCAGTGCAATCAGCTGAAACAAGCGATACTGCATCAGCATTTCATGCAGCTGTGAAATTGCTTTGCCGTCTGCCTTTTGCGTACAGAGCTGCATGGTCTCAAATTTCTCTGGTGAGATGTTTAGCAGCTCGCAGGTCAGCTCACCCAGCAGAAACTCGTGCCCTGCCAGCTCCACCTGATTGCCGTGAATATAGAAATTAAATTGCCGGAACACAGCCATGCCTCCTTTGTATCCGATTGAGTATAGAACAGTATGCAGATACTCTATGTCCGCCCCGAATTTCTCCATAACTATATTGTAGAGGATTTTATTCCTGAATACAATCGGAGAAATGAAAGGAGTGGAAAAAGTGTCAAAGGAATTAAAGCTCATTGCCATGAGCGAAATTGAACGGGAGGATGTGAGATGGCTTTGGTATCCCTATATCCCGCAGGGTAAGGTGACAATCATTCAGGGTGACCCCGGCGAGGGCAAGACCACACTGGCGCTGGCTCTGGCAGCAAAGCTTACGAAGGGTGAGGCGCCGCCTGGAGTTGAGCTCTGCCGTGAACCAACGAATGTCATTTATCAAACCGCCGAGGACGGTCTGGGGGATACCATCAGGCCGCGGCTTGAGGATCTGGGCGCGGACTGCTCCCGTGTTCTGGTCATTGATGAATCGGAACAGGCGCTTACATTATCCGATGAACGGCTGGAGCAGGCGATCCGGAAAACCGGCGCGGGACTTGCTGTTCTCGATCCCATCCAGGCATACCTCGGCAGCATCGATATGCACCGCGCCAATGAAGTAAGACCCGTTTTCAAAAGGCTCTGCCTGACGGCGGAGCGAACCGGCTGTGCCGTTGTCTTGATTGGGCACATGAATAAAATGCAAGGAGCCAAGTCCAGTTATCGCGGGCTTGGCTCCATCGATTTTCAGGCGGCGGCCAGAAGTGTGCTGGTGGTTGGACGGATGAGGGACGATCCCTCTATCCGCATTATGGCGCAATGCAAAAGCAGTCTTGCCCCGGAGGGGAGGTCGATAGCATTCGAGCTGTGTCCGGAAAAAGGATTCCGGTGGAAAGGCTATTGTGAAACTACAGTCGAGGAACTTCTCTGTGGCAGAGGCTCATTGGTCAGCAAAACTACCCAAGCCGAAAATCTGTTAAAGGAGCTGCTGTCTGACGGAGATGTTACCTCGGAAGAAATTACAGAACAAGCAAAGGAGCTTGAAATCTCAAACCGTACGGTAAAGATTGCAAAGCAAAATCTTGGAGTGAAATCCTTCCGCAAGGGCGATAAATGGTACTCATCACTTCCAAGGGGGTAAGAGGGTAATGTTCTTAGGACACTGCCCCCTTGCCCTCTTGCTTCCTTAAAACCAATGCCCCAACCGTTGCCCCCGTGTGGGCTTTTACGGCGCGGGTAGGGGTACTGCCCCACCCACGGCACGCAAAGGGCGTGTGGGCGGTTTGTGTGCCGGAACACGCACCCAAAGCCGCCCCATCCAAGCCCCCAACTGGGTGCATTTTTTCTTCTCTGCCTTAATCCCACAGAACAAAGCTGGAGGCTGTTAAAACCCTCCCGTTGGGAGGGGAAAGCTGGAGGCTGTTAAAACCCTCCCGTTGGGAGGGGCCAGCATCGCATTCGGCTACACGCCGATGCAGCTGGGCGGGAGTACCCGCACCCCTTTAGAACGAAGTCATCTCTTTAAGAAAGCGAGGATTTATATGAAAAACGCAAGATTAAACCTTAGAATCTCATCCGAGGATTTAGAGAAAATCCGCCATAAGGCCAAACAAGCAAACAAGACCCTTACAGACTATGTCACCACAGTTTGCCTTGGCAAAGAAATCACCGTTATTCCCGACCTTCCTAAGGTAGTGAAACAGCAGAAAGCCTTGGGCAGAAACCTCAACCAGCTTGTCACCCTTGCCAATATGGGCAGAGTGAATGTGGTTTATCTGGATGAAACCACTGCAGAGTTCACTGCCATCAACCAAAGTCTGCAGGAAATTTTACAGCGAAGGAGGTGGTGAGATGGCAACGGTTAACTTCATCAACAGAAAGAAAAGTCAGACCCGTGCAGGGATGAAGTTTGTGCTTGCCTATACCCAGCGAGAGGATAAAACACTGTTCGAGGGCATGAAGCTGGTCAGTGGTGTAAACTGTTCTCCCCAATCAGTCTACGAGGAATTTATGAATACCAAGCTTCTTTATGGCAAGGACAGCCAGCGAATGTACTACCACTTTGTGCAGTCCTTTCCTCCCAATGAGAATATTACTCCTCAGACGGCACATGAAATTGCCCTAAAACTGGCCGATCATTATAAGGAGTTTGAGGTATTGGTCAGCACCCATACCGACTGCGACCACATTCATACTCATTTTATTATCAACTCGGTCAGCTTTGAAACAGGTAAAAAGTTGCACCAAGCAGCTTCAGCAATACAGGAACTTCGACAGAAATCCGATGCCCTGTGTTTAGAGTATGGATTGTCGGTCTGCCAGCCAAAGGAGCAGCGCACCAAGCCATTAACTGCCGGGGAATATCACACAGCTGTTCGTGGCGGGAGCTGGAAGATGCGGCTTATAAATACCATTGACGAATGCATGCGATATGCCACCAGCAAGGAAATCTTTGTGCAGATGATGGAGTCCGAGGGCTACGCTGTTAAATGGACGGATACCCGTAAGAACATCACCTACACCACACCGGATGGCAAGCGTTGCAGGGATGATCGCTTACACGAATCAAAATATTTAAAGGAGAGGATGGAACTTGAGCTACGAATCCGACAGGAAATTATCGCTGGAAGAACTCAAACAGCGGAACAAACCAATGCAGCAGGCAGAGCCGCCGCAACGGCAGATGCCCAGTCCGTCTCCCCTGACACAGGAGAAAATGGACAATCTGTTTTACAATCAGAGCCTCATTTGGAATGGAATCGTGGACTTACAGGAGCAAATGGAAACTCTGCAAACGAAAATCATCAGTATACAATCACAGATAAACAGCCTGCCAACACGGACGGAGCTGACACAGATCAGCAGGAGCCTCTCACAGATACAGCAGACCTTATCACAGGCTGGGAGCAAGAAAGGGCGTTCCTTTTCTCTGCCGAGGCTTCGGCTGCCCACCTTGGAATGGTCCCCGACATGGATAGTCATTCCCTTAATTTTGCTGGCATTGGCAGTAGCATGGTTCAGATTGGGAGAGCTGTGGAACGGCTGGAAAGCCCTGTTCCCGTAACCGATGCCACTACAAAACCACAGCCAGTGGCTGGTAAAAAGAAAAAGCTTGCTGTCGGCCAAAAGGAAGATGACCACAGCGGACATGATTTTGAAATGAAAATGTAAAGGAGAAGCAATATGCAAAATGAAAATTTAGTGGCACAGCATTACCTGAGAACCAATATCCTTGGTGCCTATGAAACAGCGAATATTATATGGCAAAGCGACAGTGAAGGCACTTCCCACCGTACCTTTCAAGACAGCTTTGTTTATACAGATGAAGCTTCCCACACCATCGAGCGAGATATGGTGGTGGAGGGTAGAACTTTCCGGGTACATTCTATATTTCCTATAAAAAGTATGTCTACACCAACAAAAAAGATACTCACCGTCATTGAAAGTGAATGTGAAAAGCCTTTTAAAAAAGCTTGATTTCAGTAGACTTTCGGAAGCTGATACGGTATGTTGATGTTACCGTATTCAGTTTGCCACAGCAGAAAAGGAGGACTTCAAACGATGGCAAACAACGAAAAATATACAATACTTTACGGAAGATTAAGTCAAGAGGATGACCGAGATGGCGAAAGCAACAGCATACAAAATCAGCGATTGATACTCACCAAATACGCAGAAGAAAAAGGCTTTCAAAATATTCGTTTTCTGTATGATGATGGTTTCAGTGGAACAAACTTCAACCGCCCTTCATGGAACGAGATCATGTCACTCATTGAAAGTGGGCAGGTAGAAACTTTAATCGTGAAAGACATGAGCCGATTAGGTAGGGATTATCTGCAAACAGGCTTTCTCATGGAACACACCTTCCCAAACAATGATGTGCGATTTATTGCAATCAACGATGCGGTAGATACCCTTTATGGGGATAACGACTTTGCTCCGTTCCGCAATCTTTTCAATGATTTTTATGCAAAAGATTGCAGTAAGAAGATTAGATCCGTTAAAAAGGCACAGGCTGAGCGTGGAGAAAGGGTTGCCACAAGACCGCCCTATGGGTATATAAAAGATGAGAACAATCCTAAAAAGATTGTTCCCGACATAGAAGCCGCTGAGGTGGTTAAGAGGATTTTTAAGCTTTGCTCCGAGGGTAGGGGACCAAACCAGATTGCAAGATATCTAACGGAAGAACAAGTCGTAAACCCAAGCAACCATTACTTTAATCAAACCGGAGTTGCTCTGACGAACTTGGATACATCTATCCCATACCGCTGGAGTCCAACATCAATCGGTAAGATTCTTGATGACGAAACCTATCTTGGACACACGGTGAATATGAAAAGCTCAACTGTATCATATAAAAACAGTAAAAAAATACTCCGTCCCGAATCGGAATGGTTGAGGTTTGAAAACACTCATGAAGGGATTATCCATCAAGAAATTTGGGACATTGCTCATGAAGTTCGAGAGCATAAGAAGCGTCCAAGAAAAAATATGGAGGCCCCTAATCCCTACTCAGGATTGATATTCTGTGTCGATTGCACAAAGCCTTTGGTGCTACATCGTGCCCACACCATGGACGAAAGCAAAAATAACTTTGCCTGCTCCACCTATAAGAAGTTTGGCAAAGAAAGCTGTTCCGCTCATTATATCCGAGAGAGCCAGCTTGCCACAGTTATCTTGGATGACTTAAAGCGTGTCTCCCATTTCGCAAGGCAGGATGAAGTGCTGTTTGTAGAATGTATCAACCGCAAAAACACGGTGGAAATCCGAAAAGAAATTACTGGGTTGCAAAAAGAGCTTGATGTCATGCGGAAAAGAGATTTAGAGCTTACAACACTTTTCAAAAGACTTTACGAAGATAATGTGCTTGGCAGAATACCCGATGAGCACTACAGAACCCTATCCAATGAGTACACAGACGAGCAAAAAACCTTGCGAGAAAACATTCCAAAAGCAGAATCGAGGATGGAAGAGCTTAAAAGCTCACTTGCCAACGTGGATAGATTTATTGAAAAGGCAAAGAAGTACACAAATCTTACAGAGTTAACTCCGGAACTCCTTCGTATGTTCATTGCGAAGGTAGAGGTAGGTGAAAAGGCTGTAAAGTACTCTCGCACAGCACCGCAGGATATTTGGATTTATTATCGCGACATCGGAATGCTAAATGATGTGAAGGATGAGTTTGATATCCCTTATGTGGCAGATGTTTATGAGCCTAACGATGAAATGGTGGCCGATGATGAACTGTTAACTGCAATTTAGAGCATAACAAAAGGCGGACAGTCTTAACTGTCCGCCTTATACCCCGCAATATTAGGTGGTTCACAAAGTATCTT
>JBMNTQ010000095.1:0-7803 GCA_050945815.1 Christensenellales bacterium
CCAACTTCCTAAATTGTATGGGTGCTTCTGTCAAGGGCGCCGGCACGGATGTGATTCGCATCCGGGGCGTCGAGAAGCTTCGGGGCTGCAGCTATGCCATCATCCCGGATCAGATCGAGGCGGGTACGATTATGATTGCTGCCGCCGGGACAAAAGGGGATGTGGTGGTACACAATGTTATCCCGACCCATCTAGAAGCCCTGTCTGCCAAGCTGATTGAAATGGGTGCGGTGGTGGAGATCGGCGACGATTATGTCCGTGTTGCCAACGACCGCCAACTGCGCGGCGTAAATGTGCGCACGTTTCCCTATCCCGGGTTCCCAACAGACCTGCAGCAGCCCATTACCGTGCTGCTGAGTACGGCCAAGGGCACCAGCGTGGTGGTGGAAAACATATTCGAGGAGCGCTACAAACACATCCATGAAATCCGCCGTATGGGCGCGAAGGTGAGCGTAGATAAGAGCGTGGCGGTGGTGGAGGGTGTCGAACGCCTTAGCGGCGCGCTGGTGCGTGCCAGCGATTTGCGCGCCGGTGCGGCTTTGGTGGTGGCGGGGCTGATGGCGGAAGGAGAGACAGAGATATCCAATATCAAGTATATCGACCGGGGCTACGAGCGAATAGAGGATAAGCTGATCGCGCTGGGTGCAGATATCCGTCGTGCCATGGTGGAAGATTGAACTAGTTTTCGTGAATAAAAAAAGATGCGGGAGGGAAAAATCCTCCCGCATCTTTTTTGCTCGTCCAAGGAAATTATAGGGCCACCGGGAACGTATAGTTGGCGGTGGTGATGGTGTGGTTGTTGAGGTAGGATAGCCGGCTTTTTTTTGGCAGCATAAAGCGGATACGCACCGCCCACAACGCTTGGTTATGGACGTTGTATTTTTTGTTGAAGGAACGGTTGCCATATTTATCGTCTCCCAGAAGCGGATGACCAATGTGTGCCAGATGCGCCCGGATTTGATGGGTGCGCCCGGTAGTCAGCTCTACTTCTGCCAAAGAATAATCATCCTTGCTGGAGATGATTTGGTAGTTGGTGGATATGGGCACAGCGCCCTGCACCTGCTTGTCAAATATTTTCACAGTATTGCGCCGGGAATCTTTGATGAGATAGCTATTTAAAGTCCCTTTCGTACAGGACGGGCGCCCTTTGATGATACAGAGATAGCGTTTTTCTATTTCACGCTGGCGAAAGGCCCGCAGCATCTCCGAATAGGCCATTTTGTTTTTGGCAAACACAACCAAGCCGCCGGTACGTGCATCCAGGCGGTGGCAGGCAAAGACCGAACTGCCCAAGTAGTCGGAAACCTGACTTTGCAGCGTATCGCCGCTACCCACTACTTCCACCGAAATGCCTTTATTGACTACGATCAGGTTTTGATCCTCATAGGCGATATCCGGCGTCTTTCTCCCATAGACGACAGAGTCGGGCAGGTAAACTTGAAGGATATCTCCCTCCAACAGAGAGATATCATCTACCAGTCGCTTGCCGTTGAGCTTGATATCCTTTTCCCGTAAAGCTTTATGAACCGCGGAATAATGCAGGTTGGGAAACTTTTTTAATAGATAACGCGCCACGCGCCCTGCTCCCGCGGGGACTTTCAGCTCGACCAAATCCGCACCTCCTTCTATTGTCTCTATACAACATTATATAAACAAATGGGCAATTGCGCCAGTATTTATTGTTGGTTTTGAAAGATTGTGATAAATTAATACTGAAAACATAATGGAAATGGAGTTTTTAGCATGAAACTGTCTGGGAAGGTCGTTCTTATTACCGGCGCTTCAAGGGGCATTGGGCAGGCAATTGCTCTGATGTTGAAGGATTACGGGCTGCACGTATACGGTACATCCAGAAGCGCGGCAACAACGCCGCTGGTCTCCGGCTTTGAGGGCGGTTTTTTCAAGATGCTGTCTATGGATGTATTGCGGAAAGAATCGATCAGCAATGCGGTGGAAGCCATTTTGGACACGGAGGGGCGGCTGGATGTTTTAATCAACTGTGCCGGAATAGGCATCGCCGGCTCGCTGGAGGATATGACGCTAGAGGAATACAACCTGCAGATGGACACCAATGTTAACGGGACACTGGCGGTGATGCGTCATGTTTTGCCGATTATGCGGCGGCAAAAATCGGGGCTGATTATCAACATCGGTTCGGTTGCGGGCTTTATCGGAATTCCCTTCCAAAGCGCATATTCGTCATCTAAAGCTGCAGTGGCTCTTTTAACCGAAGCGCTGCGGCTGGAGGTTGCGCCCTTTGGGATTAAGGCCTGCGTGGTTGAACCGGGCGATACAAAAACCGGCTTCACGGCTGCCCGGGTTTTCTGCAAGGCTGCGCTAAACCCTGCCTACCGCGACACCTTTGAGCGCTCAGTCTATGCTATGGAGCGGGCAGAGGAAAACGGAAAAAGCCCGGACAGTGTGGCTAATGTCGTGCTGCGCCTGATAAAAAGAAAAAATCCGCCGGCGCGGGTTTGTGTTGGGGCGTCTTATAAGGCTGTACGCCTGCTAAAGCGGCTGCTGCCGGGGGCGCTGGTAGAAGCGATATTGACACAGATGTACTTGAAAGCCAAGCCTGCGCCGGAGGGCTGGGCCAGGCAACGCGGCCTAGAATAGCGTAGAAAGCTTGAGAATACTCTGTAAAAAGCCTCTGTTTTTTGCGTGAAATGGGGGCTTTTTCGCAAACAATCGAAGAATTGCCGCATAAAGGGACAGCCCGTGGGCGTATGCATAGAATACCAAGAATTGGAGGGGTTGTCCGTGAGAAAGAGATGGATTAAAGGCTTATCCCTGCTGCTGGCCCTTCTGTTGGTGCTGACCGCGCTAACGGCCTGCGGCACCCGGGAATACCCGTATATCGAGGGCCTAAATGCATATGAAATTACCCTGTCGCTGGATGAGCAAAGCAAAACGGCTCAGGTCAGTCAGAAGGTGACATACCATAACACCACCGGCCAGAATATAAACCAGCTTGTTTTTCGCGTTTATGCAGGCGCGTTTGCACAGCCAGAGACCGCACCTTTCGACATTTATGAATGGACCTATGCCTACCCGGACGGCTTTTCCCCCGGAAATATTGAGTTTTCTGCGGTTAAAATCGACGGCGCCGATTCTACGTACGCTATTGGCGGCGAAGACAACACGGTTATGCAGTTGGATGTACCGATAGACGCGGGCAAAAGCGTGCAAGTGGAGATGCAGTATACTTTGACGCTGCCTAATAGTCCGGGCCGTTTCGGCTATGGGGAAAAGACTTATAACTTTGGCAACTGCTTTCCGATTCTCAGCGTATTTGAGGAAAACGCCTGGGATCAATCGCCCTATTCTGGCATCGGAGATCCGTTCTACAGCACTGTAGCAGACTATAGCGTATCTGTAACCTTGCCTCAGGGCATGAAAATGGCCAGCACCGGGAAAGCCAACCTGCTGGATGAGCAGAGCAACACCTATGAGATATCCGCGCCCTGCGTGCGAGATTTTGCCCTCATAGCAGGGCATGACTTGCAGGTTCATACGGCCTTTGTAGAGGGTGTCGAGGTGAAAAGCTATGCTTTTAGCGAGGAATACGGCAAAGATGCGCTGGAATATGCGAAAAACTCCTTGGCTGCTTTCTCAAGAATTTATGGCGCATACCCCTATCCGACTTTTTCCGTAGCGGAAGCGGATTTCTTTGTAGGCGGTATGGAATACCCTGGCCTGGTCCTGATCAGCAGCGAACTGTACAACAGTGCCTATGCTCTAGACTTGGAGTATGTCGTGGCCCACGAGGTTGCACACCAGTGGTGGTATGCCGGGGTGGGCAACAACCAGGTCAAAGAGCCTTGGCTGGACGAAGCTTTGACGGAGTATTCCACCATTCTCTATTTTGTCGATTGTCATGGCGTGGAAAATGCCGAAAAAGTTTACAACACCTACGTCCAGAGGAAAGTGGAGCGGGCGGAGGAATATATGATTATTCTGCCGGAACAGGGATTAGGCGGCGGCCTGGATGCCTTTGACAGCAATGTGCAGTATGATGCGCTGGTCTATGGCAAGGGCGCTATGATGTTCCGGGCGCTGCACAAAGAGCTGGGCGAAACTTTCGTAGAATGCATGCGGCAATATTATGCCGAAAACCTATTCAAGGAAGCAACGATCCATACCATGCTGGACACAATCCGGACCGTTACCCAGAAGGATTATAGTGATTTCTTCGTCTATTGGCTTTCCGGCATGGACTAAACACGCAACCATATTCTTCCTGGTGCGATCCATGCGGCCTGCCCTAATTGCCGCTTGGATCGCATGTTTGTCTGCGGCTGTATTCTCGCTTGACAGCTGTCGACTGCAAAAGTTTTTCTGCTAAGGCAGGCCGGTCCTGCTCGAGGATTTTATCCCGAAACCAAGAGAGATTGTCGATTAAGGTATCCAGCCTTTGGACAAGATAATCGGCGTTGGCAGAAAAAAGTGCCGGCCACATATGATCATTTAAAACGGCTACCCGGGTTAAATCCCGAAACGAGCCCCCCTCAAAACCGACACTGTTTAGAAAATCCGGCGTATCCGTGATGGCAGCGGCCAGAACATGGGCCATCTGACTGGTGTAAGCAATCATGGAATCATGGAGTTCTGGGGTGGAGCGGGTGACGCGGCAGCCGAGAAAGGCGGCCATCTCACAAATCAGCGCAACTGCAGATTGAGGTGCGTTGCCCGGTGTGATGATGTAGCGTGCACCGCGAAACAGGTCTTTATGATAGCTCTCGTGCCCCCAGGATTCACGGCCGGCCATGGGGTGGCCGCCCACGAAAGAGACGGCAGGGGGCAGGCTGCGCGCCGCTTCATGCAGCGGACGCTTAACGCCGCAAATATCGCTGAGTACGCTGCCGCTTTTCATGTGGCTCCCGATTTGGCCCATCAACTCTATTGCAGTCTCGGGATAGGTGGCCAGCAGCACCAAATCTGCCCCCTCCACTGCCAGGGCCGTATCGCCATAGCCTTCGTCAACCAGGCCGCGAGACTGGGCGAAGGTTACAGCTTTAGGATTTGGATCGGTTCCTTTAAGGGTTGCGCCGCGAAACCCCTGCAATGCCGCCGCCAAAGACGTACCCATCATGCCAAGGCCGATGATTGAAATGGTAAAGTCCATAAAAGGCTCCTTTCTAAACCGTTAGATGACGAAGAGAACGGTGCAGGGAGGCGATTTGCCGCATCAAATGGGCAAACGGCTCCGGCTGAAGGGACTGCGGCCCGTCGGACAGCGCGCTCTTTGGATCGGGGTGTACCTCTATCATCAAGCCGTCCGCTCCGGCTGCTACGGCGGCCAAGGCAAGGGGTGCCACCAATGCCGCGTTGCCCGTAGCGTGGGAAGGGTCGACCACGATGGGCAGATGGCTGAGCTTTTTAACCAGGGGAATCGCGGAAAGATCCAGAGTATTGCGGGTATAGGGTTCAAACGTGCGTATGCCGCGCTCGCACAGAATCACGTTGTGGTTGCCTTGGGACATGATATATTCTGCAGACATCAGCCATTCCTCAATAGTAGAACTGATACCCCGCTTGAGCACGACGGGAACGCTTAGCCGGCCGACTTCCTTCAAAAGATCGAAGTTTTGCATGTTGCGAGCACCTATTTGGACGCCGTCTACCAGGCCTTCAAACAGACCCACATGCTTGGGGGAGATAATTTCCGTAACAAAAGGCAGGCCGGTTTTTTCCCGGGCTTCACAAAGCAGCTCCAACCCCTCCTGCCCCAGGCCCTGAAAAGAATAGGGGGAGGTGCGGGGCTTAAAGGCGCCACCACGCAGGATATCTGCACCGGCGGCTTTTATCGACTGGGCAGTTTCGATAATCTGCTCCCGAGACTCTACAGCGCAGGGCCCCGCCAGAACCCGCAGAGAGCCGTCGCCTACGTCTACATTGCCAATTTTGATTACGCTGTTTTGCGGGTGCAGCTTGCGGTTGGCCTGCTTGAAGGGCTCCTGTACCCGCATCACCCGGTCTACCCCCGGATGCACCTGAAGCTTATTTTGGTCGATGGAGTAGGTATCGCCGATAAGGCCGATGATCATGCGGCCGGTCCCTTGGCTGACGTGGGCAGTTACGCTGAACTTTTGAATTTTTTCCAGAAGTGCGTCAATTTGTTCCTTTTTTGCGCTGGGCTCCATTACAATAATCATATTGCTTTCCTCCAAAGTATAGTTTTTTTGTAAAAAGAAAAAGCGCGGCGGCTTCCGATAAAAGCCGTCGCGCTTTGAATGCGACTTCACTCAGGGACAACCCTGGCAGCTTATTCGGAGGCCCGATTGCAGCACAAATAGCTATAGCCATAATAATAGCTATAGCCGTAGATGTTACGCCAATTTATACTGGCATGCTGCGACATCAGGCATCCTCCAATGGTTGTTGATTATATGGATTGTAGCATATTTAATTACACAGTACAAGGGTTATCTCGTGTTTTGGTAACGAATCAACTTTCTAAACCCCGGGCTTTTGTCGAGCAGGTATAAAAGCGGAAGGCCACCCCCATAGCACACCACCAGCTGCCCTAGGCCCACAGACAGCATAGAGACGAGCAGCGGCCAAGATAGAGTATAGTGTAGCATGGCGCCAACCACAATGGCGTTGACCAGCACCGGCGGCAGCGGTGCCAGCCATTTCTGGCGGCAGCGGAAGGTTAGATAGGCAGCGGCCAGTGTGGCTAAGCTGCCGAATATGACGTCTAGCAGGCCGTTGCCGCCCAAGAGGTTGGAAATGACACAGCCCACAAATAGCCCAGGAATCGCTTCCGGCAGGAAAAAAGGGAAAACGGTTAGTATTTCTGAGATGCGAAATTGCACCACGCCAAAACTGATAGGCTGGAACAACATAGTTAGCGCGACATACAGCGCGGCAAGGATGGCCCCGCGTACGAGGTAGAGGATTTTTTTGTACATGGTTGCCCTCCCAATTGGAAAATATTCGAACGAGGGTATTTTAACACTGTTTATTAAGTTAGGCAATCGAATCAGAAAATTCACTCTTGCTCTGCACAAACAAACGGGGTATAATACTTGTGTTATGAGCTTATGGGGCATTGGCTCAGTTGGTAGAGCGCCGCGTTCGCAATGCGGAGGCCAGCGGTTCGAATCCGCTATGCTCCACCAGCGGGCAAGGGCCCGCAACCAAGTCGCGCACTATCTTTTGATGGTGTGCGATATTTCTTATACCCGCTCCAAACCGTTGCATCTTTGGTGGCAGCCTTTAGGCTCTGTTAACCGAAAAGGTTTGAGAGTGGATCATTTTATTAGCAAAAATAGGATATAAATTCTTATATTTTGTTATCTCTGTGCGGTATGTGGCTATTGATTTTTGAAGGGCTTTCAATGTGAGGGGGGATACCATCTTGATCAAGCATGGCCCGTCGGGTGAGCCGGTTGTTTTCTCCTATAACACTCTTTTGCAGCAACCTGAGCTGCTGTTTTCTGTGCTTGAACGATTCCCATTTCCCATTGAAGTTTTTTCCCGCGAGGGTGTGAGCCAATTTGTCAACAGCGCTTTTTTAAAAGCGTTTCACATACCGGATAAATCGGGGATTGTTGGAAAGTTCAACATTCTGAAAGATCCATATGTCAATCAAACGACGCACCTGGCTGAATATATGCAGCGGGTATTTTCAGGCGAACTCTTAACGATATATGGGATTAAGGTTCCCTTTAACAAAATTTACAGCCGTTACTTTACAAAATACGACAACCTGGCGCAAAACGACATTTATCAGGATATAACCGGCTTTCCGCTGCGAAACGCGGATGGGACAGTTGGCTACATAGTTGTGATGTTTAT
>JBMNTQ010000096.1:0-7641 GCA_050945815.1 Christensenellales bacterium
GCATACAGTTAAAAGATAAAAACAGCACAAGAATTTGTAAAAACGCATTTTTTCATAAAACCTGCATCTTTGGGGTAGCATGAAGCAGCGCACATGTCTTGACAGTATTTGACAAGCGGCGAACTTCTCAAGTGCTGTCCACACAAAGATTTACGACGTTTTAAGATTGGGAGTAGCTTACTGCTCCTTCTTTTCCCGCGTGTATGAAACTCCCGGTTGCCCAGTCTCGATCACCGCCCTCAGACATTGTACCTTTCGCTGTCAAACATCCTGCGCCCAATCTTTAAACACCAATTGGCTGATCAAGTCCTCCACTTGGGTTTCGTAATTCTGGAAAAAGTCGACCGGAATTAGTATATCGACAATAAAATCCCATTGATCTGTAGAGACAAAAACAGCCTTACAAACCGTGCTGTCTTCGTTCTTGCCGAAATATCCGGTAATTCTGTGGGCCGGGTAAGCAAGAGCCGTCGACAATGTCTCGTCCTTGACAACCTCCGGTACATCTTCTGCTGCATACCGATCCTGAAAATACGCTGCAATGGCATCCGCGTCTTGCATACCAAGAGGCGCTATCCGCTCCAACGTCAGCGTAACAGAAGCATCCACAAGTTCTTTGTAGTTGTAAACTCCCTGTTGACGGGATACATGACTTTCAAGATACTCCGAACCCGACGGCCACTCGCTAAAACTCAAAATCAAGCCGCCAGCCTCGCCGAAGAACGAACGCGGTCCACAGGTACAAACGATTTCATTTGCGACGGCACGCTCGGCGTCTCAGTCGGCTGAGCCGGTGCTTGCGATGGGGCTTCCGTCCATTCGGAACCGTTTGAACCGGGCATACCACAGGCAGCCATAACCAGCACCATCATAAAAATTAGAAAACCACAAACCATCTTTTTCATCGCGGACATCCTCATTTTATACGCATTATCAGGACAGTCGATTCTACCAGCCAACCACAATCTCCCGCTCCGGGCTTTCACAAGCCCTATCCAGTATACCATCCCCACCATTCGCCAGCTTCCGCAAGTCTGGCCGCAGCCGCAAAGCCAAAGCAGCCCTACCGCCGCATTGGCCGGTGCGCTCAATTTTCGTTGATAAACCGCAGGAATTCATCAAAATAGTCCGCAGGTATATGTTCGTATTCCTCGCTGAGCGGAATGTAGAAATATCTGTCGCTTACATAGGTCTGCCCCGGAACATCGTCGCTTTCGGTGTCGTCCCAAGTAACATCCACCAACACCGCTTCGCTCCCGTCGCAAGGGTAAATAACATTCCACGCATGGCTCGACACCTCCGTCTCGTTGCCGAAAACCCACGCAGAGTTGATCCCAGCATACTGCGCAATCAACGCGAACGCTCTCGCATACCCTGCGCAAACTGCCATGTTATCCTCTGCGGCCAGCGCATTATAGGCTTCCTGGCAAGCCTCATATTTCTCCATACCGAACATATTCTCCGGGTCATACCCAATGGGCGAATAGGTGATTTTCCGTGCAATAAAATCGTGAATCTTTCGTGCATAGGCCTTTTCGCTTTCAAAATCCTGAAACCCTCCGCTGGGCACAGGGTTCTTCAATAGAAATTCATACGCTTCCGCTCTTGCCTCCAGGTCGTATGCAGGCTCAGAATATTCCAGCTTTATCGTTGCATGTACCTTATCTTCATCGCCGCGTTCCTCAGTGTACATATCAATCGTTTCGTATGCGCTGAACAAATAGTAGGACATAGCCGTTTCACACGCGCGGTTCAAAATTGTAAATCCCGTTCCTTCATCAACCGCAAAGTCCTTTGCAAGATACAGTTCAAACTCAAACCTGCCGTTCAAGAAGTTATGCAGAACAAATTTAGTCACTTCATTTTGAGACCCAAACACAGGCATTGCCTCGTACGGAACGTCTCGTAGCCCCAACACATCCGGGTAAAATGCAGGCACCTCATCTATCGGCAGGTCGTATTCTTCGGGCTTTGGCTCCGGCAATACCGGGCCCATAGATGGCGTTTGCGGCGCTGCTAACGGCATCAGCGTTGCAGATGCTTCCGGTATCGACGCAGTTATCCCCGGCGATTCACCGGTCGGCTGCTTGCCGGCCGAATCAGGAAACAGAAGTGTCAACGCAATATAGGTTGCGATCGCCAGCAAGGCTATACTCAAAGCAACGGTCGATACAACCATCCATTGTTTTCTCCCCTTGCGCCGCATAAGAATGATCAGCCCTAAAATGCCCGCAGCAACGATCACAAACAAAAGTACCGCCAGCCATACTAACACAAAAGACACCTCCTTGCGCATCTCCCAATACGATTATACTTCCATCGAAACATCACGGCGTCTGCTTTCCTCCGCCTCAAAGAACTCATGCAGTTTTTGTTTCTGCATCGGGCCTATGATGCTCGGCGAAAACGTTACAAGAAGCTGGTTAAACGCCGATACGTTGACATTGTTGTACCTAGGAGTAGAGGAGCAACCCATCGGATAAAACAGCAGCCATACCGTTTACAAAGGTCTTCACCCCAGCCCCCGTAGCGATGCCGACCAACATCATAGCAAAGCGGACGAGTGCTCCCACCATTGCCAGCGCATTGAACAGCCGTACACGAAAATCCAATTTTTGGTCAAAAAAACGGCAGATCATCCTGGATGCATCCTTCAGCGATCCATCTCCTGCTCGCACCACATCTATCCACAACTATATATTCAATTCAATTATATTATATCACAGCCATCGTTTTCCATCTGCCGCGCATACAGTTTAAAATTTTATTTTCCCATGCAGTACGCGATCATGGCTTTACGCTTCCAAAGGCTGGCATCATCCGTTTCCAAATGAAGCTCGCCGCGCTTTACCGCCGATGCCGAAAAATAGCCTTGTACAAAGGCTTGTCAAGAACAACAAGCTTTTCTCTGAGCAACGGACAACTCCTGCCTCCCCCCTGTGCAGTCTTCCAAACGCTCCCTATCCACACAAATCCTTTCCTACAGGCATTTATAGCATCTCTACGTCTCACTACAGCTGGGCAACAAAAAAAAATTGCCCAGCTTGAACAGGCACAAAAAGAATGCGGAAGCTATTGCTTCAAATCTGACGCCCTCCGCAAAAATATGGCAATTTATCCAACACCTAATAAGCCTACACAAAAAAGTGGCTCCTTGCTGCCTATCCACATAATTGGATGACTAGTGCTTCACATGTTCCCACCCTGCAAAAATGAATAACAAGAAATGAATATGCCGCTTTTTTGATAGCAGCAAGCCCGGTCTGCACCCCGATCCGCAAGCCGCTTGGGGCATTTGCAATCTTGTGGGAGCGTCGGCTCGCTGCCGGCATGGGTCCCCAGCCTAATGCCGCCCCTCAAATATGCCGGCTCCCTGCAAAAAGCAAGAAGCCGGCCTTTTCTGTCTCTCTTTACCTCGATCTAAGTAAGAAGCTTATACATCCCCAGTCCAGGCCCTAGCACGCCACAAATAACGCCAAGGCCACCAAGGCCGCCAACGCCCTTACTGCACAGAAACCTCCTCGTTCTTCTCGCCGAATTTCTCCATCAGCATTTGCTTAATTTCATCCCGGCTCCTACCGTTTTTCTCCTGGGTTTTGATCAGCTTATACGCCTGAAACAGCGCAGACGGCCCGATCTCCGAGCTGAAATGTCCAATCCCCTGATTCCATGCAAGCAGCTCAAAAACATCGTCAAAAACAGCGGTATCCACCCCATATATATAGGCTTTCACCAATTCTCTGGATGCCTGACGCATTCTGCCGGCGCCAACCGCGTTGGCAAGGGAAAGCAACAGCCGCGTCTCATAGGGTAGCGTGCGCTTGTCGTCATTCCAGGTCAAATCCCAAAAGTCAGCGGCAATTTTCCCCAGTCCCTCATCAATCATCGGGTAATTAAGCAGCGCCAGTGGCTTGAATGGCGCCCGATCCCCGCCCTCTTTCATTTCCACGCGGTAAAAATACACATGAAACTCACTGGCCCCCACCTGCTCCGTATAGTGCTCAAACCCAAGATCCTCAAAAGCCGTGTACAGGGGATAGGGCTCAAAGGTCTGAATAATCTTCAATCCTTCTCCAACTTTGATGCCATAAGCCTGCTTTTTCAAGCCGGGAAAAAAGTTCCCCTGTATATGGCGTACATCAATGGTCTTGAATGTGGATATTTTCCCCTTCCAATCATCATAGTTCATAATCATTTCCTTTCTCATGCCTACACAGCACAACAAAATGTCCGTATCCTATCCTTCCCCAACCTGGTTGCCGGCGTTTAGTTAGTCTAAACTAACTATTTTTATAGTATATCAATTCTCAGCAAAAATCAAGAGCCATTTGCAAGCAAAGCCGCATCTTTTTTTCACCGACAAAGCACAAGCCTTCTGCCCCGTTCAAGCTTACACCGCCTCGCAAAAACGTTCCTCCCAACAATCAGGACATATCTAATTCGCATTGTTCAGCGTATTCTGATATGCTTCCGTACAGGATTAGCCTTATATATGAACAAAATACAAAGGCTTCTTCCAAGATAAAGCAGCCTCTTGCGTAATCAAACCCCAACTCTATACAAATTTTTCGCTCCAACCCCGGTTTTGGAAAAAAGGCTGCGTATTCTATCTACGACAACGACTAAAACCCAACGTTCCTTACCCTTACAAAACGAACAGGCGCTTCTTTTCCTACTGGGAAGCGCCTGTTCTCTCTTTGTCCTGCAAACCACCTTGCAAATTTCTTATACGCCGCTTATGCGGCCTCTTTTCCCACGCTATGATGCCTGGGTAAAAATATAGCCGTAACACCGGAAAGGATCGTACACAAAGCCGGTATAGCCATCATCGCCCCCATCCCCAGCGCGCTGGCCGTTATCCCCATCAACAGCGGTACTACGGCAACGGCAAGATACAAGCCGATGAAAGCAAGGCTCGACGCCAGCCCGGAGTTCTCCTTATACCAACCGCTTATTAAGCCCACTCCCCGCGGCAAGGAAGGCGCATTCAAGCAGCCGGACAAAAACACACAGCCCATCATAACGTAGTAATTCCCCGACAATATCCCCACAGCAAGAGCCACGCCCGCAGCTATCCCGCCCCACATCAGCACAGGCTTTGTCTGCAGCCGTTTAAGGGGCGAAACCGCAAACAAAAAGCGTACGATCCCCGCGCCCAGCCAATAAGCCGTAACGCCAATCCCGCCCATAACCGGCCCAACGTTAAACACATCGCTCAAGTATTTGGTAATCCAAACAATAACCCCGCCCTGGTAGCCCGCAAACAAGAAAATACTCAGGGCAGCCAGCCATACATTCTTATCCTTTAAAAAGCGCTTAAACGTCCCCTTCTCACGCCTCTCTGTCTGCTGGCTATGGATGACTTTCATAGCAGGGCGCATCTTAAAATACGCGATTCCATACAAAACAAATACGACCAACAGCAAAATCCCCACCGCAGTATAGATATCTTGCCAAGGCGTCCCCGCCTCCACAGCCGTCCCCGCAACAATGGGAATTAAAATAGCCCCGATGGGCGAAATGCTATGCAGCAGGCTCAACAACGCGTCCCGCTTTTCCTGGTGTATATCCGGTATAATGGCATTGGACGTTACATCCACCGTCGCAATCGTAATGCCAAACAAAAGAAACAGCATCATAAACAGCGCATACGGCGGCGCCGTCCCGATCAGCAGCACGCAGGCAGCAGCCATAAAAACAGGCAGCATATGAAACAAGGGCTTATTGATGCGGTCAATCAGAAAGGTCAATAAAATAATTCCGATGGTTCCCCCAATATTCTGATACATAGACATCAGCCCGCCGCCATCCAGGCTTATATGATAATGGCCCATAATATCCCCAAGGATCAAGCCCAGCATACTGTTCCCCATCGTTATGGACAAAACCGTACAAGCTAAAATAACCGTATACAGGTACAACCATGTCTTTTTTTGCGCCACAGTCCGTTCCTCCTTACCTGCACGCCCGTGCTCCGCATTGCCCCCAACCCCATCGAACTTCTGCCCCAACCGACGGCCCTATGCCAACCGGCCCCCAGCCCAAATCAAGCAAAACCCCCGCTTCTCTCCGCACGCCTGCGGCTGTATCGTAAAGCGGCATCTACCCTCCAAAAACAATGCGGAAGATTCCTTCTGTCATTGCAGATGCCCGTGTCCACACGTCCCTTGCATCTCACGGCCAAGCCCGAGCCAGCGTGGATTCTTCCACAGTAATAATATATCTAATCTCCCCAAAATGCAACTGGTTCCCCCGGCAAACAAGCCCATTTTCCGCCCAATTATCCCCGCTTCGGAGAACCGCCCGCCCCTGATGCAAGCAAAACCGCACGGCTCTATGTCCGCGCGGTTTTATACCTCGGTCTATCTGCCGTATTTCTACAGCCGCTGTTTCCGGCCGGCTTGGCTCACAGACAGCTTTCAAAAATCTCCCGTATGTCCTCCTGCGTCAGCTCCACCGGGTTATTGCCCAGCAAACGCTGCTGGTTGGCAACAACGCTCGCCGCCATTTCAGCACACTTGTCCCGATCCGCCCCCAAACTGCCCAAGGTCTGGTTATCATAAACCTTGCCCAGTAAATCAAAGAGCTCCCTCCACACATCACCGTCGCCCAGCACCCCTGTCAACACATCCTCCAAAGGCGAAAGGTCCGCGCCCTTTCGGCGGTATGCGGCAAACACAGCCTGAAAAACCATATAGTTGGCCTTGCCATGGGGCACATGATATCCGCCGCCAATGGGATAGCTCAAAGCATGCACAGCGGCACAACCGGCATTACCGAAGGCAATGCCCGCCATGGTGCTGGCCTCCAAATAGGGCTGCATATCCTCAGGCAAATCCCGCTTACCGGTCGCTGCAAGCTGCCCATAGCCCCGCAAAATCATCTCGATGGCGCTGCGGCCCATACTACGGGTAAAAGCGTTGGCCTTAGGGGAAACATAGCTCTCCACAGCATGGATCAGTGCGTCAATGCTGCTGGTAGCAAACACCTCATAAGGCAAGGTAGACAGCATGCTGCCAATCAACACAGCCTCGTCCGGAAAAAGCGCAGGCACAGCCAAGCCAATCTTGGTATCCTTCTTCACAAAGCCAATGATGGAAATGCCGGTTACCTCACTGCCCGTACCGCAGGTAGTAGGAATAATCAACAGCTTGCGCTTTCTGGACAGGTTCGCACCCCGATCAAAAATCTCCTCACAGCGCAGGTCATCGCCAAACACAAACAGTTTGGCAATATCAATCACCGTCCCGCCGCCAACGGCAATGATGCGTTCATAGTCCTTGCCGTCGATAGCCGCCAGCATAGCGTCCACCATCTCGTCACTAGGCTCTCCCTGCCCATAGTTCTCCTGGTACAACACATCACAAGGCACAGCCTCCCCCTTCAAAGCCGGCTGCAAAACATATGCATTCGTAACGATCAAATCCTTAGCTCCCACCTGCCACTCGCGAAAAAAATCCAGCAGGCTGTCCGCACTGGTGATAGCGGGTTTCACAGAAAAATTCATAGCCCATATCCCTCCATATAAATTTATCAACTTGGCTGCCGGTCCTATCCGTCACCGGCATCAAATTTGATCCTCAACTATCGTAAAGCTGCGCTCCCATGCCCAGCCAAGGCCCGGCCCCGCTTCGTCTTTCT
>JBMNTQ010000097.1:0-7636 GCA_050945815.1 Christensenellales bacterium
AGAATATACCTTGCGCAAATATTCCACAGCACCACGGCATACCGGGTGTGCGGAAAATTCATCCGCAACAGCAAATACTTCCTCGCCGCCATAAAGGGTAGTCAACTGCATGATGCGCTGCTTGAGCTTCTCGCTTAAAGGCTTGTCTCGCAGCAGCAATTCCATAGCAATGGCATCTTTGCGGTCCACCGCTTCCAGCAAAAGCTTGCTTTCCTCATATCCAAGGCCGGCTTCTTCCATCAACCCCTTAAAAAACTCCACCTGCCCAATATCCATCTGAAAATTGGTCAGCCCAACATCCTTCAGTGCCAGGATCGCCGTGGCAATCAGCTCCGCGTCGGCCTCCTCGCCCGGGAAACCGATGCATTCCACCCCAGCCTGAGTGAACTCCTTTTGCTCGCCATATACCGTGTTATCATAACCAAAAGCATTGCCCACATAGCATAGGCGTGCCGGCAAATCCATCTTCTTGGTAGCCACCATTCGAGCGATGGGCATGGTAATATCCGGCCGCAGCGACAAGATCCTGCCCTGCTGGTCAAAGAATTTAATCATTTTTTCCTGCCGCACACTGCCAATTCCGTTTCCGAATACCTCATAGTGTTCGAACATGGGCGTTTCCACTTCCAAATACCCGCAGCTTCTAAAACGGCGGCGGAAAATCCGCTCCACCTCCCGTTTGTTGTAGCATTCCATTGGCAAATAATCCTGTACGCCTTCCGGAATATATTGTTTGAAATCCATACGACCCCCCGCCTTCGCTTTATCGTTTTAAAGCGATATTGAGCTAAATCATTTAAATGTAGCCATTATAACGAATAAACCGGCATTTGTCAACCTGCCTTTACCAAAGACTGGAAAGCCTATTTTTTGTTGCTAAAATTAAAAAAAGGCACGGAATAATACCGAGCCTCTTTTCAATATAAAGCCCCCGTCGGGCTATTTATCAATGAATCGCCGATTAGCCGCCGCTCATGTTGCGTTCCGCTTTTTCGATCAAGCGCCTAACCATTTCGCCGCCAACAGAGCCGGCTTCCTTAGAAGTCAGGTCGCCGTTATAGCCCTGCTTCAGGTTAACGCCCAGAGCGTTGGCTACTTCATATTTCATATTGTTAAGCTGATTTTTCTCTTCAGGGGTATTGAATGTACCGCTGTTGTTATTGTTGCTTGCCATGTTTTTTCACCTCCTCAACTAAAGATGATGGGATTTGGCATAATTATTGCATACCCAATCCACGCTTAATCAAACGCTTTGTCATTTCACCGCCAACAGAACCGGCCTGCTGCGAAGTAAGGTCACCGTTGTATCCCTGTTTTAGATTCACGCCCAGTTCGTTAGCGATCTCATACTTCATGGTGTTTAAAGCCTGCTTCGAACCCGGAACCACTGTTTTATTGTTGCTAGCCAAAGTATTCACCTCCTTTTTTTATTTGCACTATTAATGTTTCCAGTGAAATAGGAATATACACTGGTAATATATGAATAAATTCCACAAAAAAGGAAACGATTGAAAAACCGTTTCCAAATAATAAATTGTTTTTTAGATTAATAATGTTCGAATTTTCTAGCCGAATGAAGCGCAAGGGTTAGTTCAAAGCCACATCCTGCATCAGTGCCTCATAATGGCGCATTGCTGCGGCTAAAATGTCCGCGTTTTCTGGTTGTTCCGATGCAAGAATCTCCCGGCAGGCATTTTGGGTCTGGGCCAGCATGGTCGTATCCTGCATCAGGCGCGCCATTTTAAAGCTGCCTGCTCCATGCTGTCGGTTGCCTAAAAATTGCCCTGGGCCGCGCATTTCCAAGTCCTTCTGGGCAATTTCAAAGCCGCTGTGGCATTGCTCCAGCAAAGAAAGTCTTTGCAAAGCGATATCTCCCGGGCTGTCGCTATATAGGAAGCAGCGGGATTGTGCGCTGCCCCGCCCTACCCGGCCGCGCAGCTGATGCAACTGGGACAAGCCAAAACGATCAGCATCCATAATAACCATGATCGTAGCAGAGGGAACATGTACGCCCACTTCAATGACAGTGGTGGATACCAGCGCCCGAGTTTCCCCATTTGCAAAGCTTGAAAGGGCCGCAGCCTTGTCGGCGCTCTTCATTTTCCCATGCAGCAGTCCAACAGGCAGCCCCGAAAAAGCACCGCAGCGCAATTCATCGTAGAGGCTTTGTGCAGCATGTATGTCCGCCGTCTCCCCATCTTCCACCAAGGGACACACGATATAAACCTGTTCTTTAGCCGCGATCCGCTCACGCAGATAGCCAAACATCGCCTTGCGCTTGCTGGGAGGCACAACCTGAGTCTTAACCGGGCTGCGATTGGGCGGCAGCTCGTCTATTGTGGAAAGGTCCAAATCACCATATAAAATCAATGACAACGTTCGAGGAATAGGGGTGGCCGACATGAGCAGTACATGGGGCGCCTTTCCTTTTTGCATGAGACGGGCCCGCTGAGCCACGCCGAAGCGATGTTGTTCATCCGCAACCACCAGCCCCAGATTATCAAAGGAAGCTCCTTCCTGGATTAAAGCCTGGGTACCGCACACAATCTGCCACGCACCGCTGCGGATGCATGCAAGGGCTTCCCTGCGCTCCGCCGCCTTCATACGGCCGCTCAGCCCACCCACTTGGATCCCCGTCCCCTCAAAGAAGCGCCGGGTTTCCTGCAAATGCTGAGAAGCCAGCACCTCCGTCGGTGCCATAATGGCACCCTGTACGCCATTTCTTGCAGCCACATACAGCGCCATCAGTGCCACAACGGTTTTTCCGCAGCCCACATCCCCTTGTACGATACGGCTCATAGGCCGAATTTTCCCCAAATCCTGCACAATATCTTCCCATGCCGCACGCTGAGAATTGGTCAACTGGAAGGACAGCTTGGCTATTCTGTTTTCAAGATCCTGCCGATCAATTTGAAAAGCTTGTCCGTTTTCACTCGCCATGGCCTTTCGCCGGGCAATAAACAGTTGGAAAAACAAAAGTTCCTCAAAGGCAAGCCGCCGCCGAGCTATAGAAAGCGCTTCTTGGTCTTTGGGAAAATGGATGTTTTGGTACGTACTATTCAACTCGGCTAGGCGGTATCTTTCGCGAAATGAGGCAGGCAGCGTCTCCGGCAAGGCGCCTTTCACACGATCCAGGCACAACCGCGCCAAATCCCTAAGCAAATTTTGCGAAACCTGTACGCCTACACGGTATATCGGCAGAATACAGCGCTGGGTTTCAGGATCAAACAGCTCGGGATTTTGCATGTGGCCGCCTATATCCATCTTCCCATAAATCAGATAGTCCCTGTCCGGGCGGATCCGATTGGCCGCATAAGGCTGATTAAACCAGACGCAAACGATCTTTCCGGTATCATCAAAAGCAGAGTAGCGGGTAATGCGCAGGCCTCGTCTGGGCCAATAATTCTTAGGCAGGCCCTCGAAGCGTCCGCAAAAAACCCCGTATTCGCCAGGCTGCAACGCACAAGCCGGCTTAGGGGCACTCAGGTCCAAATAATCCCGGGGCAAATACCGCAGCATATCGGCGACATTATAAAGGCCCAGCTTATTTAATTGCGCCAGTTTTTTAGGGCCTACCCCTTTAAACTGGTCCAAAGTTTGCTCAAGGCTTCGCATAGCTTCTCCATGTTTTTCTACAACAAATGCCGGAATATCTCCCGGCATTTGGCGTTTTATTTTACGAATCATCCATCAGCTTATTCAGCGGAGAATATGTAAGCATACACCGGCTGTCCCCCATGAAAGAGCGAGACTTCGCACATTGGATGCTTCTCCTCGATTTGGAGAACCAGATCCTCCGCGTCTTGCTTCTCTACGTCTTCGCCGTAGAAGATGGTCACCACATCGGTAGACTGATCCATCATACTGTCCAGCAACTGAAACGCGACTGACGTAAGGGATTGGTCCACAACGGTAATGTCGCCGTCCAGCATGCCCATATAATCTCCCTGACTGATGTCAAACCCGTTCACTTTGGAATCCCGCACAGCAGCGGCAATCTGCCCGGTTTTAACGGTAGAAAGCGCTTTGTTCATCGCATCGGAGTTCTCCTCCGGGTCGGCAGCGGGATTGAATGCCAGAATAGACGTTATTCCCTGGGGAATCGAGCGGGAAGGAATCACCCACACTTCTTTATCCGTCATTTCAGCAGCCTGCTGCGCAGCTAAAACAATATTTTTGTTGTTGGGAAACACGAAGACACGCCGAGAAGGCGCCCGTTCGATCGCCTGACGAATGTCCTCAGCGCTGGGGTTCATAGTCTGTCCCCCTTGCACAACTTCATCGGCCATCAAATCTTTAAACAACTCAGAAATTCCGTCTCCCGCTGCCACAGCTACCAGCGCATAATCCTTATCTTCTGCCGGTTTGGGCTGATGGCTGTGTTCCATTGCACCATGGGCCAGATTAGCGTGTTGCTCACGCATGTTGTCGATTTTAACACCGCTTAGCTGCCCAAGCTTCAATGCATGCTGCAAGGCAACGCCGGGGGCGTCGGTGTGCACATGCACCTTCACCAAATCCTGGTCGCCCACCACCACAATAGAATCACCAATGCGTGCAAGCTTTTCCTGAAGCTTCTCTAAATCCCCTTCTGAAAACCCTTGGGGCAAATTCTTGATGAAAAATTCCGTACAATAGCCGAATTCAATATCCTGCATATCGTGAGCAGCAGCGCTATGCTCTAAAATCTGCGGCTTTGCCTGGGTGTCTACAACATAGTCCGTTATTTCTTGTCCGTTAATCGCCAGGCTAAACCCCTTGATAATGAAAAGTAAGCCCATGCCCCCCGCATCTACAACGCCGGCCTCTTTTAAAACAGGCAGCATCTGGGGCGTTTTGCTGAGAGTTTCCTCGCCTTTTTCAATGATGGCTTCCATCATCGTATAGATATCAACATTTTCCTCGGCCAATTCCATAGCCTTTTTGGAAACCTCGCGAATCACCGTCAGCATCGTGCCTTCCTTGGGCTTCATCACGGCTTTATACGCAGCCTCGCTGCCGGCGCTTAAAGCCGCCGCAAAAGTCTTTGTATCCATCTTCCCATGCCCCGCAGCACCTTTAGAAAAACCCCGAAAAACCTGAGACAAAATTACGCCGGAGTTCCCTCGGGCGCCGCGCAAGGCTCCCATGGAAACATCCGCCGCAGCTTTATCCATAGAGTTGTAGTCACGTCCGCTAAGCTCCCGGGCAGCAGCCATCATGGTCATGCTCATATTGGTGCCAGTATCCCCATCAGGTACCGGAAAGACGTTCAGATCGTTTAAAATGGTCTTGTTTCTGTCCAGCAACGCAGCACTGGTCATGATCATATCTTTGAACAGAACTGCATCAATGGTATATGAATCCACAGCAATATCCCCCTCGTTTCCCCTTCCAAACTTAAACGTTGACGCCGGTTACCCGCACGTCTACGCTATCTACCACAATGCCGGTCAGGTTTTCTATAGCATATTTCACTGCATCCACAATATTGGAAGCAACGACCGATATTGAAGTCCCGTATTCAATCACTACATTTAATTCAATGTTGACAGCATTCCCGTCCGCAACAACGCGTATTCCTTTGGCGATATTGTCGCGTTTTAATATGTTGGCAAGCCCCTCGCTTCCTTTTAAGGGAGACATACCTACCACACCATAGCAATCTATAGCGGTTAGGCCAGCAATATTCGCTATAACATCGTCGGCGATGGTAATTTTACCTAAATCATTAACGATGATCCCAGCCATTCTCATACCTCCTGTAGCTGTAAAATCTTCTTACCAAATTCCACGTTATATTATTATACAGTATTATACTTATTAAGTCCAAAAATATTTTATATTTCCCTGGTTCCGTCAGATTCTTTTCAATCTATAAATTCTTTATGAATTAAATAGAAATCCGCACTTGTAAATTGCTGCCGTTGGTGATACAATAACTTTGTTTTGAAGCTGTCCAAGGGAGGTGTAAGATATGGCAAGATGTTGTGCAGTTTGCAATAAAGGGGTCGTTTCTGGTAACCAGATCAGCCATTCCCATAGAAAAAGCAAGCGGACTTGGGCTCCTAATCTTCAGCGCGTACGTGCGATTGTCGGCGGATCTCCCAAAACGATTAAAGTTTGTACCCGCTGCTTGCGGTCTGGTAAAGTTCAGCGGCACATTTAACCTATGTGAGCAAAAGCGCGGTTTCCGCGCTTTTTTGTTTTACATCAGGCCCACAAGCTAAAATCAGAATCCTACTAATAGCCTATACCATTTCTTCCCCGGTTCTGATATAATAATAGGAAATTTCACTGTAGGGAGGCTCTTATGAAGAGAGGAATTCGTATCGTAAGCGTAACCCTCGTCGGGCTGTTGGTCTTAGGAATTGTATTCAGTGTTTTCATGCACCTATTTTAACTAGTATACGATGCAAAAATATAGCTTGATGCTGTATGTTTGCATTTTTAAGCATACAACCGAGGGTTTTGCCCGGTATTAAGCAAGGGGGCTAGTCTGCCATGAACAAATCTGCTACCATTTTCAATCCTGAAATAGAATGCATGTCCAAAGAAAGCTTGGAAAAGCTGCAATTGAAGCGCCTTCAGGAAACGGTGGCCTACTGCTACCATAACTCGTCATTCTACCGCAAGCATTTGGATGCCGCCCGTGTATCCCCTGATACCATCAAAACATTGGATGACATCAGGCGTCTCCCATTCACCAACAAAACCGATCTGCGCGACAACTATCCTTTCGGGATGTTCTCCGCGTCTATGAAAGATATCGTCCGAATCCATGCTTCATCGGGCACCACTGGCAAGCCCACCACCGTAGGCTACACCCAAAACGACATCGGTATTTGGTCCGAGTGCTGTGCCCGTGCCTTAGGCTGCGCCGGTGCCACCCAAGACGATATCGTCCACATCGCCTACGGCTACGGTCTGTTTACCGGCGGCCTGGGCCTGCATTATGGCGTGGAAAAATTAGGAGCGACCGCCCTTCCTATATCCTCCGGAAATACCGTGCGCCAGATCATGCTGATGCAAGATTTTGGATCTTCTATCTTGGCCTGTACCCCATCTTACGCTTTGATGCTGTTTGAGACCATCAAAGAAATGGATATTCCTCGCAAAAACCTTAAGCTTCGCGCAGGCATCTTTGGTGCCGAACCTTGGACTGAAGAAATGCGCCAGCAAATCGAAGGGCTGATGGATATCGACGCGCTAGACATCTATGGTCTGTCGGAAACCATGGGGCCCGGCGTTTCCATGGAATGCCGCGAGGCAAAACACGGCATGCATATTTGGGAAGATTATTTTATCATAGAAATCATCAACCCCGATACTGGTGAACCTCTGCCGGACGGCGAGTTTGGCGAGGTTGCCATCACCACTCTGGCCAAAGAAGGAATTCCCACCCTGCGCTACCGTACCCATGATATTTCCTGCATTATCAGTGAACCCTGCCCTTGCGGACGCACCCACCGTCGGCTGCACAAGCTGACCGGGCGCACAGACGACATGCTCATCATTCGCGGCATCAACGTATTTCCTTCCCAGATCGAGAGCGTCTTGGTCACGATGGAGGGCATTGCGCCCCACTATCTGCTGGTCATCGACCGGGTCAACAATCTGGATATTCTGGAAGTCCATGTTGAGCTTTCTTCCAAAC
>JBMNTQ010000098.1:0-7630 GCA_050945815.1 Christensenellales bacterium
GATCCAATCAATCCTCCGAGAAGCTCTTGCTGATTCTCGAGCGGCTCTCGGAACAGGACGAGCCGATCCGCCTTCAGGAGCTTTCGCGGCTGGTCGGTATGAACGAGAGCACCGCCCTGCGCTACATCGTGACGCTGCAAAAAAACGGCTATGTCGTGCAGGACGCCGATACCAACCGCTACTCGCTTTCGTATAAAATCTGCGCTATTGCGGCCAATGTATCCAGCCGCAAAAGCATCCGCAACATCTGCACGCCCTATCTGCGGAGCATCGCGCAGATCTTCTCCGAATCGGCCAACATCGCCGAGGAACACAACATGATGGTGATGTATATCGAAGCGGTCAGCGGTCCGCGCCAGCTTTTGATGACCACCCGCAGAATCGGCAACATCTCGCCGATGCACTGCACCGCCGTGGGAAAGCTGCTGCTGCTCAACTACGCGCCGCCCCAGATCGACCAGTTCATCGCGACCAGGGGTCTGCCGGCGCTCACCGACCGCAGCATCACCACCCGCGAGGCGCTGCTGCGGGAGCTCGAGACGGTGCGCCGGCAGGGCTACGCGCTGGACAACGAGGAATACGAGCCCGGCGCGCGGTGCGTTGCGGCGCCGGTCTACGACTACACCGGCGGGATCATCGCCGGGATGAGCGTCAGCGGGCCGGCCACCCGCATGACCGACGAGCACATCTATGAAAAGCTGCCCTTTTTGCTCGATGCCACGCAGCAGATCTCGCTGCGGATGGGCTACGAGGGCAGGGCGCCGCAATAAGTGTTTGAGAGCGCCGCCGTCCGAAACACGCGGCGGCCGCGGGCAGACATCCATCCGTCGGGAGGTGGGCCATGAAACGGGATCTTATCGGAACGCTGGCGTTGGCTGCGGCGCTGTGCGTCGCGGCCGCGGGGCTGTTTTTTATGACCGCGCAGATCCCCGCGGCGCCCCCCGAACCGGCGGCCCCCGCCGAGCCGGCCGTGGTAGAGGCGCCGTCCCAGCCTGCGCCGCAGCCTGCGCCGCCCGTCACCATCCGCTTCATGGCGGCGGGGGACAATCTGATCCACGACAACATCTACCGCCAGGCCGCCGCCCGTACCAACGGCCGGGGGTTTGACTTTTCGCCGGCCTACCAGCATGTCGAGGGGCTGTTTTCCGGCGCCGATCTGCGCTTTATCAACCAGGAGACCATCATCGCCGAAAGGCTTTATGCGCTTTCGGGATACCCCCAGTTCAACTCCCCCGAGGCCCTGGGGGAATGTGTCGCCCAAATGGGATTTAACATCGTCAATGTTGCCAACAACCACATGTTCGACATGGGTGAAAAGGGGCTTGTGGCCGCGCTCGACTTCTGGCAGAGCAGGCCGGGCATCCTGACCATCGGCGCGTGGCGCACCGAGCAGGCCATGCAGCAGCCTCTGCTGGTCGAAAAGGACGGCGTCACCATCGCGTTTGTTCCGGTGACCGAGCACACCAACGGATTGGGGCTGCCCATCGACACGCCGATGCGATACATCCTCTCGCATGAGCAGGCGCTGCTCCGGCAGCAGGTCGAACTGGCCAGAGCCAGCGCCGACTTTGTGGTGCTGTCCATCCACTGGGGAACCGAAAACAGCCTGGCGGTCAACAACAATCAGCTTGAGCTGGCCCAGCGGTTTGCCGACTGGGGGGTGGATCTGGTGCTCGGGCACCATTCCCACACGCTGCAGCCGATGGAGTGGCGCACCGGAGGGTCTGAAAACCGCACGCTGGTGGTCTATTCTCTGGGCAACTTCATCTCCAGCATGAGCAACCCCCAGAATATGCTGGGGGGCGTGCTGGATCTCGACATCACCAAGGATCCCAAGACAGGAAAAACCGCGATCACACGCGCCCAAATGCTCCCGGTCGTGACCCAGTACGACGGGGCCGCGCGCAGCGAGGTGCGGGTCTACCCCCTTTCTCAATACACCGATGCGCTGGCCGGGCGGCACGGCCTACGGGCCGATTACGGCTATTTTTCGCTCGACTATCTCAACGGCATTGTGGCGCAGTGCATCCCCGAGGAGTTTCGCCCAGATTTGGCGGCCCAGGGCGGATGATTCTTCTTGCAATCCCCGGCGCGCTGCGTTATAATAAATCTGTTCCGACGGCGCAGGTATGGTGTAATGGCAGCATCTCTGCTTCCCAAGCAGATCGAGCGGGTTCGAATCCCGTTACCTGCTCCACGCAAAACGGCCAAGATTCCGCGTAACAATGCGGTTTCTTGGCCGTGTTTGTCTCTTCAAAAGTCTTTCGATGGTTATTTTGCCCGAAAGCATGTCCGATATGGCACTCGTGGCTTTGTCTTGAGTGCAGGCAGAGGCGTGCGCATAGATGTTGAGCGTGGTAGACGCTTGCGAATGTCCAGCAACGCCGAAACCGTTTTTATGTCAGCCGCTGCCAAGCGGCAACGTGGCATTTAAGTGCCGAAAGCTCTGCGGGTTCACGTGGCGCATTCCAGCCCGATTGAAAAACGGGATAGCCAATTTTCGGCGCATGATGGGTTGAGCGGCTTTCCGCTTCACCCCGCGAAAAGGCGATCGTGGTCTTCCCATTGATCTCCGGCTCTCAATCGCTCCTCGGTCTGCCTTGTCTTATATCCCTTGAGCAAACGCATTCTCTCGCCGGGCATTTGCAGGCTGCGGGGAAAATCGCGTGTTTTGGTATGAATCCGGCTTTAACATTGGAGAAAAAGAAATGCTTGCACCCCAGCTTCTCCATTTAGCAATTCTTTATTGTAGGGTACACGGTTTATCGGTGATATTAATGTGATGGCCGCTATAATTTCCCTGCACATTGGAACGGAGATATTTCGCTGTCTCCAGCAATTTTTCAAAATTTATACCCGTTTCATATCCCGCTTGTTCAAGCAAATACACCAAGTCCTCACTGGATGTATTGCCGGATGCCCCTGGTGCAAACGGACATCCTCCTAAACCGCCAACCGCTGTTTGAACACTTGCAGCTCCGGACATCAGACCAATATAGCTGTTGAGTATTCCCATGTTGCGTGTGTCGTGAATGTGGAGACTAAACACGCAGTCTGGAAAAGCCGCCTGCACCGACGACAGCACATTCTTCACTTGATTGGGGTTGGCAATGCCGATTGTGTCGCAAAGCGTGAATGCGTCAATGCCGATTTTGTGTAAACTCCGAATCAATTCTATCAGCGGTTGGATCGCCATCGGGCCTTCAAATGGGCATCCGAATGCGGTTGCAATATCCTGCGTGATTTTTACATTCGGAAATGTTTCCCGAATGCGCGCGATCTCCTCGAGGGATTGCTGATGACTCCGACGGATGTTCGCCTGATTATGGGATTCGCTCAGGGAGACAACCGTTGCAATTTCAGCCAACCCAGCCTCAACAGCTGATTTTGCGCCGTGAAAATTAGGCACAAGCGCAAACCATTCGACATGCTTATGCTTTTGGACCACCGTTTCGATAATGATTTTGGCATCCTGCATTTGGGCAATGGCTTTAGGACTGACAAAAGATGTGGCTTGGATTTTGGAAAATCCGGATTCCACAATTCTGTCGATGATTTCCAGCTTTGTTTTTGTCGGGATAAACGTTTGGACACTTTGAAATCCGTCCCTAGGGCCGACTTCGACAACCTTCACCTTCGGCAATGCCCTGAATGTCATTATACTACCCCTTGCTCGAGAAATTCGTTAATTTCTTCATCCGAATAACCGATCCCCTTCAAAACCGATGCGTTATGTTGCCCGAGAATCGGAGATGGAGTGCGAATAGAGGCTTTATGCGTCGTGAATTTTATCTGGTTTCCCGTGATCTTTATCTTTCCTGCCACAGGATGCTCGATTTCTACGAACATTTCCCGAGCATCCGCGATGTGCGGATCGGAGACGACACGGTCGATCGTGTTGATCGGTGCGGACGGAATTCCGACAGAAAGCATCGTCTGCACAATTTCATCTATGGGTTTTGTACTCGTCCAAGCCTCGATAATCTCTTTAAGGGCGGCGTGGTTTTCGACACGTTTAGCGTTATCTGCAAATTTTCCGTTATCCATCCCCGGCATCTTGATAATGCCTTTCAAGAGGTTATAAAGCTTGTCGTTCCCGCAGGCGATGATGACGTATCCGTCGGAGGCCTCAAAGGTGTCGTAGGGATAGACAGATTCATACCTGTTGCCAATACGCGAAGGGACGCGGCCGGTGCAAAGATAAATCATGTTAATGATCTCGAGGGAGGATACCATCGAATCCACCAGAGAAACATCAACTTTTTCTCCCTCGCCTGTTTTCAATCGGTTTACATAAGCCGCAAGGATACCGGTACAACAGCTGATGCCCCCCATGATATCACTGATGGCAGTTCCTGTACGCGTAGGCGGGCTGTCCGGCCATCCCGTGGTACTCATTAATCCGCTCATTGCCTGACCGATGATATCATAGCCCGCTCTTGAGGAATAAGGACCGTAATGCCCAAAGCCTGAAACCGCACCGTAAACAAGCGCGGGGTTTATTTTTTTCAGTTCATCGTATCCAAGTCCCAGCTTTTCCATAACGCCGGGGCGGTAATTTTCGATCAGGATATCGCTCTGTGCGACGAGTTTGCGGAATATCTCCCGACCTTTTTCGCTTTTTAAATTAAGCGTTATTCCTCGCTTGTTGCGGTTCAGGTTCATATAGTATGCACTTTCACCGTTGACCATCGGGGTATGGCCTCTTGCGTCATCGCCCCTCCCGGGGACTTCAATCTTGATGACATCAGCGCCCATATCCGCCAGCATCATCCCGCAATAAGGTCCCGCCAGTACGCGCGTCATGTCGAGGACTTTGACATCTTTTAACGGTCCATTGTTTCCAATTCCCATTTCTGTTTCCATTGTCTCCTTTCATTTGGACTTTTCGAAACTATGTATTCGTTGACATTACGAGGAAACCTGTGCCAAATCGGTTCTTCCGGGCTGTTATAAGAATGTATAGGCAAAGCAGGATCGGCTCGGCGTTTTTAGCAAAGGCCGCAACCTAAGCGCCGTCATATAGTATGAGTCGTCGCATCTGAAACCTCCATCGCCTCTCTCTGGATTATGTTCTCTAAGTTCCCTTTTCTAATAAAGGCACCAAGCCGCCAGTTTTCACTAGCTTTACAATATGATCTGGCAATTTACTCGCTGTATAGGTTTCCCCTTTGCTTAGGTTTACGATTGTACCCGCCATTGCATCAACCTCAATTTCATCGCCATCTTCGATTTTTTCAGTCTGGGCACACTCGACCGCCAAAACCCCTAAGTTGATTGCATTGCGGAAGAAAATGCGTGCAAAATTCTTTGCCACTATGACTTTCGCTCCGAGCTCTCTTAGGGTGAGAACTGACGTTTCACGGCTGGAACCCGAACCGAAATTTCTGCCTGCGACTATAATATCGCCCGGCTTAAACTTCGAGGAAAATTCGGGGGCTATCGGCAGCATGGTATATTTTGCTGCTTCTTTTGTACTCAATTCTAGATACGCAGGCGGAGAAATAATATCGGTATTGATGTTATCCCCAAACTTATGTACATGTCCTTTGAATCTATGATCCATGCGTTATTCTCCTTATACTAATAAGAAAGCAAGAGAAATAAAAGTGGGCATCTCCCCGGAAGAAGAAAACATGCAGGCCTTCGCAGGGCCTAGATGAGGCTTGCTAAGGGCCAAACCGCAACTTATCTAACGAAAAACACGACCATGACTTTGCATTTCAATACCTTCCTTGGGCGTTTTTGGCGGCACTTCACAGAGCGCCGTTTGTGACGGCACTGAACATTTGAAATTGCTAAATCTTACGCCGCGACGGGCTTTGCTTGCAGAACCAAAGGCCCGCTATGTGATTGGCGTCACATAACTTCATTCGGGTCGGTAATTCTTCCTGTCAGCGCCGAGGCCGCAACGGAAAGTGGCGAGGCCAGATAGCGTATCCTTAGAGGGTGCACTGCCTTGCGCGGGAGAAGAAGCCGCTTGCCCGGCAGAAGAAGCGGGGGAGGTGCTGCCGGAAGAAGAGCAACCAACGATGGATGCCAGCAACGTTGCTACAACTATAAAACAGACAACAGCTTTCAAACTTTTTTTCATGATAAAAACTCTCCTTTATATGTTTGTACGTCAGTGTTATTTAAATGCGTAATCCGGGCAGTTTAAACCCAGATTCGCACCACCCACCAAAGAATAACCCTCAATACAACTCTAATTGCTCCAAAACCTCCTCAAGTGACATGACATCCCCATATTTTGCATCAATGTCAAATAGGCTGGCCTCATGCGGTCCCTGCGCCCTGTCTCCCACACACTCTCTGGGCAGGATAGTACGGTATCCATACTGACAGGAATCCACCGCGCTTGCACGGACACAACCGCTTGTTGTTACACCCGTAATAATTACGGTATCAACCCTGCGATATGCTAACATGGACGATAGATTGGTGCCAAAAAAAGCGGATGCTCCTTTTTTTACAATCAAAGATTCTATTTTCGCATTATAGTTTAGTCTTTCATCCAATTCCATGAATTTGGGATCCCTTAAGTAACGGCAGGACGGAAACTTCAAAATCCAAGCCGCACAATCTTCCAGACTTTCCTCATATCCAACTGTTGTAAATATTACCGGCATACGCTTGCGTCTCGCGATTTCTAAAATACGATTGGTTCCTGCTATTTCTTTTCCATAATCACCGCCCAACGGACATTCTGTAGTGGTAAATCCTTTACAAAAGTCTACAACAACAACCGCGGGCGCCACCCCAAAACCCATTCGGGTACCAAAACCCGCATCCTTTAGAATCTGAGTTGCGTTTTCCTTCATAAAAATCTCCTTTTTTCTTTGCCAACAACATGTTTGTCATCTTCTGCATAGGCCATGAAAAATGAAATTTGAAGAGTGGTTACCCCCTTTCACCCTTGTACGGTTGCAGATGCCAAGAAAGGGTCGCTTAAATACGGCAGAATTAGAGTCTCGTGCTTGTCCTATGGTTATCGTTCGTCATCCTGTTTTTGTTTTAGACATCGCTCCTTTCGCAGGCAACGACAATGTAACACACCAAACACCCTATATCAGCGATCTTTATTATGAGACTGCAAAAACCTTTAATTTAACTATACAAAAAACAATTAACTCCAACGGGATTTTTATACGCATTTTCCTTAGTTACAGTATAATTCACCTTGACTATTTGTCAAATATATATATAATATGATTTAAATAAGCAATATATATGATTATTCGCACCTGCCATGCTTGAAAACAGAAGGCACCGGCAAGAAAAGAGCGCAGCAAAAAACCGCCGAAAGCAGCCGCGTGCAATCCGGAAACTTTTGTCTCGTGTCTTCATGTAAAATACGGTGCGCGAAAAACCATAAAAATAAGGAAGGGCAATTACATATCGGGAGGGAAATGCCATAAACCAGAATCATTCATCGGCTGTGTACGATCTGAAGTTTCAGGACGTGGAATACATTACAGCAATTGCTAAACATCAAGCAATAACAACAGCAGCCAATTATCTTCACATTACGCAACCCGCTCTAAGCATTTATTTGAAGAACCTGGAAGGACGATTGGGCTTACCGCTTTTCAATCGCGTTGGCAGGAAGTTTGTCCCAACAAATGTAGGG
>JBMNTQ010000099.1:0-7572 GCA_050945815.1 Christensenellales bacterium
ATTTGGAAAACAGCATCTGCGATATCCATACCGAGGAATGGGCCAGCAATCAAGAAGTGCTGCATCAGCTCATCGCCGACAGTAAAGCCTATATTAGCCGGGTACAATCCAATATGGACAAATATGCCGATCAGCTAACCCAAGAACAAATCCTCGCCCTAGACAACTCCATCCAACATCTGGAAAGCTTGCTGAATGAAACCGACGCTACCATCGAACGCATTCAAAAAGCCAAGCAAGATTTAGAACAACTATCCAACCGTTTTTTAAACGGCACGAATGGCAACAGATAAACAAACGCCCCGGCTGCCCACAAGCTGCCGGGGTCCATACAACCGATCTCTTATAATTGCGAATAGGATGCCTATAGAAGGCATCCTATTTTTTCATACGCGGCCGGAAAATCAGCGCATTTAAATAGCCGAAGAATAGTGCAGCAGTAATGCCGCCTGCGGCAGCCCTGGTGCCACCAATAAAAATCCCCAACACCCCCATCTCATCCACAGCCTCCATGCTCCCCTTAGCCAACGAATTGCCAAATCCGCTCAAGGGAATGCTGGCGCCTGCGCCGGCAAAGTCCTCCAGAGGCTGATAGAGGCCCAAAGCGCCCAATACCACCCCAGCCACCACAAATATCACCAGAATCCGGCTACTGGTTAACGTTGTCTTATCCAACAAAATCTGGCCGACAACGCAAATGGCACCCCCGATTAGAAACGCCCAAACATAGCTCATACGCCTACCTCCTTTTCAATGGCAACCGCATGGGCAATACAAGGAATAGACTCCCCTTGCAGCGTGCTGGTCGTGGACAGCAAAGCGCCGGTGGGCACCAGTAATATCTTCTTATAAACGCCGGCCTCCATCTTATCCAGCAAATATCCATTCAATACCGTTGCGCAACACCCACATCCGCTGCCGCCGCAATCCACATTCTGTTTGTCCAAATCGAATATTTCAATGCCGCAGTCCGTATAGTTCACAGTCATGTCATAGCCCATGTCAGCCATCTTCTCAATAACAATATCATAACCCAGCTTACCCAAATCACCGGTAGCAATGATATCATAATAGTCCGGCTTGCGCCCCATATCCTTAAAGTGCCGATCCAGCGTATCAATCGCCGCCGGCGCCATCGCTGCCCCCATGTTCGCTGCATCCTTTATCCCATAGTCCTGGGTAGTACCAATGGTAAACGATGTCACATATGGTCCTGCCCCTTGGTCGCTGAGCACACATGCCCCCACGCCGGTCACAGTACGCTGAGCCGTTGGCGTCGTCTGTCCGCCCATCTCCAGAGGCATCCTATATTGCCTCTCCGCCGTGGAATAATGGCTGCCGGTCACACACACAGTCTTTTTCGCAAAACCGCCGTCTATAATCATGCTGGCATTGAGCAGGCTCTCCGCCATGGTGGAGCAAGCGCCATACAGCCCTAAAAATGGAATCCCCAGCTGCAATGCCGCAAAGTTCACAGAAATAATTTGATTGAGCAAGTCCCCGCCCAACAAAATATCAATCTCCTCAGGCTCCACATTCCCCTTTTTCATGGCGGTTTTTACTGCATGCACAAACATCTTGCATTCAGCCTTCTCCGCACTATCCTCACCCCAGAATTCATCCACAATCTGATCAAAGTACACTCTTAGCGGCCCCTGTGCCTCCACTTCCCCCGCTATTGCGGCCCATGAAATAATGCTGGGCGGACAAGCCGGCCGATACGTTGACGTTCCTATTTTTTTACTCATATCAAAGCACCTTCGTCAGCCAATAAATCAGGCCTACAATCACCGACGACCCAATCCCATAAACCAAAACCGGCCCGGCAATGGTAAAGATCTTTGCTCCCACTCCCAACACCAAGCCTTCCCGCCTAAATTCCATGGCTGGCGCCACCACGGAGTTAGCAAACCCCGTAATCGGCACAATGGAACCGGCTCCGGCAAATTTCCCAATCCTGTCATAAATGCCTATACCGGTCAGCATAGCCCCCAGAAAAATCATAAAGATGGCGGCAAAAGCCGACACCATATCATCCGTCAAGGCCAATACATAGCGGGCAAAGTCTCCTGCCGCTTGCCCAATCATACAGATCAGCCCGCCCACCAAAAACGCCTTGAAGCTGCCGGCAACAATCGGTGATTTAGGCATTTTCTCCATGACATATTGCTCATATTCCCGTTTTTCCTCGTTCGATACCATCTGCTTCCTCCTAAACCTTCTCGTCCTTTTCCGTCCTGGTCTTTACAGGATCCTCCTGCTCTCCCGGATTTGGACCCATACTCAAATCCCCCTTGGGAATTCTATGATAATTCATCTTCCCATCCTCCTTTTAATGCAGCAAAGGAAAGAACCAATAAATCAGTGAAAAGAGACTCTTCCCAATCGCCATGACAATTATGAACACCACCACAAGCTGCGCTGTTCCTCCCCGGGCCAGCAGTTTGGGGAAAGCATCTAAAACCTCCGTAATCGCCACTGCCAAAGCTCCCACAAAAATGCCGAAGAAAAGTCCGGGAATCATAGCCGTCCAGGCAGGCAGTCCCATCGACAAAGGAAACATAGAGCCCACCGTCCCACACACCACGCCCACGATTAAAGCCCAACCTGCGGGTTGTACCACTCTTTGATAGAGAATCCCCGAAAGCTGTGGAATCAGGTTTAGAGCCATAAGAAACGCCGCCACTGCCGAACCGGAAAACACCCCTTGGGCAAGCCCCGCAACCACACACAAAACTGTAACCATCACTTATTATTCCCAGTGTTATTTTGCATATACTGCTTGATCATATCTTTATACTGACCAAATTCCACCTCTAATAAATTAGGATGAGCAGCAGCATTCTTCTTCCGGCGAATGACATTCATAAAAACAACAATGCCCACTGCAATACCAATGGAATAAGGAATACTAATCCAGTAAGCGACCTCTACCTCCTGGCCTGTCAGAAGATAAAAAACATTCTGATGCACCGATGGCATATCCACATCCGAATGAAAATTCATGATTGCCAAACCGCCGCCAAAAAAGATGATAATGCTCACGATTATGGTCTTGCATATGGTTCTCAGCCGGGAAGGCTGCTTCTGCTGCGGATACAGCCAGGTCTCCTCCGAGCCCACGCTTAAAATCTCCTGCTCCGGATACCGCTGTTTGAGCATCGCAATCGCCTGCACAGCACTAACTTTTTGCGCCTCTTGTCCCATATTCCCTACCTCAAAGCTGATGTCTATAGGCTGCTGCGACCAAATTTGGGCAATCTCGTCAAATCGCACAGGCCCTTGAGGCATTTGTATTTCTTTTTTTAAAGAAAGATAAATCATAGCTCTCCTCTCATCCCAAGGGTTCCACAACCGTTCATTCATTTTTAGTATGTGCGAATTCAACTGAAATATAAAACCCACTTTTTGGTCAGCAGGTTTCTTCCAAAAAAGCAAAAAACGCGGCATTCCAAATTTTGCCGCGTCTCCTTTTTTTCGCAATCAAAGTGCTTTCGAACGTAGCTTATCCAAAATCTTACTCTCCAGTCGGGAAATCTGAACCTGCGAAACCCCCAAACGGCGTGCAATCTCGCTTTGGGTCATATCTTTGAAATAGCGCATCAGGATAATCTGCCTCTCTCGGGGTTCCAAGTTGCCGATCATCTCCTTAAGCATGATCCGCTCTTCTATATCCGGCTGCTCCTTGCTCGGAATCCGATCCATCAACAGCGCCGCATTGCCTCCTTCCTCATAAATCGGCTCATCGAGAGAAACCGGCTGCTGAGCCGCCTCCATAGCATAAACGATTTCCTCCGGCGTCATGTCCAGTGTCTCGCAAAGCTCCAGAATCGTCGCTTCACGCCCGAGTTCCCCGCGCAGCTGCTCCGCCGCCGCCAACACCTTTCGGCTGCTCTCTTTGATCATTCTGCTAACCTTGAGTATGCCGTCATCCCGTAAAAAGCGCTTGATTTCCCCCATAATCAAAGGCACCGCATAAGTCGAAAATCTAACGTTATAGCTCTCGTCATAGTTGCGTATAGCCTTAATCAACCCAATGCTGCCAATCTGGAACAGCTCCTCATATTCCACGTTGCGGTTCAAAAAGCGCGATGCCAAGCTCTTAACCAGCCCGGTATTGTGTATGACAAGGGCTTCCTGAGCAGCCTCATCTCCCGCTTTCGCCCTGCGCAGCAAAGCAATCGTCTCCTCATGAGACAAAAGGGCGTTGCTCATTCGTCCCGCTGCTCCACGGGCATGATGGCCTTTTCCATGATCACGCTGGTGCCTTCCCCGGGAGCCGAGACAACACGCAGCTTGTCCATAAAGGTTTCCATCACCGTAAAGCCCATTCCGCTACGATCCGCATCGGGCTTCGAGGTAAAAAAGGGTTGCATCGCTTCTTCCAGGTTTCCAATTCCTTTGCCGAAATCCTTCACCTCTACCTCCAGCCTGTCGCCTACCAACCTTGCGCGGATTTCTATTTCTCCGCCCCGGTCCTCATATCCATGAATGATTGCATTGGTCACTGCCTCCGATACCGCAGTCTTGATATCCACCAGCTCCTCCAGCGTAGGATTCAGCTGCGCTGCAAACGCCCCCACCACAACCCGGGCAAGGCTTTCATTCTGGGAAAGGGACGGTATTTTCAAAAACATCTCATTTTTATACATGACATAAACCCCCAAACTTATTTAGCCGATTTTCCGAATAATCTGGTACAATCCCGCCATCGCCATAATTTTATCAATCGAGCGGTTCATGTTCCGAACCTCTATCCACCCCTTGCGCTTACTCATGATCTTATATCGCCCGATGATCACGCCAATCCCCGAGCTATCCATCATGGTCAGCCCCTTAAAATCCAGGACGAGCCGTTTAATCTGCTGGTCCGACAACAGCGTGTCCAGCTCTTCCTTCACCCTCTGTGCGCAATGGTGGTCTAATTCTCCGGCAATGGTAACCGTCAACTGTGCTCCCTGTCTGTTACTGCCGATTCGCATAAGGCAAACCCTCCTTCCAATGCATCTAAAGTTCCACATGAAGAAGTTCCACACGGAAAAAACCAATCCTGCCTCGAAAAATGAGAGAAAGTTACAATATTTGGCAATTTTGGTTAGTATATGCAGAACACCCAACTTTATACATCTTTATTTGGAAAATGCGTCCATTCATAATTTTTTCAAATAGATAAATGCTAAGTCTGGAAAAGAAAATTAGAAAGCAGTGCCGCCATGAAAAAGAAAGAAGAATCCAAAACTCCAAAAAAAAAGCGCCGGCTCCTGCGCAACGTGCTGCTGGGGCTGCTAATCATCACCCTGCTGTGTATAGGCGTGGGCAGCCTGTATATTCTCTCTCTGGAGGAAGTTCGTACCTTTCGCCCGGAATATGTCTCCTCGATGGAAGAAACCACCCTGCTCTACGACAAAGACGACAAGCTGGTAGGCAATCTCTACGGCAGCAGCAAGCGCATCAAAACCACCATCGATCAAGTCCCTGATCATGTAAAAAATGCGGTCCTTGCCATAGAAGATGCACGCTTCTACTCCCATTTCGGCATCGATATCCGCCGCCTTTTCGGTGCGTTGCTCAACGACATCAAGTCCGGCTCCTTGAAGGAAGGCGGCAGCACCATCGGTCAGCAGCTAATCAAAATGACCTACCTAACCAACGAGAAGACCTTTTCCCGTAAAATAAAAGAAGCGGTGCTAGCCATCCGCTTGGAATCCTATTTCAGCAAAGATCAGATCCTGGAAATGTATTTAAACTACTCCTATTTTGGCAACGGTGCCTACGGCATCGAAACCGCCGCCCAAGCCTACTTTGATAAAAGTGTATCCGATCTCAGCATCGCCGAAGGGGCCCTTCTGGCAGGCATTTTAAAAGCCCCCACCAACTACGCCCCCCATATCCAGCCAGAAGCCTCGCTCCAGCGCCGCAACCTCGTGCTGGATCAGATGCAAAAAAACGGCTTTCTCGATGAACAACAAACCCTATCTGCAAAAAACGAAGCCCTAGCCCTCTGCGACCAGGAAGAGAGCTATCCTTATGGATATTTCAGCGACCTCGCATTATCCGAAGCAGCCGACAAGCTCAACCTTTCCATCGATGACATGCTAAACAGCGGCTACCAAATCTACACGACAATGGATGCAGATCTCCAAGCCTACGTTGAAGAGATCAACAACGACCCATCTCTCTTCCCGCACAACGCAGCAGACGGCACCCCCGTACAAAGCGCCATCACCGTACTGCATCCCAAAACCAACGAAATTGCAGCCATCTGCGGTGGCCGGGAATACTCCGCCCTTCGGGGCCTGAACAGGGCAACCCAGCTAAAGCGCCAGCCCGGCTCCACCATCAAGCCCGTATTGGTCTATGCACCGGCATTGGCGCAAAACGACTATACAACCTGCACCATGATTCTAGACGCGCCACAGGATTTTTCGGGTTATGCCCCCGGCAACTATGGCAACACCTACAGCGGCTGGGTCACCCTGCGCGACGCCTTAGCCAAGTCCCTCAACATCCCGGCTGTTAAAGTGTTTCAAGATGTGGGCGTGACAACAGGCAAAACCTACGCCCAAAGCGTAGGCCTACCCTTCGAGGAAAGCGACAACCACCTGGCTCTTGCCTTAGGCGGCTTTGCAGAAGGAGTCACACCGCTGCAGCTTTGCGCCAGCTATGCGCCCTTCGCCAATGGCGGCAGCTATGCCCCGCCCGCCTGTATCCGAAAAATCATCGCCCCCGACGGCCAAACAGTCTATTCCAGTGTCCCAGCCAGCCGCGAGGTCTTAAACGAGAATGTCGCCTACATAACGACCAATATCCTGGAATCCTGCGTTCAATATGGCACAGCCAAACGCCTAAACAGCCTAGGCATTCCCCTTGCAGCCAAAACCGGCACTACAGGCTACGGAAGCCAAGGGGAAAACAAGGACGCCTGGGTCACCGCCTACAATCCGGACTATACCATCACCGTCTGGATGGGCTTCGACATCACCGACGACGACCATTGCCTGCCCACCGGGGTAACAGGCGGCACTCTACCAACGGATATTGCCGGGAAAATATTCCAGCATATCTACACACAACAAAGCGCGCCCAAATTCATCCAGCCCGCCGCCATCGTAGAAGCCAAGATAGACGCAAACTCTCTGGGTCAAGGCAAAACACCCTTACTAGCCTCCCCCGACACCGCTGCGGAATCCATACGCACAGAATATTTTACCGTAAACAGTCTGTCTAAACAGGCCCAAAGCGACTGGCTCAACCCAAAGCCCCCCGATTCTATCCAAGTCTATCCCGGTGCCAACGACAGCCGAGTCATCCTGTTTGCGGCACCGGACAAAGACGCCGTCTATGATCTCTATAAAAACAGCGGTACGCTCACCAAGCTGATTGGTTCCTACCCCGGCGGCAGCGATGTGCGCGCTTGGGACACTGTAGGAGGCAGCGGTGCCTATTATGTCGTAGCACGGCGGCAAAACGTGCTGCTGGGCGGCCAGACCATCATCAGCCCCCCCTCACCCTTAGCCTATTACCAAGACACCGGCAGCCCCAGCCAACCGCTTCCGGCATCCCCTGCTCTCC
>JBMNTQ010000100.1:0-7512 GCA_050945815.1 Christensenellales bacterium
TTCAGTTCAAAGGACCGCGCATCACAGGGAAGAAGCAGCCGCATACTAGCCGTTTCTTTCCCAGATTCCAAATGTACAAGCATAGTTGGACATTCCCGTTTTGCCGCCCAATCAGCCACCACATAGCAAAGACCATACAATAATGTTGCCTGCCTCACGGAAATCTCTGTTTCAAGCTCATTTGTCACCAATATTTTGACGCCGGAATAACCGGCCATCTCAGCCACTTCATCGATATATCCCATCAATTCATCCGCCGGTAGGCCGTCGGTTTCCCGTGCCCGGAAAAACAAATTACACCGCCGCTTCACATAACAAAGTAAAAGCGCAATACGGGCCGTCTCCTTTGGCTGGGCGCTTAGGGGATCTAGCTGCTCAATCATAGCGGATAGTCTGGTCATATATCCGGCAATTTCATTCTCCAACTGCACCATCAGCTGGTTGCGCGCAGCCTCTTCATCTATAGCCTGTTTGATTTTCGCTTCCTCAGCCAGCACAGCGTTGGCCGCCGCCAGCTTACGCATGGATTCTACGATTTCCGCATGCAAATGGTTCAAGCTGCTGATGTCCTCCTGCCATAGCGCATAGCCTCCGGTGATGCCGGTGGCAAAAAGCAAGGTGTCCTCATCCTGCTCAGCCGGCAACGGGTAGGACGCCAATGCACTGCGAAGCAATTCATGGTCAACCTGCACAGCAGCCGCAGAAGATAATACGGTTGCCCCTGAACCATCAACGATCTGCATATTTAGAGGCGAGTGGGTAAAAAGCCGTTCATATTTCGTGTTCACTGGCACCATGCCGCTTCGCATACAAACTTCCGTAAACAACAGCGTAAACAATCCAACAACCATCGTATAATCACTCTCCCACGCAATGGGAACCCGAATAATATATCCTATGCCGTACAATATCAGCAGCGCGCAAAAAGCCAGCGGAAACACAAACCCGCTTTTACGAGGGGCTCGCCTGCTCTTAACAGCCAGCATAAGCACCGCGCCAATAAGCGGAAGAGTCCAGGCTGCCGTAACCAACAAAAATCCAATGCCATAGCCATACTGAGACGCCCAATCCGGGTTGCTTAAATCAAGCCTAAACACCCAATTATGCAGGTCGTTTGTAAAAACAAGAATCATGAGCATCCCATTGACCAAAGCCATAGCGCGCAACCATCTAGGCGTCTTTGTCCGGCCATCCGCCTTGTCAATCACCCAGGCCAACCACAGCAAGACCAATGGCAATGTCAATTGAAACAAGTAAAAAGCATACCACAGGTAACGGTTTAAAACCATAGACTCTTCTATCTGATACTTAATCAGACGCACGGTTATCCAGCCCAGCAAAATAATCCCCGTTACCGCTGCTGCACGCTTCACGCCTTTTTGCATAGCCCGACGCAAGAACCAAGCCGTCCATACTATCACAAGAACCATATAAACAAGCGCGAAAAACTGATGCTCACGGGTATCCGCCGAGGTGTACAAACGGGTACGTAAAACACTCCGCCGAAAAGCACGATGGACATCCTGCAAAACAGTATTGAAATGCTCATAATCCGTAACAACGTCTGCATTTTCATAGTCCGCCCAATCGGGATAAAGCGTCTCATCACAGCGGCCGTCCAGCAAACGAAACCCCCTTGACAACAGCAAAGGCTCAATCTCGCCTGTAAAGCTAAGTTCCCTGCCGGCTAACAAGCCCTTTTGATAAGCCAGCGTGCCCTCGTTGGGTATGATAACCTGCATGTTCCGGCCACTTTTTATGAGCGCCGCCGCCTGATAATCATAGCAAATCACAATAGGTGCGTCGAATGTGTTCAGCACCAGGCGCTTTTTGCTATGCAGCGCTTCCAACAAGCCGTTCGCCTGCTTAATGGTAAAACGGTCGCCTTCCAATCCATGTGCCATAGCTCCTGTCAACAAGTGCTTATCCGGATATCGATCCGAACAACCAACCATCTCCCCCGCAGCAGGCAAGTCGCTCCAACTACCGATTCGGGCATCCGTTTTGTCCCTGTCCACCGCAATGACTACTGTGGCCAGATAATGCGGATACCAATGCTCGGCAATACCCTTTTCCAACGCAGGGATTGCCTGCGCGTCAAAAGCCTCCACTTCATTGCCTGCATGTAGAGAAGAAAACGCTGTACGGCTGAACTGTTCTGTGATAACTGTATAAGACGGCACTATTTCTGATAGAATTTCAGGATAGGATGAATTTTCGTCGTTTCCGCATATAATGGTGCCTTGCGCTTCGCTACGGGCGCAAGCACTAAGAGAAAGGAAAACCAAACACAGCATCGCCCATGCCAAAGCCCGCCGTGTGCAATTACAGGCTCCTTTTCTCAAGCTCATGCACCCCCTCCGTACATGCTTGGTACTTATTATACTATACACTACAATTTAAAAGGCTGCCAGCTTGGCAAAAAGGTATTCCAATGACATATCGTAGAACACAAAATCATGAGCAACTCCGCTTTTTATAGCGTCGATCGCCATCTTGCGCCCTTTTTTATTATCCTGTGATACAAGGAGCAACAGCCGACAGTCGGGAACCGTCTGCCTCAGCTTTTTACAAATAGTCAGTACCGTTTCGGTTTCCTTCACATCCATAACGTCAACAACGGCAATGTCAATTCTCGCAAGTTCCGCATCTAATGCTGCCTGATGGAGATTCAACATCAAAAAGGTTTCCAGCCTCAAATCGAGGTCACTCCCTACTGCCGCCGCAAGGCTTTGAGCAAGCACTTTATTGGTTGTAATAAATCCAATTTTTTTCATATGAAAACCCTTCCATTCCTACTAAAAATACCCACCCTCTGTATGCTATTGTATTGGAATCCGATTTTCCCCACCCTATCCCCAACAGGTAGTCTTATTCAATCGACAAGAATATTGGCTGACGCTGTTCAAGAATCCTTTATCCTATTTTACAGATCGTTTCATGCCGAATGCTTTGAAAACCCAACATGGGCATAAGCCCTTGGTTATCTTTTTATAACGGGTTTTGCTCCACCGCTCCCATACCCAACTGCCTATGGCCAAATTTCTTACCTGGCTCGCTAGAGGTATATTATGAAAAGCCTTAAGTTTGTTTTAAAGTATGCTATCGTTACAGTCATTTTTATTATTTGTATTATGTATTTAATCGGTAATTATAAACAAATAGAAACGAGCATGATAACTAATGTTAATTTCTTTTTAAAACAAGGTGGGTTCTGGAGAATATACTCAAATCATATATAAGATACTTGCCTTAGCAAATTGGATGAGTATGAAAGACAGCGAAGAAAAGCGCAAAGCCGAAATGGCAAGGACGGTGCAACAACAAAGCAAAACAGCGGTTCCATACGATACCGCCATAAAAAGCTCCTCTTCAATAAAGAATGAACCGGCAGCCGGCGATCACTCTCCTGCCTGGCAACAACAGCTTGCACATCCGATCCGGCAGCAAAAACCGTCCAAAATGTTTTTTAAGGCGCAAGAACTGCTGTGCGAACGGGTAACTTTTGTATGGTTCCTTTCGGCTTCCTGTCAGGCACTCGATACCATCTTATGCGAGACGGTGCTGGTAAACAAAACCATCAAGTCGGGTTTTCCAATCTGCCCCTTGAAATTGCCAGGCATTTAGGTGAAAATTTCCGCCTTATACCGATACTGTTTGCAGATCTGTATGTACCGGCATACCATCCTTTCATTTCCGCCAACAATTACAATGCTCATCGGTTTTCCTCTCTCTCATGCCGGGTTCTGCTCCCTCTCCGTCATTTCGAAATTTAGCTGTATCTTTTGCTCAGAAACCATTGACAAGATTATGACAGGGGTGTAAATTATAAATAGATATGTTATATTCAGCTAACAAGAAGCGATCTATCAAGCAAGATTATTGGAGGGGGGGGTTATGGATATGCCGTTGACAATGGCAAAGTCCGGAGTGGAGAACCAAATTAAAAAAGTAGGCGGCAATGATGAAGTGCGTCGTCATTTGGAATGCCTTGGCTTTGTGGTCGGAGGTTGTGTGACTGTGTTGTCCGAATCCAATGGAAACATGATCGTCAACATCAAAAACTCCCGTATCGCGATAAACAGAAGCATGGCCAATCGGATTCTTGTGTAGGAGCAGTCTTTCATGCAAGGGATTCATTGGCTTTTTTGCGGAGAATATTGGTCAGGAGGGAGATTTTAAATGGAGACGCTAAAAAATGTTAAATGTGGCGAAACCGTCGTCGTTGCCAAATTAACCGGAGAAGGCGCTGTCAAACGCCGCATCATGGATATGGGCATCACAAAAGGAACTTCTATTTATGTGCGAAAAGTAGCGCCTTTGGGCGATCCGCTTGAAGTTACCGTCAGAGGGTATGAGCTTTCTTTGCGCAAAGCAGATGCCGACATGATCTTGGTAACCGAAAAGAGTGGTTGAAGTTCTGTCGTTTTTGGCACAAAAGTTAGTCATCACTAACCTCGGAAGGAAGGATTATTATGGCAATCAAACTTGCGCTGGCCGGAAACCCGAACAGCGGAAAAACAACGATGTTCAACGATCTAACAGGGTCTTCCCAATATGTTGGAAACTGGCCGGGCGTTACGGTAGAAAAAAAAGAGGGGAAACTCAGAGGGCATAAAGAAGTTATCATCATGGATTTGCCCGGTATCTACTCGTTGTCCCCCTATACGCTCGAAGAAGTGATCTCAAGAAATTACATCCTGGAAGAAAAGCCAGACGCCATCATCAATATCGTCGACGCTACCAACCTAGAGCGCAACCTGTATCTAACCACGCAGCTGCTGGAGATCGGGATTCCAATTATTGTGGCTCTCAACATGATGGACATCGTGAAAAAGAGCGGCGATAAAATCGACGTCGCCAAGTTGCAACAGGAATTGGGCTGTCCCGTAGTGGAAACTTCGGCGGCAAAAGGCACCGGCCTGAAGGAATTGATCGACCAGACGCTATCTGTCGCACAGGGAAACAAAAAACCCGGTGCAAAACACCGCTTCTCCCCAGATATTGAGCAGGCACTCTCCTCCATTGAGGAAATCCTGCAAAACAAGCTGCCCTTGGACGCCGAATCCCGGTGGTACGCCATCAAAGTATTTGAACGCGACAGCAAAGTGACGGAAAAGCTCTCTCTGGCCGCTGCAGATAGCGCCAAAATAGCCGCCATCCTATCCGCCGTCGAAGACAAACTTGACGACGACACCGAAAGTATCATCACCAACGAGCGGTATGAGGCCATTTCATCGATGCTCAAAAAAGGGTACCGCAAAGTCAAAACCGGCCTAACGACCTCCGATAAAATTGATAGAATCGTCACCAACAAGTGGCTGGCGCTGCCGATCTTCTTTGCCATCATGTGGGCAATTTATTATGTCTCGATCTCCACTGTCGGCGATATTACCATCGGCTGGGTAGAATCACTGTTCGGATGGCTGCAAGAAGGCGCGGTCGGCCTGTTGGAAGGCTGGGGCGCTTCCGAGCCCATCGTCGCGCTGATAGGCGACGGTATCATCGGCAGTCTTGGCGCGATTTTCATCTATGTTCCCCAACTGATGATCCTGTTTCTGTTCCTCTCGGTGCTCGAAGACAGCGGCTATATGGCGCGTGTGGCGTTCATTATGGACCGGATCTTTCGCAAGTTTGGGCTCTCGGGCAAATCCTTTATCCCGATGCTGATTGGAACCGGCTGCTCCATCCCCGGCATCATGGCCAGCCGTACCATAGAAAACGAAAAGGACCGCAGGATGACCATCATACTCACGCCGTTCATCCCCTGCGGAGCAAAGCTGCCCATTTTTGCCATGTTCATCGCCATGATGTTCCCCAACGACACCTGGGTAGGTCCTTCAGTCTATCTCATTGGCATTGTCGGCGTCATACTTTCAGGGATTTTCCTCAAAAAGACCAAGGCCTTCAAAGGTGACCCCGCTCCGTTCGTTATGGAGCTGCCCAACTATAAGTTCCCCCAAATCAAAGGCGTTGTGATCCATATGTGGGAAAAAGCGAAATCCTTCGTGAAAAAAGCCGGTAGCGTTATCTTCATCGCTTGTGCCGTGCTCTGGGTCCTGCAAAGCTTCAATTTCTCCTTTGAATACCTCGGGCCGGAAGGCATCGATTCGAGCATTCTCGCTTCAATCGGTAACGCCATCAAGTGGCTCTTCGTACCAATGGGCTTTGGCGATTCTTGGGCGCCGGCGCTGGCTACCATCACCGGCCTTGTAGCAAAAGAAGTCGTGGTGGCAACGTTTGCCAGCGTAGGCTCGGTGATCCCCATCGTGTTCTCACAAGTTTCAGCTTTTGCCTTCATCGTATTCACCATTTTCGCGGCGCCTTGCTTTGCGGCCATCGGCGCCATGAAGCGAGAACTTGGCAGCTGGAAGTGGACTTTGCGTGCGGTCGGTTATCAGACCGGCCTTGCGTATGTGCTGGCCACCATCGTCAATTTAGTCGGAGGCCTGATCTTCGCCGGGACTGCCGCCGTGCAGCCGCAAGCGCTTGACTTCACCTTAATGGAAGAGGCTTCGGAAGGTGCCGTCATCGGCGGCGACATCGTGCTCATCGTCTTTGCGGCGATCCTGGTTGTTGCGCTGGGCATCATCATCTACAACAGGCTCAAGGGCTCGAAAAAATATGCTCCCCATACTACTGTAAAATAAAAGAAGGTGGATGCCATGATCGATTATATTATTATTGGGATCGTAGCCATAATCTTGTTCTTTGCGATACGCAAAACCATCAAAAGCTCCAAAGGCGGCGGCTGTGCTGGCTGTTCCAGCTGCACCTCCTGCCCCCGCCCACAAGAGGAAGAGCAAGAACCTAACGAATAATAACTCTATCCTGAATCCCCCGCTCTAGAGCGGGGGATTCAGCCTGTAGAAGAAGCCGGTTATTGATCCAAACGAAACCTGAATAACAGCAAAGAAGATTAAATCCGTTCTTTTGGCGGCATGCCCGGCGAAAGCGGCACCGCTATGATAGTTTTGCTCTATCGCAAGCTGCCTTGAGAAAAATCAAAACCACCCCAAAATGGGATGGTTTGCCTAGCCCTATAAGGGCTGGATACTGCCAGCGCCTAAAAGACGCTGGCTTTCCCTTCGTTCAAGCCACTGTGGACTCATTTCCTGGCGAACCCTGAAAAGGGCCTGCGTATTCTTTCGTTGTTAGTCTATCCATCCTCTGATCATGCTTTTCCTCTTCCCTTATGTATTTTGCTATCGTTGCTTCATTCAGACCTACTATACTCACATAATATCCTGTCGGCCAAAAGTTTCAGTTGCCAAATTGGTCCTTCAAGTTCGCTTGCCGGTCGAATATCATCATTGCTCTTTTCCCCTTCAGATATCCCGTAAAGCTCGATACGCTATACTTAGGAGGGATGCTTACCAGCATATGGATGTGGCCCGGCATTAGGTGTCCCTCTATTATTTCTACTCCTTTCCACTTACATAAATCTTTCAGGATTTCCCTTATACATACTTTCAGCTGATTATAGATTGCTTTTCTTCTCTTCTATATTTT
>JBMNTQ010000101.1:0-7409 GCA_050945815.1 Christensenellales bacterium
TTACATAATTGATAAGGATAAAAGGTGCAACAACCCTTCCTGTCCCGTATGCAGGCCAAAGTGTAACCCATGTAACCCTTGTTGTATCACCGGACCGACCGGACCAATGGGGCCACAAGGAGCACCGGGTCGCCCGGGACCGCAAGGTGTTCGGGGTGATATTGGCCCCCAGGGAGATCCTGGCTGTCAGGGACCGATAGGACCAAAAGGGAACCATGGGCCTCCAGGTCCTATGGGGCCTCCGGGCCCACGCGGGCCGAGAGGCGATATTGGCACTCCCGGATGCCGGGGTCCGGAAGGCCCTGAGGGTCCTCAGGGTGAACGCGGAATCGAAGGGCCACCGGGGCCTATGGGAGTTGAGGGCCCTTGTGGTCCTATAGGACCAATGGGGCCACAAGGCCCAAAAGGTTGTCAGGGGCCGGAGGGACCGCAAGGCGAAAGAGGATATCCCGGACCCGCCGGCCCTGCCGGTTCGGCAGTTTCCTTTGTCGGTGTACAATATTCGGACATATGTCCTACAGAACAAACGAAGCGTTTATATCGGTCGGGTGAAACAATCAAGTTTAACGTTGAAATGACAAATGGCGCGCCATGTATAAATTATCATCCCGCATCGGGTACATTTGTATTAAGCAAGCCCGGTAAATATATCGTCAATTTTATGCTATACGCATCGGAGATCATTGATGGGAACAAAACACAGATTCAACTTGAAGTTAATGGAACGGTTGAGTCCTTCCGTGATGTTATTCTATCCTCAATCAACGGCCCGCCTTTTACATTCACGGATATAATCCAGGTAAACAACGAGAACTCTATACTGCGTGTGTTAAACATAGGGAAAGATCTTACGTTGAGCGAACTGGTAGAATCTGTCGCCTTCATATCCATTTGGGGTCTTGTATGATTGAAACGGCGGATTAATTTCTTTGACAGAATTTCGACTCATTTAGCTTATACAATAAATGGCAATCAAGAGAAGGGCAAGCTGAACTATAAGGGATAGTATAAAGGTGCTTTCAGGAATCTATATGTATGGAGTTGCTGATGCCGATAAGATTATAGAAAAGCCCATAACTTGGCTACTTGATTGAAACCAAAATAGCAGAATACCAACGCCTGATAAATTAAAGAGTGTCATAATATGCACCCGATAAACCCCCAATTTACCCACTTGATTGTTTCATAGGAATCGTGCCATTGTTCAAAAGCGAGATCAATAGACAGCAGTGTGACGCTGCACCCACATTCGCAAGCTGCTTCGGCGGTTTGCGAATTTTCTTTGCCCGAAATCCATGCCATTTATAGAGTCAGAGCATTACAGCAGGCAAGTGCCTGCACCCGTGTCGCGCACTTCATCTAGAGGTGTGCGACATTTTTCCGCCCGTGTCAAAGCGTCATCTATAGATAGCCGCCGACAAGGATGTCTAAAGCCAAGCCGTTTAGGATACATAAACGATATCAAGAGCATAAGCGGGAATATATTGATTTCTACAACTTAAAACCATCACATGAAGCTTTAAAATATAAGATTTTAAACAAAAATGGAGAATTATATTTTATTTAAGCATCTTTGAGAATCTAAAAGATAAATAATAGGGTTCGAACCCCATTATTTATCTTGAATAAATATTCCTTCGTGCCGCATTGTAACAGAATGATTCCCCGTCGGCTCTTGTAAGCTTTAATGTATAGTATGGGTTGTCACTTTCATGTGCTGTTGATCCATTTGCTACCCGTTTTTTGAATTGACTATTCTGGTTTTCAATCAATTATTATAAGGGTTCGGCCACTCATTAAGACCGAGGATCTTCATCATTTCGTTCATAGGGGCCTTGTTTTTACCGCTTTTATGATAATATATCATCCAGTTGTTAATATCGAACATATAGACGTCCGTATCAAACCCCACTTTAAACTCCTTACCGTCGGCTCTTGTCAGCTTCAATGTGTAGTAGGGTTTTATTCTTGCGCCTAACGATGTGGCTGCAGAGTTTGCCAGCAGATTTTCAAGTCGCTCAATTGTCTTTTCATCCGTATACTCCTTAAGCTTCTTCCATCCAACAATATGTCCGGCCTCGTCCTGCATGGGTAGATAGGATTCCACCTTAACAATGTCTTTTAGCTCGTTCAGAAGGGTAAAGCTAGTCTCATCTCCATACTCTGTATCCGCAATTATTTCATCTGCAAGAGCGACGATATCGTTGCACAGCGCAGTTGCCTCGTATGATTTCCCATGCCCGGCGTTTTCCCAATAATCGCACAGTACTCCCTCATCGTTATGATTCATAAGCAATGCCCATTGCCTGTCTGAGGTAAGATTCGCAGAAGATGTAAGATTCACATCCAGTCCAATCCAGGTATAGGTGCTATCTGTATAATTCTCCCTAAAAACTTCCTCTGAGTGCCATATGTCTTTGTCCAGCTCAGCATCTACCTCGTTTTCCGGCTTAAGCGTCTCCTCTATTCTGCTTAGCAACGCATCATCGATTGGAATTTTAATCGCAGCCCCACTCCCCTTTTCCTTTAGGGCAATTGTTTCATATACATAGATATAAGGCTGAAATGCAGGAGTGGGCGAAGGCGCAGGCTCGCCCGTAGGTGACGGGTTTGGTTGCGGCGTTGTGTTTGTATCGGAGAGTATGGGTGTTTTTGCCGGGATATTATCTTCGGTCTTATTGGTTGTTGGCTCCAATGAGGGAAGGACTGAGGCGCAACCTGTAAGTGCCACGGCCAACAGAAGCATCAGTACAACTGCCCGGACAGATATTTTTTTATAGTTCATAATGTTTTTAAGCCGTCCTTTCAATTGACTCTTGTTTTCAGACATCGTTGTCGTCATGATTCCGATGGGAAGCCGATTTCTTGCAGAAAGCGTTAGAAGTGTATTTCCGTAGCTTTTCTTCTCAATTGCAGTCATATTCTTAATAACCGCCTCGTCGCAGGAAAGCTCACAGGCGCTGCCTATCTCGCGGCGCAGAAGATACACAAAGGGGTTAAACCAATGCAAGCTTGTTACCAATATTACAAACCATTTATATAGGGTATCACGCCTTTGATGGTGCATTAATTCATGTTGTAGAATGTTTTTCAGATCTGTTTCCATGCCGTTTTCTACATAGGATGTCTGTGGCAAAACAATGATAGGCTTCCATGTGCCCATAAGCATTGGCGTGTTTGTGCGGCTGTTGCAAGCAAGAAGTATGTTCTTGCCGCCCCGCATTTTCTCAAAAACTGCAATGTCGGCTTCATGCGGTTTTATGCATGTTCGGCGTATGCGCCAAGAGAAAAGCGCATAAGCAAAGGTATACCATAAAAGACTTAGCCCTGCCCCCAAGAGCCATATACTATGTACGTTCCCGGTTATAAATTCCCATAGATTGAATTCGTCTTTTACAACGTCTCTGGACATATCGGACTCAAACGTAGTAGGCAATGGCGATAACGGGGCAGGATTTGTCTGCGTTTCATTACTTGAACCCCTATTTAAAGAATGATTCCCGCCATTTTCAGCGGCTACAATACTCTGTGCGTTGTTAAGGCCGGCGGGAGCAAGCTCCATGAGGTTTAGCCCATAACCAAAGGGCAATACCAATCGAAGCAGCACCAGAATCCAAATGTAGTAGGAAAACGCCTTGGACACTCTGTTTCTAAGAAAAGGCTTCAGGATAAAAACAGCCAATGATAGAGCCGTGCCGGAAAGCGACATGGAAAGAATGGTTGTCATCGCGTTACTCATCATGCTTCTCCTTATTAAACATCTCGGAAAGCTCGGCAATGTCTGATTCGCTTAACTGGCCGTTGATCAACAGAGAGGCAACGAGCTTTTTTGCACTCCCCTCAAATATCTTTCCAACATAATTCCTCGTAGACCACTGATTGTACTCCTCCTCCGTTACAACTGCGCTATAGATACCACGCCGTTCAAGCTTAACCACCCCTTTTGAGCATAAACGCCGCAAAAGTGTTTTAATAGTGGAGTCTTCCCAACCGCAGCGGGCGGAAACCTCTTGGCGTATAGTAATCAGCGGTACTGGCTGATTTGAATTCCATAGAACGCGCATTATTTCAAACTCAGAATTCTGTATTTTCCCGGCAAGATTATTCATTGTCCCCTCCAAGGTTTACTCCAGTAGATTATGATTTAAGGCTACACCAGTAGACTTTATTTGTCAACCCACAAAATAATTTTTTTCAAGACGCCTTTGCATGTTGTTTGGCAAGGTTATACTTAGCATTCGGCAATACATAATTGGGATTTATGCCGTTTTAGGTTATATAGGCAAAACAAATCCGAACGCCTCTCCAATTAGGATAGAGTTCAGATTATGCTCGCTTGGTGAAGACAAGGGCGATTGAGCCCCTGACCTTCTGAATGGTATTTAGACGCACTCCCGCATTAATCAGTAAACCACTCCCCCAAAAATCGAAAAAATTTTCAAGGTGGTTTTTTGTTTTATGGCGCCATATTCCGCATTAAAGGTCTGATGAGATTCTGATTCTAAAAAGACGATTTAAACCAAGAACACCCCGCCCCAATGGCATCATCACCCCTGTCATTGCACAAGCAATTGAATGGCATTGAATAAAACTTAAAAGTTTATTTATAAGAACTTGTTTTGCTTAAAGGACAGTTGCACTCTTGTAATGCTATCTTTTAGACATTGGATACAATTGATGATATGCTGTACACTGAAGCAAGCAATTTTAATGAATCTTAAAGAAATAGCCAGAGCATTATACTCAGGAATTCCTAAAACCGCGTATTTTCGGCATTCTTCTTATGTGCATTGCAGGCCATTAACTGTGCGTTGCAGGCCATTAACTGTGCGTTGCAGGCCATTAACTCCGGCTTTAACCCCTTTTGTATGAAGCAAAGGCGCGAAATGTCCCTCCGCGCTTCTCTTTTCTTTCTAAAGGTTTTTTGAAAACACCCTTCTCTAAAATATCTGACTGTTATGAACCATCGAACGGATTCGCGGCATTCTTATTTCCGCATCAAAAGTGACACCTTTTAAGCATTGCTTCTTATGTGATAAAGAAGACGTTATAGAATAGAATGCTGAAATATGGATAGATCGGGGGATAGAAAGACTATGTAAGCAATTGACATTGGGAAGAAACAGGATGATAATAAAAATTGATTCGAGCTCGCCAGAAGGAGGCCATACAGTATGCGGGTAAAGCCAGCCAAAGCAGACCGTAAAAAGCCAAGTAGAAGGAAGACATTGATCACGATTGCCATTGCTGTGGTTGTTCTTTTTATCGGGACTCTTATCGCCATTCCTTTTATGGTGATGCCTATGTTTCTTGGCCAACGATTTGAACAAGAACAGTATATATCCTCAGATTATGGAATTGATTCTGAGCGAATCACACTAGAAACAGATGATTCTTTGTCTATTGCTGCATGGAGAACCCGGGCAGCGCATCCTAAAGGTACGGTCATTCTTTTGTCGGGAATTCAAAACCCTTCGGTCACTGCGTTCTTTGGATATGCCAAGATGCTAGCTGACAATGGCTGGGATTCTTTGCTGATTGAAATGCGCGCCCGCAGCGAAAGTGAGGGAGATGAAGTCGGCCTGGGCATGACCGAATGGCTGGATGTGAAGGCGGGGGTGGACTATCTTGCTGATGACGATGGGAGCAAGGACTTGCCCATTGTGGCCATGGGGACATCCATGGGGGCAGGCACCGTTATTATTGCTGCTGGAGAGACCTTGGAAATTGATGCGGTTATCTCGATTTCGGCTTTCTCCACTTGGTCTAATATGTTTGCGGAGCACATGTCTATGGCCGGCATTCCGAAAGTAATTGGTGTTTTGGATAAGCCTTTTGTAAATATGTATCTGGGTTTCCAGTTTGGTTTTGATGCTTTAAAATATTCACCACTGAACGGTATCGAAAAATTGGGAGAGCGGCCTATTTTAATGATGCACTCAACAGAAGATTCTCAAGTTCCTTATTCGGAATTTGAAAAATTGCTAGACAAGGCAAACAAAACACAAATTGATGTTACGACCTTTATCCGCGAAGGAGATGAACATTTCGTATGCTATGAAGAACATATTGCCGCTCCTGAGCGGGACCTGGAATTCAGTAAAAGTATTTTGGGTTTTCTAGATACCTATTTTCCCTGATTGCACGCAGCGGTCGGCATTGGTGAGCGTGTTGTACAACCCCATCCGCAAGACGAACTTGCAAGACGATAAAGGGCCGGGGCAAAAGCTTCGGTTCTTTTTTAGTACACAAAAGCCAAATTTCCCTAATGGAAAGCGGCTTTGCAAAGAAACGAATACGAGATGAGCTTTTTTAGCGAAAGACTAGAAGACGTATTGGCAGGATGATCTGATTGATCGAAGCATGAGACCGGGTGTTCTCTGCTGCAAGCACAGCTTGAAGCAGAGAAGCAGAACGGTAGGATAATCGACAATATTAAGAAGAATCGGCTGGTTGAGGTGTTTGCTGTTTAGGAAGAAGGAAGGGCAAAGAGGGGGGAAGATGGGGGCTTTGCAAGCGGCTAAAAAAATAGATTTATTGATGCAAAGGGGTAAATTGAAGTTGGCAACTTAGGATTTTTGTGTTAAAATTAATGCTATAGACAATGAAATACAGTCGATTCAGTAGAATATGCGCAGCTGGAGCATCAACCTATAGATCGTATATTTGCCGTAATGGGGTGAAAGTGATCTGATAAAATCATTTGCGCTCCATTTTTATATTATGCTCCGAAACTGGAAAGGGGTAAAATGTTCTGAAAAACAAGCCGCCCAACGGTGATAAACAGAGAGAGTTTTTGCAAGCGTTATCTTTTTTCTCGCAAATTGGGATAACGATGGCAGCATGTGTGTTAATCGGCGTATTTCTTGGCAGGTTTCTAGACAACCTACTAGGTACGACGCCATACCTCCTGCTGCTTTTTTCTTTGTTTGGGGTGGGGGCTGCGTTTAAGGCGTTGTTTGATTTAGCAGGGAAAAAGTAACATGGAGTTTGAAAGGTGTATGATGAAACTCTCTGACCATGCGAAAAAAATGATTCGGACAATCTGTATTTTGCTGTTCATTCTCGTTGTAGCGGGGGTTGTTTACTACCGCTCCTGGTCGTGTTTGCCCTTTGTGTTTGGAGCCTTGTTAGGGGCGGCCGTTAGTATCTTGAAAGTTTTGCTTTTAGAACGAGCTGTTGATAAGGCCCTTGCAATGGAGGAGAAGGCTGCCGGGAATTATGTACGCCTACAACACCTTTTGCGACTGCTTCTTACTGCTGTGGTGTTGGTGCTGGCGGCGCTTGTTCCGGCGATCAGCCTATGGGGTGCGGCGGCGGGAGTTTTTACGTTTCAGATATCTGTGTATATTCTGAAATTTTCCTTGAAGTCTTAAGGTGCGCCGGTGTTTTCGCAAGAGGATGGGTGG
>JBMNTQ010000102.1:0-7405 GCA_050945815.1 Christensenellales bacterium
CGCGTTGATGTGCCCATTGTTTTTTGGGACGAGCGGCTGTCCACCGTTGCGGCGACGCGGACCTTGCTGGAGGCTGACGTTAGCCGAAAAAAGCGGCGGGGGGTTGTGGACAAGCTGGCTGCTGTGGTAATCTTACAAGGGTATTTGGACGCAAAAAGATAGAAATGGGAGAGAGACACCATGCAGAATGAAGAAGCCGCTATGATTGAACTGACCGACGAAAGCGGGAAAGCATACCGCTTTGACCATCTGTTGACTTTTGAACATGAAGGGGAACACTATATCGCTATGCTGCCCATTGACGAAGTAGAGGATGTGGGCGAAGATGAAGTGATGATTATGCGGGTGCAGGCTCAAAACGGAGAAGGGACGTATCTGCCGATAGAGGACCGGGCGAAGTTGGATGAGGTGTTTCAGGTTTTCTTGGAGCTGTGGGAAGAAAAGCTGGACGAGGAGGACGCAGAATTCGACGGCGGGGAAGAGTAGAATTCTTTTGTGGACCGTACAGTACCCTATTGCATAGAGCGGTTCTTTATGCTATAATTACAAATTGGAATACGCACTTTCGCTGAATGTTGGAGTCGTGCCGCGATTGCGGTCTGCCTGCATGTTGAAGCGAGAGGTGGAAAAAACGAGGAGGTACATTTTTATGGCTGTTATTTCTATGAAGCAGTTGCTGGAGGCTGGCGTGCACTTTGGCCACCAGACCCGTCGCTGGAACCCCAAGATGAAGCAGTATATTTTCACTGAACGCAATGGTATTTATATCATTGATTTGCAGAAGACGGTGAAAAAAGCGGACGAAGCTTATTTCTTTATCCGGGACGTAGTAGCCAGCGGCAAGAGTATTCTGTTTGTTGGGACAAAGAAGCAGGCGCAGGAATCTATCGAGGTGGAAGCCAAGCGTTGCTCGATGTTTTATGTTAACCAGCGTTGGCTGGGCGGCATGCTTACCAACTTTAAAACCATCCGCCAGCGGGTGGGGCGCTTAAATACCATCGACAAGATGGAAGAGCGGGGAGATTTTGAACTTTTGCCCAAAAAGGAAGTTATTCAGCTTTGCCATGAGCGCGAGAAACTGGAAAGGAACCTGGGCGGTATTCGTGAAATGAAGGAGCTGCCTGGCGCTTTGTTTGTGGTGGATCCGCGCAAAGAACATATTGCCATCCGTGAGGCGCGCAATCTGGGCATTCCGATCGTAGCCATCGTAGACACCAACTGCGATCCGGACGAGGTGGATTATGTAATTCCCGGCAACGATGACGCGATTCGCGCTGTTAAGCTGATTTCCGGCAAGATGGCGGATGCGGTGATTGAAGCGCGGCAGGGTGAAGAGATGGACGAGGAGGGCGCAGAGGCCGTCTATGATGACAATCCCATAGAGGAATAAGGAATACGCAGGGAAGCGTTGCCCGCTTCCCTTTTTCAAGAATTTATACCAACAGAGAGACGGAGGTTTTGGAGAGATGATTACTCCTCAATTAGTAAAGGAGCTGCGCGGGCGCACCGGCGCAGGCATGATGGATTGTAAGAAGGCGTTGGTGGAAGCCAATGGCGATGTGGATAAAGCGATCGAGATTTTGCGTGAAAAGGGCCTGTCTGCTGCTGCTAAGAAAGCTGGGCGCATTGCCAGCGAAGGCGTTGTAGACTCTTATATCCATGGCGGCGGAAGAATCGGTGTTTTGGTGGAAGTTAATTGTGAGACGGATTTTGTGGCGAAGACCCCCGCTTTTCGTGCGTTTGTGAAAGATATTGCCATGCAGATTGCGGCATCCAACCCGGAATATGTTTCCAAGGAGGACGTGCCTGAGGACGTTGTGGAAAAGGAGAAGCAAATCCTTGCCGAGCAGGCTAAACACGAAGGCAAGCCCGAAAAAATCATTGAGAAGATGGTTGTGGGCCGGATTGAGAAATTCTATAAGGAGATTTGCTTGCTGGAGCAGCCCTTTGTGAAAGATCCGGAGATCTCTGTGAATGACCTGTTGAACCAGCAGGTTGCTGCGATTGGTGAAAAGGTTTCTGTGCGGCGTTTTGTTCGCTATGAGATGGGCGAGGGCTTGGAGAAAAAGGCTGATAACTTCGTAGAAGAGGTTATGAGCCAGGTAGGCAAATAGAGAGTAGGCACGAAGATCGTTGCCTACATAGTTGCCGGAAAAAATAGAAAACCATGAGAAATGGGCTGATCCTGAAAGGACGGCCCATTTTTTTTGTACCGTTTTTGTGAGGACGTGGGCAATTGGGTAAATTTGTGTTTGAAGGAAGCTTGAAGCGGTAGAATATGGATTTTCTTGCATTTTCTTGACTTCTATCGACAATTGTATAAATAAATAGGGAATTCGAGGATGGAAACAAGTAGGCAAATTAAAAAGAATAACAAAATAATCTATTCAATACCTATCTTTGTTCATGATAATCTTTATATAAAGCAAATTGTATGATCTGGGCTGGACAGGGTCCGCTCCGTACTGAGAATCTTATCTATTTAAAATCACTTCGTTTATGCAAAAATCCCTTACTTTAAGCCAAATGCCGGGGAGCCGGCAAGTTATATATGAATATTGAGGAGGTATTGCAATGAAGAAGGTATTGATACTGGTTTTGGCATTGTTGCTTGTACTTTCCACAGCTGTGGGCTGTGCATCGCCATCTACAACGCCGGATAGTGCAGCGCCGGAGACGGATGCTCCTGCTACGACAGACAACGGAGGCGACCCTGCAACCCAGAGTAAGAAGGTTGGCATATTGATGCCGTCGGTGGTGGTTGCTCGCTGGGCGGACGACGCCAGCGCTATGGAAGCAGAAGCAGCGAAGCTTGGCATGGAAACAGAAGTGCAGTTTGCTGACGATTCCATTGATACACAGGTGATGCAGATTGAAAACATGATCACAAAGGGATATGACGCCCTGGTTATCTGCCCTGTGAATGCAGAATCGCTGGGCGATGCTCTTGCGAAAGCAAAAGCGGCGGGCTTGCTTGTTGTATCGTATGACCGGCTGATTATGGAAACAGAGGATGTTGATTACTATGTGACGTTCGACAACATCGAGGTTGGCGCGGCCTGCGCGCGGTATATTGTCGAACACCTTGATCTGGAGAATAACCAAGGCCCTTATAATATGGAAATCTTCACGGGGGACATTGCCGATAACAACGCGAAAATGACATTGGAAGGCGGCATGAATGTGTTGCAGCCCTACATTGATAACGGTACCCTCGTGGTGCAAAGCGGCCAGACCACGCTGGAACAGACGGCTACTGAGAGCTGGGCGACCGGAAATGCACAGGATCGCATGGATAACATCATGAGCGGCTATTACACGGACAAAAATCTGGATATTATATTCAGTACCTACGGCGGCATGAGCCTTGGTTGTATCGCTTCGCTACAGGCGCTGGGCTATGGGTCGGAGGACAAACCGATGCCTGTTATCACGTCGCAGGATGGGGAGCTTGCCATCGTGCAGGCTATTGCCAATGGGACTCTTTCCATGTCTCTGTTCAAGGACACCCGGGAGCTAGCGAAGCATGCAATCAGCTTGATTTCCAGCACGATGAAGGGTGAGGAAGTGGAACTGGATGAATCCAAATTCTATGATAACGGTGCATTTGATATTCCTACAGTGCTGCTTGACCCCATTCCCTTCGACAGGGAAACCCTGGACAAAATTATGATTGAAGATAGCGGCTACTGGACACACGAAGATATTTACGGCGAATAAGAATCAATTGGTTTATGGAGAAAGGCTGTCTTGAGCACAGCCTTTCTCTAAGACTGAATCGCGGCAGGGAGAATAGATATGTCTGAATATATTCTAGAAATGAAAAATATCACCAAGACCTTTCCGGGCGTTAAAGCGCTAGATAATGTGAATTTTAAAGTCAGGAAGGGTGAAATTCATGCCTTGTGCGGTGAAAATGGAGCGGGGAAATCCACGCTTATGAAAATTTTAAGCGGGGTATATCCATGTGGGGAATACGAAGGGGAAATCATCTACCGGGATAAGCCTGTGGCATTTAGAAAAATCAAGGACAGCGAGGAATTGGGCATTGCAATCATCCATCAGGAACTTGCACTGATTCCTTATTTGTCGATTGCGGAGAATATTTTCCTGGGCAACGAGATTTCCAAAAACGGGGTTATAGACCGGGAAGAAACTTTATTGCGCACAAAAAAATTGATGGATGAAGTGGATTTACGCGAATCTCCCAGTACGCTGATTGCTAATATTGGAGTGGGAAAACAGCAGCTGACGGAGATTGCAAAAGCGCTTTCCAAGCATGTTGAGCTATTGGTGTTGGATGAGCCGACTGCCGCGCTGAATGATGAGGAGAGCAATAGGCTGCTCGAGCTTTTGCTGGAGTTTAAGAAGCGCGGTATTACGAGCATCATGATCTCGCATAAGCTAGGTGAGGTTACGAGCATTGCAGATTCTATTACGGTTTTGCGAGATGGCGCGAGCATTGAAACCATTGATTGTATAAACGAAGGGGCTTCAGAGGATCGTATCATCAAAAGTATGGTCGGCCGTGAGTTGACCGACCGCTTTCCTATACGTGATGCAACGATCGGTGATATATTGTTTGAGGTCAAAAACTGGACTGCCTATCATCCGTTGCAGGACAATCGGAAAGTGAGCGACGATATCAACATCAAGATTCGCCGCGGGGAAGTTGTTGGTATTGCGGGGCTTATGGGGTCTGGGCGTACGGAATTTGCGATGAGCTTGTTTGGCAGATCCTACGGGAAGCGTATTACCGGCGAAGCCTACATGAATGGGAAAAAGGTGTCGCTGCATACTCCCAGTGAGGCTATAAAAAACGGACTCGCCTATGTAACCGAAGATAGAAAGACGTATGGCTTGGTGCTGATTAGTACCATTAAGAATAATGTTACGATGTCTGCGTTGAATAAGGTGTCCCGAAGGGGCGTGCTAAATGATCGGGCAGAGATGTGTGCTGCCGAGGAGCAGCGGGTTTCGCTGAAGATCAAGACGCCTAATATTATGCAGAAGGTGGGTAACCTTTCTGGTGGAAACCAGCAAAAAGTCATTTTAGGGAAATGTATTTTCGCGGATCCGGAAGTTTTAATCTTAGACGAACCCACTCGCGGCATAGATGTTGGCGCAAAATATGAGGTATACAGCATCATAAACAGCCTTGCAGAACAGGGGAAAAGCGTATTGGTGATTTCTTCCGAAATGTCGGAGCTGCTGGGCATATGTGACCGTTTATATGTCATGAACGAGGGGCAGATAAAGGGTGAGCTTGCCAAGGAGGAAGCCACGCAGGAGAAAATCATGAAGATGATTGTAAGTTGAAGCTAAGGAGAAAGAGATATGGAAACTGTAAAAAGATTGTTAAAAAATAATATACGACAATACGCGATGCTCATCGCATTGGTAGTCGTTACTCTGATCTTTCAAATAACGACGGGCGGCATTATGCTCATGCCTCTCAATATCACAAATATTATATTGCAAAACAGCCATATCATCATCCTGGCAATCGGCATGCTTTTTGTTATCGTTGGCGGTGATTTTGACTTGTCTGTCGGTTCATTGGCAGGGCTGGTGGGGGCGATTGTAGGAACGCTTGCTGTTACGATGAAGCTTGACCCTATTCTGGCCATTCTCATCGGGTTGGGCGTCGGGGTGCTTGCTGGCGCATGGCAAGGGATGTGGATCGCATATTTTCGTGTTCCTGCTTTTGTAGTAACATTGGGAGGAAGCATGGTTTTCAGAGGGCTGATGCTGATGCTCCTTTCGTCTAAGTCGATCGGGCCGTTCCCGGATATGATCACGTCACTCAGCTCGGGATTTATTCCTAACCTTGGCGGTGCGGGTGCGCTGAAATGGTCGTCGGTGGCGATCGGCGTTGTTCTGGCTATTTTGTATGTTTTGCTGGAAATCAGGAAACGCCAAAAGCAGAAGCGTTTTGGATTGATGACAGAAGTGGTTGGCAGCGGCCTATTTGTACTACAGATTGCTGTTGTATCTGTAGTAATTATAGCGATTTGTACCGTGCTGGCCCAGTATGAGGGGATTCCGAACGTATTGGTCGTGCTGGTTGTGTTGCTGCTGATATTTTCCTTTGTTGGAAACCGGACCGTGATTGGGCGGCGTATCTATGCTTTAGGAGGAAACGAGCGTGCTGCGGCTTTGTCGGGCATCAACACGCGGAAGACAAAATTCCTTATTTTTGTCAATATGGGGCTTATGTCGGCAGTGGCAGGCATTATATTTGCGGCACGCCTGAAATATGCGACACCTCAGGCAGGAGAAGGATTTGAACTCGATGCAATCGCAGCTTGTTATATAGGCGGTGCTTCTTCCTCCGGGGGTATAGGGACGCTGCTGGGCGCCCTGGTTGGGGCGCTGGTTATGGGCGTGCTGAACAATGGTATGTCTATTCTGGGGTTTGGCGTGGATGTGCAGCAAGTGATCAAAGGCCTTGTATTGATCTTTGCAGTGTTGTTTGACGTTATGACTAAATCCAAAGCTGGCGGACAATAATAAAGCCAGATATCCTATGGATAGGTCTTCTAACCTGATAGAAACCGGCTGCTTTGTCGAAAGCGCCGATTTCTGTCGGGTTATTTTTTATAATCGTCATCAGCTTTACCTGAGGTGCTGCGGTAGGTAAAAGGATTGATTCCGTATCGGTCTTTAAACTTTTTTGAATAATAGCTTAAGCTAGAAAAGCCTACTTCCTCTGCTATATGATAGAGCTTTTTATTGGAATTGAGCAGCAGATCGATTGAATTTTCCAACCGGCAATCGTTTAGATAGTTGTTGAAATTCTCACCGGTTTCTTTTTTGAATAGCCTAGAGAAATACTCAGGATTGAGGTTGACGTACATGGCCACCTCGATGAGTCCTTCAATTGTCCGATAATTACTTTCTATGTATTGGGCGGCATTTCTGATGGGCATGGAATAATCGGTTAGCTTTGATATGCCGGAGAAAAGCGCCGTATATTCGTTGTTTAGAAAATCCACTAATTCATCAATGTGGGCCATTTTGTCGATTTTCTTTTCAACTGCGAGATGCTTTTCTGCGTATAGAAGGTGCTCGAAGCCGTAAGCTTGATAGTATAGGGCATCATGGATTTTTTTATATAGATTTTTTACATAATCGATGTCTGGGGGGCGCAGTTCTTTTAATACGCTGTTGAAAGCATCAAAATTACTTTGCTGTTGTTCTTGCTGGTTTTTTTGTATGGCGTTTATTAATTTCAAATACGCATAGTTCAATTTCGTATAGATGATTTCAGAGTGGGATTGGGCAGGGATTGCTTGATCGTTGGTGTAGAAAGATAGGCCTAAGCTGGTATACGTTTTTTTGAGCTGGTCTAAAAAGAGCGAAGGTTCTTCCTGAACATCGCTGAAGCTGATAATGGATGTAG
>JBMNTQ010000103.1:0-7381 GCA_050945815.1 Christensenellales bacterium
TTGAAGAAGCCCGCAACACAACTCAAAAACAGCAAAAGACAGCATAGCCGTCAAGCTAAACCGTCTTTTGCTTCAATGTTTTCTTAATTCACCGCCGCATTTGCGGACTGTTTTGCTGAAGATGGAAACGGAAGCTTATCTTCCCAAAACCATTGTGGAGTTCCGCAGGCTTGCATTTATGGGGCAAACCAACAATACCCGTATTACTTTTGATAGTCAGCTGAAGGCCACCGAATCAAATTTTGACCTGTTTGCAAACAATCTTTCCCTCTATCCGATTTTCCATCCGATGATATTGGAAGTAAAATACAATCATTTTTTACTGAGCTATATAAAACAGATGCTCAATTTAGCGGATCAAATGCCTGTCGCTACAAGCAAATACGCCCTTGGCCGACAGATTAGCTTTTTCTAAGGAGGTATACCCATATGAACGACTTTCTTTTGCAGTTACTGCAAAACGCAACAGGCACGCTTTCCGTTCAGGAAATTCTGCTGAACTTTCTTATTGCTTTGGTTTTGGGGTTTATTATCTATCTTTCTTATCGGTTTTCTCATTCGAGTGCTGTGTATAGCCCCCGGTTTAATACATCGCTTTTGATGCTCACGATTGTGACGACCCTTGTCATGAATGTGATCGGCAATAACATTGCCCTCTCTCTTGGTATGGTGGGTGCTCTTTCCATCGTACGTTTCCGTACAGCCATTAAGGACCCTAGAGACACTGCCTATATCTTCTGGTGCATTGCCGTGGGCATCTGTTGCGGTGTTTCCGAGTATTACGTCCCCGCCATTGGCAGCGGTATTATTTTCCTTATCATGCTGATTTTCGGCGTAGTACACGCCAATGACCGTTACCTGCTCATCATACGTGCCTCCGGTACCGGCAGTGTGGGGGAAGGAATTGAAAAGACCATCTTATCCGCCTACTCTGGCAAAGCCACCCTGCGGGTACATAATACGACCCGTGAGAATGAGGAATATATCTATGAACTCTCCCATGCGATTTTGAAGAAACCCCTGCCGGAAAACAAGAGCATCAATACCTTGCTGTATGAAATTGAAGGGGTCGATTTGGTGGATCTTGTGATGCAGAGCGAAGAGGTAAGCCGATGAAGGTCCACCGTAAAAGGATGGTGGTGCTGATTTTCGTTCTCATTTTGATTGCACTCCCATTCAGCTTGCAGGCTGCCGTTTTTTCTTACAGTGCGAAGCATCGACCCCACCATAGCATGGGGTCTGCCAGTGTAGGCGATATGGAAACGGTTTTGCCCGGTACATTGGAGGATTTACAGGAGTTTGAAACCAACCTGCCTATTGTAGTGGTGAATTTTTACGGGGAACCGTTGGCGCCCACGGTGTGGAATGATCAGAAGGGATACCGCGAACCGATTGAGGGAGATCCTTTTGTAGAGGGCACATTTGCCTTGTACAACAGCGCAGCAGGGATAAACCGCCTGAGCGATGCGCCGGTGGCGGAAACGGATATACGTGCAAGGCTGAGGGGGAATTCCTCTTTAAGTTTCGCCAAGAGCCAATACCTTATCAAGATGTATGATGAGGATGGCACAAAAAACAAGCAGGATCTTTTAGGTATGGGCGCTGAGTGGGAGTGGATTCTCAACATTTCCTATATCGACAAATCTTTGCTGCGCAACTATATCTGTCTGAATCTGGCATCAGAGATTATGGGGTATGCTCCCGAGGTGCGTTTTTGCGAAGTGTTTGAAAAGGATGAGGATCAGTACTCTTACTGCGGGGTCTATCTGTTGATGGAAAACGTAAAACGCAGTGACAGTCGCATTGCCATTACTGAGTATGATCCCCATTTTGTTGAGTCCTCTTACCTGCTCTGCCGGGACCGCTACGACGAGGAGCGTCCGATGCTTGACACCTTTGCCACACGCCAGGGGCTGTCGGCTGGATATCTGGGTGTGCGGTATCCTAGCAAAAATGAGATTACTGATGAAACCATGGCATTTATTGAGGAAGACATCAGCCGCCTGGAAAGGGCGCTTTACTCCGAGGATATCAACGAATTTCTGGCCTACAGAGAGTATGTGGATATGGCGTCAGCTGCGGACTATTTCATCATAAACGAATTTTTTGCAAACTATGACGCGGCACAAAACTCCTATTATATCTATAAAGATGTGGGTGGGAAACTAACATTCGGGCCCGTGTGGGATTATGACCAGGCGATTGACAACAACCAGCCCCATGTGTTGGAAACAAACTCCACCGCTATGCACGACGCCGTTTGGCTTAGGCAAATGATGCGGGACGGCGCGTTTGTGGAACTGATTCTGGAGCGATATGCGGAGCTCAGGCGCGGCGCCCTGTCGGATCAATATATCGGAGAGTACATAGACGGCGCCTTAGGATTTTTAGGAAAAGCCGTGGTGAGGGACTGGAATCGCTGGCATTATGACGATCATGAGGTCCTTTATAAAGATAGCCAAGCGGGAAAAGTTCACCCTTCCTTGTTATCGAATACGCGGGATTTTGAAGAAGAGATTGCACATGTTAAGCAGATTCTGCAGGAACATGGTGCATGGCTGGATGAAAATCTTGACTCTCTTTATCAATTCAGCGATATTGAATCTGAACAGTACAGGGCAACGGCAGCGGATCCAGCGCTGAACACCTTCTTTGGCAGCGAAAGGGCCAATTGGATATCAGGTTCTTTGGCCATTCTGCTGATCATCGTGTTTTTTTCAAGTATTGTTCTCATACAGCGAGAAACATAACCATAGTATAACCGAGTATAAGGAGGAAGCATCATGCAGGAAACCCACACACCATCTCTCAGAAGAAAGCATAGAACGATCCTTTTGGTTTGTGTTGTAATTACCTCCATCATCTATATAGGGTGGCGGATTTTCTTCACGATCCCCTTCCGTTTTGGCCTGCTGGCAACGATTTTAGGCATAGCCCTTGTGGTTGCGGAGACGATTGCGGTTGTGGAGGCTCTTGACAACTACCGAAATATGCAAGCAGCCGACCCCCCGGAAAAGCCGGAGATCCCAGCTCATATGTACCCCGATGTGGATATTCTGGTGACCACCCACAGCGAGGATACAAATCTCTTGTATAAGACCTTGAACGGATGCATTCATATGAAATACCCTGACAAGAAGAAAATACATATCTATTTATGTGATGACACAAATCGCCCCGAGATGCAGCAACTTGCACAACAGATGGGCGTGGGGTACTTTGGTATGGAGAACAACACCGATGCTAAGGCGGGAAATTTAAACAATGCCCTTGCCCAAACCGATTCCCCTCTGGTGGTAACGTTTGATGCCGACATGATCCCCAGAAGTGAATTTCTTATGGAGACAGTGCCCTTTTTCTCTCTGCCAAAGATGATCAAGGAAGACGGAATCTGGCGGGAGCGCACACCTGAGGAAATCGATGAAAAAGAAAAAATCGGGTTTATCCAAACGCCCCAGAGCTTTTATAACGCAGACCTTTTTCAATTTAATCTGTATGCCGAAAAAAACATACCCAATGAGCAGGACTATTTTTTCCGCGAAATAAACATCGGTCGCAACCGCACAAATTCGGTGGTGTATGCAGGCTCAAATACTGTCATCTCCCGGGAGGCTCTAGATGAGGTGGGGGGCATTCGCACAGGAACCATCACCGAGGATTTCGCCACCGGCCTTGATATTCAGACAGCGGGGTATACGACCTACGCCATCAGCAAGGTGGTCGCCCACGGGCTTGCCCCCAAGGACTATAAGAGCCTGATCAAGCAGCGGCAGAGGTGGGCACGCGGCTGTGTGCAGGTGCTGCGAAGCTTCCGCTTTTTGTCAAGCTCTTTGCCACTCCGTGCGAAAGCCAGTTATATGATCTGCTTTTTATATTGGTGGACCTTTTTTCGCCGGTTTATCTATATCCTTTCACCGATTTTGTTTATGGTGTTTGGCATTGTAGTCGTGGATTGTTCGATTTGGGAGCTGCTACTCATCTGGCTTCCCTCTTATCTGATCTACAACAGGGCAAATAAGGTCATGTCTGGAAATATTCGAACCGTGCGGTGGAGCAACATTGTGGATGCCGTGATGTTCCCTTATCTTCTCATCCCCGTCATCGCCGAAACCTTTGGCCTGAGGATGCGAAAATTTGTGGTCACGCCTAAAGGAAAGACTTCCTCGAGAAATTCTCATATTAAATATGCGATACCCCATATGATTTTAGCAGGGCTTTCCGTAGCGGGGCTTGTCTTCTGTATCAATGATCTTATTGTCTGGCAAAACTATGGCGGAATCATCATATTTTACTGGCTTGTTGTAAACTTATACACTTTGCTGAACGCCATTGTGCTCATCGCCGGCAGAATAAACTACCGCAGTGACGAGCGTTTCTACGCCTCTGTCCCTGTAACTTTGGATACAGGAACCGTAAGGCTTGAGGGGGAGACCGCCGATCTGTCGGAAAACGGCATTGCCGTCCTGCTGGAAAAAACCGAATACCTGCCCTATGAGGATAGTATTTTGGTGGAGCTTTCCTACAAGGACTACTGCGCCCGGCTGATGGCTAAGGTTTTACATGTGCAGCAGGTGGGGAAGGTCTGGAAATACAGCATGAAAATCACCGAAATCACTGAAAGCAACCGGCAGCAATATCTGCAAATCGTCTTTGACAGGGACCATACGCTGCCAAATATCATCGAGTCAAACCTGAGAAAGGACACGATGTCTACCTTCAAAGGCAGCGTAAGCAAACCGGTGAGCTCAAACCGCAAGCTGCCCCGCATCCCCATGAACGTGACCCTTCCTACCGCAAGTGGAGGTCAGGTGGAGATCATCAACTACAACTATGAATATATTTTGCTAAACAGCACACCAATACTAGAGGAAATGCTTACGATTCTATGGGACGAGGGATTGGAACTCCACTGTGAGCGTATAGGAGCGCAACAGCAGGGGGCAAGCGTATTATACAGAGTAGAAAACTGGCAGGAGTTGGCTGCAATGCCTTCCTTCCGGGAGAGGGTCTTTGCTCTGTCATCGGCGGAAGGAAGCTCGGAGCCACCTATGGTGCAGGAGGTTTCGGTATCAGTGTGATGCTAGGAGGATGAGTTTGAGAAAGAAAAAAGTGAGATCAGCAAGAGGAGTTATTTTTCTTTTCGTGAGCATCATGCTAGGCTTGGCGCTTCTTGTTATCATAGGTCTGGAAACAATATCGTTGCGTCGGGAGGTGGAGGCATTGCAAAGCACCCGCGACAGCATGGAGCGGCTTCTGGAGGAAAAAGACGGGCAAATCTCTGCCCTTGAGCAGAAGCTGGACGCGTATCAAAACCCAAAAGGCGGCGTAAAGCATCACGGACGGCTTTCTGTTCGTGAAGGACAGCTTGTGGATCAAAAGGACGAGAACGTTCAGCTGCGGGGTGTGAGCAGCCATGGCATTATGTGGTATCCCCAGTACGGCAACTACCGCTCTCTCCAAACGCTGCGGGGAAAAGGGGTCAATGTCTTTCGCATTGCTATGTATACCGAGGGAAGGCGGGGTTATGCTGAACAGCCGGAGACCGCCACCCTGGCGCTTCGTACCACACTTGAAAATGTGCTGGGCGCCGATATGTATGCCATTGTGGATTGGCATGTGCTCCAAGAAGAAAACCCGAATGTCTATGTTGAGGAGGCCGTGAGGTTTTTTGATAAAATCTCCGCCCTCTATGGCGATGAACCAGGGGTCATCTATGAGATCTGCAACGAACCCAACGGAGATACCAGCTGGAGCGACATCAAAGCCTATGCGCAGCGGGTTATCCCCGTTATCCGGGAAAACGCCCCTCAAGCGATCATTCTGGTGGGTACCCCAAGCTACAGCACTCGCATTGAGGATGCGGCGGAGGATCCCCTCCCTTTTGACAATCTTTTGTACGCACACCATTTTTACGCCGACATGTCCCATGGGGGTCATGAAAAGCGCATTGCCGCCGCACGAGATAAGGGTATCGGTGTTTTTGTCTCCGAGTGGGGAATGGGCAGTACGTATGACGAGGTGAAGTTTTGGGAACTGTCAGAGACATGCGAAGCGTTCCTGGATTATCTGGATGAAAACGAAATAAGCTGGGTGTGCTGGTCCCTTTCAAACAAGGAGGAGGGGCATGCCCTGCTGAAGACGGAGACACAAAGATGGAGCGGATGGAGCGCGGAGGAGCTTACCCCCTACGGCCAATTTGTTTTTGACAGGTTCGGCCATTATGAGGCTGAATAACATGAGAAAAAGAATTTTGCAAGTTCTAGCGATGGTTCTTCTTATCGGGGTTCTGGGCAGCCTGATCTATGGACTTGACCAGCTGGATAGACCGGACTATGATCCACAGTTGAAGCTTGCCTTTGTGGGCACCGCTGACGAGGCCGACTGTATTGTTCTTTGGCAGAATGATTTTGCCATGATGATCGACACGGGAGAGGAGCGGGACAGCGAAGCGATTTTGGCCTTTTTAGCAGAACAGGGCATTGAAAAGCTGCATTATCTTGTGCTGACGCATCCGGACAAGGATCATATCGGCTCAGCGGCGGCTGTCACAAAGGCTCTAAGTGTTGGCAGCGTTATTCAGCCCTTTTACCAGGACGAAAACGATGCCAACCATTTTTTGCAGGCGCGGCTGGCTCAAAATCGGGCGAAGATCGTTGTGCCAAGCCGTGTGCTGCATTATACGATAAATGATATGGACATTTTCATCTATCCTCCGATGGAGAAAAAATACCGGGAGGACAACAACTACTCTCTTACTGTTTTGGTGAAGCATGGGAATGTTTCGATGCTGTTTCCCGGTGATGCAGAAAACAAGCGGATTGCCGAGTTAATGCGGCAGGACTGGGGTGTTGTTGATCTATATAAGCTGCCCCACCATGGGCGGGAAAGCGAAAACGCCGAGGCATTATTTGCGTCGCTGGAGCCTGCTTATGCAGTGGTTACGGCCGAAAAAGCAAGCCAGCGCATGACCGATATAGGAGATGCGCTGGGGGTGGAATGGTTTTTCACGCTCAACAATACGGTAAAGTTTGTCAGTGATGGAACGCAGCTTACGCCTGTTGACTGAGAAAGGAAACGCCAAAAAGTTGATGGGCCAGCCTCCCCATGGGCGCATGAAAGGCCCGCGAGATTCCAAGCGGCGGATCATCGACGATGATGCCGCCGTTAATAACTCCTTTTAACCCCTACAAAGAAAAAAGCCTTTCATCATCAGAATTGGCAAGCCATCTCCAATTTACAGAAAGACCCGTTTTGACGCTATAAAGTATAGAAAAATTCCAACAAATTATAAAGTGAAAACCACCAGTTTACTGGTGGTTTTGATTGTCACTCTTCTATAATACGCAATATGCCATTCATTGTTGAGAAATTTGGGCAATAT
>JBMNTQ010000104.1:0-7346 GCA_050945815.1 Christensenellales bacterium
GAAGATCTATATGAAACATCTCCAGGGATGGATATCAGGTGTAACCCTGCCAAGATATGCCGCAAACATAGAAGGCGGAGGAGGAAAGGTGGTTCTGATGCCTTCCGGACACGACACTATGAATCTCGATACCCCCATCGATGAAAAGATTTCAGAAAGCTTCGCCAGCGTCCTTACCTGGGACGACAAAAAGCTGCAGAAATATGAAGCCCTGGGCTGGACAACCAGGGAGGAATTCGAGGAAGGTGTCAGAATAATGGACGATTTTATCGGAAGGAAAGGTGTCTTTCTTCCAAAGCTCATAATCACCGACGACGACGGCAATCACCTGGAGACTACGAACAGAACAAAACTGCCTGTACTTGAAAAAATGAAGAAAGCCGACCTGCTTGGCTATGAAATCTATGATGGAGAAATGCCCCTCACCAATCCGGCTGAGATCTCGGATGAACTGGAAGAAATGTTCAATAATTCAGATTTTATAAGCGAAACGATATCTGATCGTCCGGCTTCAGGGGAAAGGCATAATATCTGAACGGTTTAGTTGTTTACTTTTCCGGGGTAAAGCTAATGTTTTGACCTGATCCGCATTATATTCTTATCTTTAGCTCTGCAACTCATCTGCAAATGAAGAAATGTCTTATCCCTGCCCTGGCGGCTTTGTTCCTGTCTGCCCTTCAGATATCAGCCCAGCAGACTGGCTGTCCTGACCGGCTGGCTGTAAACTACAACCCTGAAGCCATTGCCAATGACGGAAGCTGCAGATACAACCAGGCAAACATTATCCCCCTCGGCAGCCTCGAACTCGAAGCGGAGATAGCCGAAACATCAGGACTGATCTTCTGGGATAATATGTTCTGGACACATAACGACGACCACGATATCAATTTATATGGTCTCGACACTATCTACGGTAAAGTGACCAGGACATATCCTCTCCACGGGATCTCCAATACCGACTGGGAAGAAATATCTCAGGATGAAAGCCATATCTATATCGGCGATTTCGGGAATAACTCCGGAAATCGCAGAGACCTGAAGATTTACATGATATCAAAGCAAAGTATCATCGATAATTCGCCGCTTTACGACTCGATATGCTTTTCCTATCCCGAACAGACCGATTTTAACCCCGGATTCTATAACTCGGATTTTGACTGTGAAGCCTTTATTGTTTCGGAAGACAGCCTTTATCTTTTTACCAAAGGCTGGGCCAGCAGACAGACCACGCTTTATTCCCTTCCAAAAACTCCCGGAACATGGGATGCAAAAAGAAAGGCATCATTGAATGTAAACGGTTTGATTACCGGCGCTGTTTATAACCGTGATAAAAGAATAATAGTCCTCACCGGCTACAGCAATAAGCTGCAACCTTTCCTCTACCTCTTGTATGACTTTGCAGGTACCGATTTTTTGGGCGCCAACAAGCGTAAAATAGACCTGCTTCTGCCATATCATCAGGTTGAGGCCATCACCACCACCAAAGGCACACGGTTCTTTATCACAAACGAAGCTTTTTCGTACAAGCCTGTTGTCAGAGTCAGCCAGAAGATACATCTTGTCGACCTCAGAAGCTTCCTGGGAAATTACCTCGGACTTCCCTTACCCATCCCCGACGAGCTGAACAGTTTCATTATATCCCCTATCCCGGCAAACAACTATATCATGGTCCAGGGCCTGCCCGAACTTATTCCGGCAAATTATCTCATTGTCAACATGTCGGGCCGGATAGTAAAGACAGGTGTACTGGAATCCGATATATCCATGGTCAGCCTTTCGGGACTAAGCTCAGGCATCTATTTACTGAGGATAGGAAACGAAAGACTGTACGCGTACAAGATAGTCAAGGAATGAGAAAATCGGCATGCGGTGGGCGGTTCACGGCGTGAGCTTTGTCCCTTAAAGGGTTAAATTATTAAGGCTATAAGTGGTGAATATATGTTTTTTTGTGATTTTTGATATTCTTTTTACAGTTAATGCCTGTATTAGGATTATCTTAATCCGCTCAAGATAATTACTGAAATTATTCCCTATGGAAAACGAAAAAGCTGTCATTGGTTTCCTGGGAGCCGGGGGAATAGCCCGCTCTCATGCATTTTCCCTCAATTCTCTCAAATATTATTACCCCGATTCTCCCCCTGTGGAAATGGCTGCAGTTAGCTCTGCCCGCGAGGAAAGCATGGAATCATTTGCCGCCAGCTACGGGTTCCGGAAAGCCTGCCCTGTCGAAGAGCTGCTGGCAGACAAGAGGATAAACACCGTCTTCATACTTGGGCCAAACAATGTCCATTATAAGCATTTCAAAGCCGCCGCCGCTATGGACCATGTAAGGAGGATCTACCTCGAAAAACCTGTATGCTCGGGCAGTGAGGAAGAGAAAGGCATTCTTGAGATAATCAGTTCCCGTCCCGGATTGCAGGTTCAGGTCGGATTTCAGTATCTGTACACCTCGGCCGTCAGGGAGGCTCTCGCCTTCTGGAAGTCGGGAGCGCTGGGGAAACCAATTCACTTCGAATTCAAATATTATCACGGTGATTATCTTAAGAAATCGTACCGCGAAAAACGTGTCACCCGGCTCAGCCCGGCTCCCGACGGCGGGGCCATGGCCGACCTGGGATCACATATCCTGAGCCTTCTGATAGCTTTCATCGGTGATAAAGTGGAAATCACCGGAGCTGTTCAGGCCGGGGAATTTGATGACGTTCCGGAAGGATCGGACCTCTTCAGTCAGATATCTCTCTATGACAGGGAAAGCCATGCTGTGGGAACTCTTTCGGCAAGCCGTATCAGCTCAGGATCAGGCGACAGCCTTTCGTTTGAGATCTTTGCAACGGGAGGATCCATCAGGTTCACTTCAGAGAATCCCGGAGAGTTTGAGTATTACACGGAGGAATCCACCACCTGGTCAAGAAAGATAAGCGGAAGCAATTATAAGCCCCTCACATCCTTCCCGTCGGGCCATGTTCCGGGAGGCTGGCACAGGGCAATGATCCACGCGCACTATGTATTCCTGACAAACAGCCAAACAGAAGCAATAGTCCCCGGAATCATGCACGGACTTGCGGTTCAGAAACTTCTGAACAGCACGGCCGGACACCTGGCACGCTTCCGTGAACTAAAATGAGATTCCTTAAATTTGAACTAAGATCAACCTTGCCAATATGACCTCAAAACCTGCTTCCGTCAATGCCCCCCTTCCCGGAAGAATTGCATCGGTAGACTTTTTCCGTGGATTTACAATGTTCCTTCTCGCGGGAGAAGCAACACGGCTCTACTCTATTCTCGCGCGTTCCGGGAATCCGGTTGTTCATTTCCTTGGGAACCAGCTTCAGCATCATGAATGGCATGGACTCCATTTCTGGGATTTGATACAACCTTTCTTCATGTTCATTGTCGGAGTGGCTATTCCTTTTGCCGTTGCCAACAGGATTAGGAAGGGACAAAGCCTGAGAGAAATCAACCGGCATGCCTGGAAGAGGGCCTTCCTCCTGCTCTTCTTCGGCTGGGCCCTGTACTTTATCCAGGCCGATAAGCTGGTGTTCAGATTCCAGAATGTCCTTGCACAATTGTCCGTGACCTACATTGTCGCATTTCTGATAAGAAATAAAAGCTTCCGCTTCCAGATAATCTTCAGCCTGGCTATACTGCTTCTGATAGACCTTGCATACCGTTTTTTCCCGGTAGAAGGTTTCAACAACCCCTGGGTGATCTACGAGAACCTGGGCGCCTGGTTCAACAACAAAATCGAGGGCGTTGAGAAAGCCAGTGCATGGGCTACCCTGAACTTCGTTTCAACCACGGCTCACACCGTGTGGGGAGTCCTTTGCGGTAAACTGCTGATGAGCGATAAAAGCCATACGTACAAACTAAGGGCGCTGGCTATAGGCGGAGTGGCAGCACTGGCCGCCGGCTATGCCCTCGACCTGCTGAACATCACACCGATAATCAAGAAGATAGCAACATCATCATTTGTTCTTGTTAGTGGCGGCTGGACAATCCTTGCACTTGCTTTCTGCTACTGGCTTATAGATGTGAAAAAACTTTTCAAAAAAGGCTCCTGGTTCTTTATCGTTGTCGGGATGAACTGCATATTCATCTATATCTTCTTCCACATAGGAGGAGCCGATTTCATCAGGAACATTATCCAGCCTTTCGTTAAACTTTTCTTCTCGTGGGGAGGAGAAACAACTGTCAAAATCCTGACCAGCCTGGGGATATGGGCAGGTCTTTGGTATATTTGTTACTGGCTCTATAAAAACAAACTGTTTATCAAAATATAAGGGAATAACCCTGTTTTTAAATTTTTTCTGACAATCACATTATGAACAAGCGTTTGATTCTGAAAGCGGCCGCTTTCTGCCTTACTTTGATCATTGCCGCCTCATGTTCTCAGGCTGATCAGGGAAACTCCGGAAGCCATAAAGGAGATAATAAAAAATCCGACGGGAGAAAAAGCAGACCTGTCGATTATGTCAATCCCTTTATCGGAACTCAGTATTTCGGACACACATACCCGGGAGCTTCTCTCCCCTGGGCTCTCGTGCATGTGAGTCCCGACTGCCACACTACAGGATGGACTTATGCCGCGGGCTATACCTGGGCCGACAACACTATCATGGGATTCAGCCATACACACTACAGCGGCGTCGGGATGACAAGCGGGGGCGACATCCTTTTCCAGCCCACGGTAGGGAATAAACTGCAAATAACGCCCGGAACTGCCGACAATCCGGATGAGGGATACAGATCAACCTTCGATCACTCTGAGGAAACGGCCTATCCCGGATATTACTCGGTTGTGCTCAGGGATTACAACATAAAAGTTGAACTCACTTCAACAAGAAGAGTGGCATTCCACCGCTACACCTTTCCTGAAACCACCAATGCAAATATTATCATCGACCTGGGACACCAGATCGGAACAGCCCCGCAGCCGGACGATTCTCATATTATGATCGCGAGCGACAGGCGCATCGAAGGCTACAGGAACAGTCCTACGGGAAAGGTCTTTTTCTGCGCGGAATTCAGCAAACCTTTTCTTTACTACGGTACCTTCGACCTCGGCCGCAGCACTCCCGAATCGGGAAGTGGCATCTTCCCCTACAAGAGCGGCGAAACAGGCAAAAGAATAGGAGCCTTCGTCAATTACAGCACTTCAGAAAATGAACGGATAACAGCATGCGTGGCCCTGTCGTACGTGAGCCTGGAGGGAGCCAGGAAAAACCTTGAAGCTGAAAAGGGCGACGGTGATTTCGACAGAGTAAGGAAAGAAGCCCTTGAAACCTGGAACGACGAGTTATCGCGAATTGAAATAGAAGGAGCCGGCCCTGAACAAAAGGAAATCTTTTACACCGCCCTGTACCGTTCGCTCCTTTCGCAGTACATATATCAGGATGTCGACGGAAAGTATTTCGGGATGGACGGTAAAGTACACGAGGCTGCAGATTATGATTTTTACGGTTCCTTCTCGTGCTGGGATACCTACAGGTCGCAGCATCCACTGCTTACTATCGTGGCTCCTGAAAGAGTCAACGATTTCCTCAAGTCGATAGAAGCCAAAATAAGAGACTTCGGATGGCTGCCGGCACAGCATTTTGCAAATATATACCGCGAATCGATGGTAGGCGATCACCTTGTTCCGGTTATTGTTGACGGATATCTTAAAGGACATACAGGCTTTGATGCCGGCTTCGTATACAATGCCATGAAGATCAAGGCGCTCGAGATGCCCAAACCTCCTGTCCCCCTGAGTTCAGGCCGCTCGGGACTCGAGTACTATCTCAAACTGGGCTATACCCCGGTTGACAAGGTGACGGAATCTGTTTCGAACACCCTTGAACTTGCCTATGATGACTGGTGTATCGCCCAAATGGCCAGCGCCATGGCTAAGGAGGACGATTACAGGATGTTCATGGAAAGGGCGAAAAATTATGTAAATGTGTGGGACAGCGAAACTGAATTCATGAGACCGCGAAAAGAGGATGGCTCTTTCCTGGAGATGGCCGGAGGAAAAGAACAGGATATAGTGGAAAAAGACGGTCACCGCTATTACCGGTATTTCGATCCCCTTCTTGTCGGCGTCAGGCCAAACCGCCATTACACCGAGTCGAACGCGTGGCAGTATCTCTGGTCGGTACAGCACGACATAAACGGACTGATTTCCCTTTTTGGAAGCAATGAAAATTTCAACAGGAAACTTGATACATTCTTCAGCATGGATCCTTCCATTACCGGTCCTAAGTATATCGGTGTGGTTGGAACAATAGGACAATATGTCCATGGAAACCAGCCTTCGCACCATGTGGCGTATCTCTGGAATTATTCCGGAGAGCCCTGGAAAACACAGTATTGGACCAGGCAGATATGTGAACAGCTTTACCGGCCGGGTCCGGGAGGATTATGCGGAAATGAGGATATGGGATCCCTTTCTTCGTGGTATGTTCTCAGTTCGATGGGATTTTATCCGGTGACACCCGGAAACCCTGTTTACAGCATCGGAAGCCCTCTCTTCGGGAAAACCATAATCAGACCGGCTGAGGGTGTGGAATTCATAATTGAAGCGAAGAATAATTCATCCGAAAACAGGTATATCCAGTCGGCCACACTTAACGGCGAAACGCTTAACATACCGGAAATCAGTCACGCGGACATAAAGAAGGGCGGCAGACTCACATTTGTCATGGGCCCGGAACCCAACAAGGAACTATTCAAACTTCACCGCCCCGATTCCCCCGACAACAGGTAAGGTAATCTCAGTACCGTTGAGATCAACAGTAAGCCTTGTACCCGGATCGGGCCAGAGCGTGTATTCCCTGTCGCTTGAGAAAATCATAAGCGCTATCTGTTTTCCTGCCGGAATAATCTGATCGTCGGGCTCGAGCTCAAAAGTCATTTCATAGAAATGGCCCGCCTTAAGCGGCTCGCTTTCGGTCAGCGACCTGTAGTTCCGAAGGTCGGCCCAGCCCCGTGTTATTATGTTATCCGTCGGCCTGGGATTCCTCGATTCCGTCCAGGGCAGGCTTACAAGCCATACTGATAAATTGACGGCAGGCTTATCGCTCGAAGCCTTTATTTTTATCGAAGGAGTCCCCGAAATATGCAAGTCTTCCTTCAACGGAGGTGTAAGATAAATAAGCCGGTGGTCGGTCCATTCGGCTTTTGCAAGTGTACTGCCGCTGAAAGAGAAATTATCTACTAGAGTCTCACGGCTTTTCATGGAAGGCTTGTTCATAAGCAGCGAGCCGGCCTGAGGCGCACCCGGACCCAGGAAGAACCTGACCGGCGATGCTTCCGGATTCGGATAATCGGGATAGGAAGTCGGCTCCAGCCTGTCGTCGCCCTCACGT
>JBMNTQ010000105.1:0-7319 GCA_050945815.1 Christensenellales bacterium
GCATGGTGGCCATGGCGGATGGGGGCGTGGCGGTTGGGGACGCGGGGGACGTGGGGGATGGGGTGGACGGTGACAGCGACAGGAAGGTATAGGTTGCATGGCATGGGCTACCTTTCATGATATTTCCGCTTCTTATACGTTCGGTTACATTATTCTATGAGAGGGCAGGGAAAAGGGTGTGCATGACGATAACGCCGGGACGCAGGAAACGGTTGATTTGAAAGAAAAAGGGCAGAGGATGAATACTGCGTTGCGTTTAAGGATGGCGGGTGCTAAAATATTCTATATATGTAATAAGCGGATTGTTTTGGAAAAACCGAGCAAAACAGCCGATTTTGTATTAGGGAGAACGACTGTTATGGAAATTTCTGTATTGGGATGCGGGCGGTGGGGTTCGTTTCTCGCTTGGTATTTGAACAAGGCTGGTAATCGTGTCTGCCTTTGGGGGCGCAGCGGGTCTGCCAAAATGCAGCAGTTGATGCGTTGCCGCAGGAATGATCTGGTGGAGCTGGGGCCGGAGATTGAATTGACCTGTTATCTGGAGCAGGCGATGGAGGCGGAGGTTTTGGTGATTTCCATTGGCGCCCAGCATGTGCGCGGATTTGCACGGCAGCTTTGTGCCTACCCTTTAGCGGATAAAACCATCGTATTGTGTATGAAGGGGTTGGAAGAGCACACAGGCAAACGCCTGAGCCAGATTGTGCAGGAAGAAGCGCCGAGCGTTGGGAAGCTGGCTATATGGGTGGGCCCTGGGCATGTGCAGGATTTTGTGCAGCAGGTACCCAATTGTATGGTGATTGATTCGCAGGATGAGGCAGTTCGAAACAAGCTGGTTAAACAGTTTTCCAGCAGCTTGATTCGTTTTTATTATGGGAATGATATGATTGGCAATGAAATTGGGGCTGCATCTAAGAATGTGATTGGCATTGCCGCCGGTATGCTGGATGGCAAGGGTTATGGCAGCTTGAAAGGGGCGCTGATGTCTCGTGGGACGCGGGAGATCGCCAAGCTGATTCAGGCGATGGGAGGAAATGAGCTATCGGCCTATGGGCTGAGCCATCTGGGGGACTATGGTGCGACGGTTTTTTCTCCGTATAGCCATAACAAGCGCTTTGGCGAACTTTTTGTGCAGGGGAAGCACTATGACAAGCTGGCGGAAGGGGTGGCGACTTGCGCTGCTATGATGAGCCTGGGGGAGCAATATGGCGTGGAGCTGCCGATCTGTCAGGCGGTATATGATGTTACTCATCAGGGGAAAGACCCGGAGAGGGTGTTTGCTTCGCTGTTTGTGCGCAGCCTGAAACAGGAATTCTAAGCGGAGGGGTGGCTTGGCTATGGGAGAGAAAAGGAGCGTGTTGGTTACGGGCGCGTCGCGGGGGATTGGCCGCGCTGCTGCGGTTGCGTTTGCTGGGGCGGGCTATAATGTAGCGGTGAATTATAATAAATCGAGGCAGGACGCTATGGATTTGGTGGCGGAGTTGGAGCAGCAGGGCGCGTTTGCCCGGGCTTTTTCTGCGGATGTGGCGGACAGGGCGCAGGTAGATGATATGGTGGGGCAGGCTGTGGAGACTTTTGGAAGCATTGACACGCTGGTGAACAACGCTGGGATTGCGGATTGCAGGCTGTTTGGTGAGATCAGTGAGGCGCAGTGGGATGCTATGATGGACGTGCATGTGAAGGGTATGTTCCATTGTACGCAGGCGCTGCTAAATGGAATGTTGTCGCGCAAAGCGGGTAAAATCATCAATATATCTTCGATATGGGGCATGACGGGGGCTTCCTGTGAGGTGCATTATTCCACGGCTAAGGCGGCGGTCATTGGGTTTACGAAGGCGCTGGCAAAGGAACTGGGGCCCAGCAACATCCAGGTGAACTGTGTGGCGCCGGGGGTGATTCATACGGACATGAACTGTAAGCTTGAGGAAGAGGATTTGTGTGAATTGCGGGATAAGACGCCGCTGGGCCGGATTGGACGGGCGGAGGAAGTGGCGCATAGTATTTTGTTTCTGGCGTCGCCGGCCGCAGATTTTATTACCGGTCAGGTGGTCAGCCCCAATGGCGGGTTTGTAATATGAGGGGGAAATTTTGAATACAGTATAAAAAAGGCTTCGACAATTTGTCGGAGCCTTTTGTGATGAACGAGATTAACGGGCAAGGGTTGGTTTGTTGTGGATAAAGACGCTTATTTTGAATGATCGCCGTTTGGCGGCGGATAATGGGAGAGCAGGGTTTCCATGCTGCGGTGGACATGGGCGCGTATGGCCAAGCGGGCTTCCTGTTCGTTTTCACTGGCGAGTCCGATGAGGATTCGCTCGTGATCCTGCTGGGAGAGGGCTGTGAGATCCTCTTTTCCTGTGATCCAATCCATGGACAGGCCGTTCCAGAGATGGGAGAGGAGGAACTTGAGCTTCTCGCTGCCGGAGGCTTCCCAAATTGCCAGATGGAAAGCCTGGTTGGCGTCGTTGACCCCTTCCGGGTCGTTCTCCAAAATGGCCGCCTGGCCTTGGCTGTGTGCCTGCCGCAGTTTGTCTAGAGGGGCTTTTCTGCGGCTGGCGCGAGCAATGGCTTCATCCTCTAATAGCAGACGTATTTCGTAATGATCGCGGATGGTTTCCGGCGTAATGCCCAGAACTTGTGCGCCGCGGTTGGGCAAAAGGCGAATCAGTCCTTCGGAAGCCAGAAGTTGGAAGGCTTCCCGTACCGGCGTACGCGACATGCCTACTTGTTGGGCGACTGCGTCCAACGTAAGCCATTGGCCTTGGACAAAATCGCCGGATAGGATAGCCTGACGCAGGATAGAAGCAACCTGTTCTCTGGCAGGCAGCATTTTTATCTGTTTGAGCTTTAGCATGGCTATTGCCTCCTGAAAGCTTGTTGGATAATTCTATTTTATCACTGGGGATTAGGCTCGTCAATGTGTGCGTTCTCGTGCCCACCAGATGCAAGCCGGAAGCCGGGCAGGCGGAAAGATTTTCCGCTGATCAAACTATGCCAAAAGAGCTTAAACGGGGTTGTTTGAGAAAAGACCTGTGCGCAGCAGGTGGAGATAGGGTTCGAAGCAGGTGCCTCGCCGGTTGTAGTCGGCGTAGAGCTTGCTTTTCTCCATGGCAAAATGGACAAAAGCCGCAGCGCTGTCTACGCTTTGGTAGAGGCTATGGCCCCGAACCAGACCGCCGGATAGGACGCTGGCAAATAAGTCGCCGGTGCCGTGCATATGGTAGGGCAGGAGGGGGACGCTGCGTTCTTGGTAGCCCTGCTCATCTAAGACGCAGTTGAGCAGCGCACCGCCTCGTTCGATGCCGGTGATGATGACGCTTTTGGCGCCCAGGGCAGCGATTTTGTCAGCGAGGCGGGAGATGTCGGCGCAGGAGACTTGGTCGGGCTGATAGGGCTCGTTGGCTAGGATGCAGGCTTCTGTGTAGTTGGGTGTTACGACATCGGCGATGGCAGCCAGCATCTTCATGCTTTCACACATCTGCGATGTGTAGGTTTTGTAGACTTTGCCGTGATCGGCCATGACAGGGTCGATGATGATGCGGCCCGGCGAAAAGCGGCTGATTAGATCGCGGACGAGGTGGATTTGATGTTCGGAGCCCAAAAAGCCGCTGTAGAATGCGTCGAAGCGAAGGCCTAGCTCGGCCCAATGGCGGATATAGCCTTCCATATGGGGCGTGAAATCCAGGAGAGTGAAGCCTTGGAAGGAAGTATTGGCAGACAGTACGGCTGTAGGCAGCGGACAGACTTCTACGCCGCAAGCGGATAATACCGGCAGCGCTATGGTCAGCGCGCATTTGCCGAAACCTGAAAGATCGTGGGCCGCGGCGATGCGCGGCAATGTGTAGCCCTGTTGCATGAAAAACTGCCCCCTGCGGTAGGCGCCGCCCCGATTTTGCTGGAGGAGACCGCCTTGATTTCAGAATAATATAATACTATTCTATATACGAAGATTTTGCAAGAAGATGTTCGAACAAACACGATTGCAAGCGTGTTACAAGAGAAAAGAATGAAGAGATGGCGGTGATTGGCCTTGACAGCGGTTTTGACCGTTGGTAAAATCAAATTGAGAGAACAGCAAACTTGCCGAGAAGATTCTTTGCAATTTGCAGGATAATTTCAGCTTTATTACCTGACAGAAAAGCGGCGGCTGATTTGGAAGGGAGTAATTCATAGCGCAAAGCTTTTCTTATGCTATTGATGCCTTCCTGTCTGCTTTTCGGGGAAGGCGTTTTTTGTATCGGTTGCGGGAAGGGGAAGCTGGAGCCTTTGCGCAGGAAGATTGGGGCTTTTTCTGAAAGCTTCTGGAAGTTTTAGATGGAGAATGTTTTGGTAAGCAATGAAGCGGAGCGAGGGCAGGATGGATGATTGCCGGACGGGGGAAACCTTGGGGAAGGGTTCTTTTTTGGAGAGGAGTGAGGGAATATGGCTGGGGATTTAAACAAAACGCCTCGGGCGGTGCGGATGCATATTGCTTTTTTCGGAAAGCGGAACGCTGGGAAATCCAGCTTGATTAATGCAATAACGGGCCAGGAGATTGCTATTGTTTCGGATGTCAAGGGTACGACAACTGACCCTGTTTATAAATCCATGGAGATTTTACCCCTGGGCCCTTGTGAGTTGATTGATACCGCTGGGCTGGACGACGATACGGCCTTGGGGGTGTTGCGTATGCAGAAATCTATGGCTGTTTTAAATAAAACGGATTTGGCTGTTTTTGTAACCGATGCGCTTGTGCCTATGGATGAAAAGGACGAGGAGATTATCCGGCGCATTCAGGCTAAGAATGTACCCTTGATTATTGCTGTGAACAAGGGGGATTTGGGGAAAGCGCCGGTGGGGGACATTCAGCGGCGGTTTGCTGCCAAGACCCTGCTGGTTTCCGCTGAGACGGGGTATGGAATTGGACAATTGATTGAGGCGATGGCTGCCCTGGCCCCCAAGAGCGGGGAGGCAGAGCGCATTCTTGGGGACTTGATTGGCCCGGGGGATTTTGTGGTGTTGGTGACGCCTATTGACGAGTCGGCTCCTAAGGGCAGGCTGATTTTGCCCCAGCAACAGGTGATTCGGGATATTTTGGAGAGCGACGCGATTGCTGTCGTTACCAAGGGGCATGAATTGCAGCAAACCTTTTCTTCTCTGGCCCGGAAGCCCAAGCTGGTGATTACGGATTCGCAGGTGTTTTTTCAGGTGGCGGCGGATACACCTGAGGATATTATGTTGACATCGTTTTCTATTCTGTTTGCCCGCTTCAAGGGCAACTTGAACGAGCTTGTGAAGGGCGCGGCGTCGATTGGGCGGCTGCGATCTGGGGACAAAATCTTAATTGCAGAGGCTTGTACCCATCATCAGCAGGCTGATGACATTGGGCGGGTGAAGATTCCTCGCTGGCTGCGCCAGATGACGGGGCAAGAGCTGGACTTTGAGTTTGTATCCGGCGGGACCTTTGGAAAAGATTTGGAGAAATATGCCTTAATTGTGCATTGCGGCGGCTGTATGATCAATCGCAGGGAGATGGTTTATCGGGTGGAGACTGCGCAGGCTCATGGGGTGCCTATTGTGAATTACGGGGTGCTGATTGCTTGTGTGCAGGGGATATTGGATCGGGTTTTACAGCCTTTTCCATTGGAAAAAGCGACATGGGAGGAGATGCAGGGATGAAGGGGATAAATCAGATGGACCGCGGCGAGCTGGCAGCTTGGATTTGCGGTATGGACGAAGACGCGAGACAATTGCTTTATGAGGAGGCCAGAGCCCTTCGGGAGCGGCATTATGGAAAGCAGGTTTATACCCGGGGTTTAATTGAAATAAGCAACTATTGTAAAAATAACTGCTATTATTGCGGGATTCGGCGGGATAACAGCAAGGTGGAGCGCTATCGCCTGGATAAAGAGCAGATACTGGAATGCTGTGAAATCGGTGCGGCGCTGGGTTATCATACGTTTGTTTTGCAGGGCGGGGAAGATCCGTATTTTACGGATGAGCGGTTGGTAGATAGTATTCGGGCGATTAAAGAAGCCCATCCGGATTGTGCGCTGACCCTTTCCCTGGGGGAGCGTTCCAGGGAATCCTACCAGAGGTTGTATGACGCCGGAGCGGATCGCTATTTGCTGCGGCATGAGACGGCCAACGAGGCGCATTACCGGAGGCTGCACCCTGATGAGCTGGTTTTTGAAAACCGGCGGCGCTGTTTGTTTGATTTGCAGGAGATTGGCTTTCAGGTGGGTGCGGGCTTTATGGTGGGCAGCCCGGGGCAAACCTGTGAAACGTTGGCTGATAACTTGCTGTTTTTGAAGGAATTGCAGCCTGCTATGGTGGGCATCGGGCCGTTTATCCCGCAGAAGGATACCCCTTTTGGCGGCGAGGCGGCGGGCAGCATTCAACAGACTTTGGATATGGTGGCTATGGCGCGGATTCTTCTGCCTAAAGCGCTGATCCCTGCGACTACTGCCGTGGGTACGCTGGACCCTCAGGGCCGGGAAAAGGCACTGAAGGCCGGGGCGAATGTGGTGATGCCTAATTTGTCGCCGCTTTCTGTGCGCAATAAATATTTGTTGTATGATAATAAGATATGTACGGACGAGGACGCATCGGAATGCCGGGGATGTTTGGAAAGACGCATTAAAAGCGCGGGGTTTGAGATGGACTTTGGGCGGGGGGACTATATCGACTGGGAAAGATTGCCGACCTGCAGATAGGGCGGCCTATAAAATCATCCTTCAGCAGGGTGGGCGTATGCTGCCGGAGGATGGTTTGTTTTTGGGAAGCGGGGAGGGCGCAAAAGCGCTGGGAAAAGCGCCGGAAGGGAATCTTTCGGCGCTTTTGGCAAAATTGTGTAAGAATCAGCGGGCAAAGGCTGGGGACAGGAGGGGCTGAAGCTGGTTGCCTTCCAGAGCAGCATGCAGGGCCTCGGGCAGTTTTTCTAAATCTGCCGTGAGGGAGTGGACTTTCTTTTGCGGGTCATCCTGCCCGAAGGGTACAAAATATACATGGCGGCGGTTTAGCATGGCGCCAAGATTGGGCGCGTTAGCGCTGAGGCCGTCGTTGGTGGACAGGGCGATTAAGAGCGGCGATAGGTTTCGAAGCTGTGCTTTGCACGCCATGGTTACTGACGTGTCTGTGATGCCGTTGGCCAGTTTGGCCAGCGTGTTGCCTGTGCAGGGGGCGACCACCAGAATGTCTAGGAGCCGTTGAGGGCCGATTGGCTCGGCGTCGGCTATGGTTGTGATGGGGGCGCGACCGGTGATGGCTGTGATGCGGCTGATAAAGTCGGCTGCTTTTCCGAAGCGGGTGTCGGTTTGGGCAACGGCACCGGACACGATGGG
>JBMNTQ010000106.1:0-7301 GCA_050945815.1 Christensenellales bacterium
AATGAGGGCTGGGCTTGGCTGGAGAGATTGCGGCGTTTTGCCGGGAAATAGAAGGAGGCTTTTATGCAGACTAAACGCATCATTCCTTGCTTGGACGTTCGAGGCGGCCGGGTGGTTAAAGGGGTTCACTTTGAAAACATTATAGACGTCGGTGATCCGGTGGAGGCGGCGAGGGCATATAGCGCAGCCGGTGCGGATGAATTGGTTTTGCTGGATATTGACGCTTCTGTCGAGGGACGGGTTACGATGCTGGATGTGGTGCTGCGTACGGCGGAGCAGGCGTATATTCCGTTCACTGTGGGCGGTGGTATTCGGGATTTGCACCAGATTGGAGAAACTCTGCGTGCTGGTGCGGATAAGATTTCTATTAATACGCCAGCAGTTTTAGAGCCGGAGCTGATCTCGAAGGCTGCCGACGCTTATGGCAGGCAGTGCATTGTTGTGGCGATTGACGCAAAGCGTGTGGGCGATTCTTGGGAAGCTTATATAAACGGCGGTAAGGTGGCGACCGGTATGGATGTGATTGAATGGGCCAAGCGGGCGGCAGATCTAGGCGCTGGAGAGCTTCTTTTAACGAGTATGGACCGGGACGGCACCAAGGCAGGCTTTGACGTGGAATTGACCCGGCGTGTGGCTGAGGCGGTCGATGTTCCTGTGGTCGCTTCCGGCGGCGCCGGGGAGATGAGCCATTTTTATGACGTGTTGACTGAGGGGAAGGCGGATGCGGCACTGGCTGCTTCTTTGTTCCATTTTGGTATTTTGGATATAATGGAGCTTAAGAAATATTTAAAAGGGCGCGGCGTAGAGGTGGGGATGGGGAAGAGCCTGTCTGACTAAGGGTTCTGCTAAAAAAAGGCGGCGTTTTTTCGTTGGAGTGTATGCAAGAGGAAAGTCGTTGGCGAATTCGCTGATGACTTTTTGTTTGGGTAAGAAGTTTTAACGATGAAGGGGAACCCTTGATTTGATGAACTACGTCAGGTTTGCCAGCCAAGAACAGAAAACAAATGGGGGGCTACCATACCACGATAAAAAAGAGCGGTTAACATTTTGAAGAGAGTAGACAGATTTGTTTTTCGAAGGATGAGAATCAGGCTCGTATTTCGAAAAGCCCAGCGGGCAGCTTATGGTGCTGATCGAGACAGAGACTTTCAGGCGCATACAAAACACCCCCGGCATAGCCGGGGGTGTTGGTTGATGTTTGAGGTTGTGATTAGGCTTTGCCGGAGCTGCCCAGAACATTTTTCATCTTGTGCTTGATCATTTCCTTGGCGGCTTTTCTTGCTTCGCCTAAGTAGGAGCGCGGATCAAACGCTTCGGGGTGTTCGCTCATGTATTTGCGGATTTCGCCGGTCATGGCCAGACGAATATCGGTGTCGATGTTGATTTTGCACACGGCCATGGAAGCAGCCTTGCGTAGCAGGTCTTCGGTTACGCCTTTGGCGCCGCCGACGTTGCCGCCGTATTGGTTGATCATGGCTACGAATTCCTGGGGAACGGAGGAAGCGCCATGCAACACGATGGGGAAGCCCGGTACTAATTTGCCGATTTCCTCTAGGATATCGAAGCGCAGTTGAGCGTCGCCCTTGAATTTGTATGCGCCGTGGCTGGTGCCGATGGCGATGGCCAGGGAGTCTACGCCGGTGCGTTCTACAAATTCTTGTACTTCTTCCGGACGGGTGTAGGAGGCATCCGCGGCCGCCACGTTTACGTCGTCCTCGATGCCGGCTAAGCGGCCCAATTCCGCTTCTACGACAACACCTTTATCGTGGGCAAAGTCTACAACTTTTTTGGTCAGCGCGATGTTGTCGTCGAAGGAATGGTGAGAGCCGTCGATCATGACGGAGGTGAAGCCGCTTTCAATGCACTCTTTGCATAGTTCGAAGGTGTCGCCATGGTCTAGGTGGAACACGAGGTCGATGCCGGTGTCCTCGACTGCGCCTTCGATCAGCTTGCGAAGATACGCAGGCTTTGCATAACGCCGCGCGCCGGCGGAAACCTGAATGATGACCGGAGAGTTTTCCTCCTTGGCGGCTTCGGCAATAGCTTGTACATTTTCCAGGTTGGTGGCGTTGAATGCACCAACGGCGTACCCGCCCGCATAAGCCTTTTTGAACAGTTCGGTAGAAGTGATAAATGCCATTTGATACTCAGCTCCTTTAAAATATAGAAATATAGTAAAAACCACATTATAAACCATTATACTTCAAATCCGGCAGTTTGAAAATAGTAACTTGCTTGTTGGGAGGAAAAAGATGGCATGGGGGACGGTGAGAATAGCGTAAAATATGGCAGCCTTCACTGGCGTAAACTCATTTTTAGTGTATAATATTAAAAGACATGCCCTAAGCGCGGCGCTGCTGCGCAGGTTATCAAGGATCAGGGAGGACGATGGTTTCCATGGATATAAAGTATAGCATGATTATCCCTGCTTTTAATGAAGAAGACGTGTTGGATGTATCCTATAGGCGCATGAAGGCCGTGATGGAGACCTTGGACGGGCCTTATGAGATGATTTTTGTCAACGATGGCAGCAGGGATCGTACGCTGGAGATTTTGCGGGAATTGGCAGCTGCGGATAAGACTGTGAGGGTATTATCCTTTTCCAAAAACTTTGGGCATCAGATTGCCGTTACTGCCGGATTGGACCATGCCCGGGGACAGGCGATTGTTATTATTGACTGCGACTTGCAGGATCCGCCAGAAGTGATTCCGAAGATGGTGGAACAATGGAAAGCCGGGTATGATGTTGTTTATGGCAAACGGTTGAAGCGTGAGGGGGAGAGCCTTTTTAAAAAGCTGTCTGCATTTGCTTTTTATCGGGTGTTGTCGGCTATGTCGACCCAGCCGATTCCGTTGGATACCGGGGATTTTCGCCTGATCGACCGGAAGGTTTGTGACGCCATTTGCTCGATGCGGGAGACCAACAGGTTTTTGCGGGGCATGGTGAGCTGGGTGGGGTTTAAGCAGATTGCGGTGGAATATCACCGAGATGCACGCTTTGCTGGAGAGACCAAATATCCGCTTTCTAAGATGGTGAAGCTGGGGGGAGACGGGATTACCTCGTTTTCTTCTAAGCCTTTGCGTATTGCTACGGCAATTGGCGGCGTTGTTTGTGTCTTGTCGCTTTTATATATGGTGGTTTCCCTGATTTTGATGTGGTGCGGCGTGTATGCGGCACCGGGATTTGCCATAGCCATCGCGGGTTTGGTGCTGCTGGACGGCATAATAATGTTGCTGCTGGGAATCATAGGAACATATATTGGACGCATATTTGACGAGGCCAAGGACAGGCCCTTATACATCGTAGCAAAAAAGATTAATTTTGATGAAGGTGATGAGAGATGACAGACCCTAGGATTAAGACATTGGCGCATAATTTGATTCATTATTCCTGCCGCTTGCAAAAGGGCGAGAACGTTTTGATTGAGGCGACAGGGGATACGCGGGAGCTTGTAAAGGAATTGGTGCGTGCGGCGTATGCGGCCGGCGGTTATCCGTTTGTGAAGCTGAGCGATTCCGCAGTGAGCAGGGCCCTCTATCAGCAGATTAGCGAAGAGCAGCTTTCTCTCATGAGCGAGGTAGACTGTGGCTTGATGGGCAAGATGCAAGCCTATATTGGCGTGCGCGGCGGGGCCAATGCCAGCGAGCTGTCGGATGTGCCGGAGGAGAGGATGCACAACTATAGCAGGATTTATTCCCATAGTGTGCATTCGGAATTGCGCGTAAAGAAAACGAAGTGGGTGGTTCTACGCTATCCGACACCGTCTATGGCGCAGATGGCGAACACCAGTACCGAGGCTTTTGAAGATTATTATTTTGACGTATGCAACTTGGATTATTCGAAGATGGATCAGGCGATGGACCCTTTGAAGGAGCTGATGGAGAAGACTGACCGGGTGCGTATTGTAGGGCCTAAGACAGACCTTTCCTTTTCGATTAAAGGGATTCCCGCAATTAAGTGCAGCGGGCACAGCAACATTCCTGACGGGGAGATTTACACCGCGCCTGTAAGGAATAGCGTGAACGGGATGATTAGCTATAATACGCCTTCTTTGGAGCGAGGGTTTACCTATGAGAATATTCGTTTTGAATTTCAGGACGGTAAGATCGTTCGGGCGACGGCCAACGATACCGACCGTATCAATGATTTGTTGGACATGGATGAAGGGGCTCGCTATATTGGGGAATTCTCCTTCGGTGTGAATCCGTATATTATCGCGCCTATGAAGGACACGCTGTTTGACGAGAAAATTTGCGGATCCATTCATTTTACCCCGGGCTCTTCCTATGACGAGGCCAGCAACGGCAATGAATCGGCTTTGCACTGGGACTTGGTTCTGATTCAGACACCGGAGTTTGGCGGGGGCGAGATCTATTTCGATGATGTTTTGATTCGGCAAGATGGGCGCTTTGTGCTGCCGGCTTTGCAGGGACTGAACCCGGAAAATTTGAAATAGATTGTAGGTTGTTGCATTTTATGCTTGCGTGATAGAGAGAAATATAATAAAATCATTATAATTGAGCAAATATGTTAATTTTTAAATAAAGTTTGGAGGATATGGATTATGGTCAAAATTGGTATCAATGGGTTTGGGCGGATCGGTCGTCTGGTTTTTAGAGCATGTGCGGCGCGGGATGATGTGCAGGTGGTTGCCATCAACGATCCGTTTATCGACACCGAATATATGGTGTATATGCTGACCTATGACACCGTGCATGGACGCTTTAAGGGCACTGCGGAAGCTAAAGACGGCAAGCTGATTGTCAATGGCAAGGAAATTGCAGTTTATGAATCTATGAATCCTGCGGAAATTCCGTGGAGTGAGGCTGGCGCTGATTATATTGTGGAATCTACAGGCGCTTTCACCACCACAGAGAAAGCTTCCGCTCATTTTGAGGGGGGCGCTAAAAAAGTCGTGATCTCCGCTCCTTCCAGTGATGCGCCGATGTTTGTTATGGGCGTGAACAGTGATACATACACGAAAGACCTCAAGGTTGTTTCCAATGCGTCTTGTACGACCAACTGCTTGGCACCTTTGGCCAAAGTGATTCATGACGAGTTTGGCATCGTGGAAGGCCTGATGACGACGGTGCATGCGACTACGGCCACCCAAAAGACAGTGGACGGACCTTCCAGGAAAGACTGGAGAGGCGGACGGGGCGCTGCGTATAACATTATTCCCAGCTCGACTGGCGCTGCTAAGGCTGTGGGCAAGGTTATTCCTTCCCTCAATGGTAAGCTGACCGGCATGTCGTTTCGGGTGCCTACTGCGGACGTTTCCGTTGTTGACTTGACCTGCCGCCTGGAAAAGGCCGCTGATTATGACGAGATTAAAGCCGTTATGAAAGCTGCTTCTGAGTCTGAAGAATATGCCGGCATCATTGGCTACACGGAAGATGCTGTGGTGTCTAGCGATTTTATTGGTGATGAGCGCACCTCCGTATTCGATGCGGGCGCAGGGATCTCCTTAAATCCGAACTTTGTGAAGCTGGTTGCTTGGTATGACAACGAGTGGGGTTATTCCTGCAAGGTTGTGGACCTAATTGCCCATATGAACAAGGTGGATAACGCCTAAAACCCGCATGGTGGGTGGGTTTTTGAAGGGTAGCGTCTGCTAGGAAAATTTTTTCCATTAAGAAAAAGCCGTTCTGGTATGACCCCCATCAAAAAAGCAAAAATATTTTCGTACCTCTTTTTTCGGTCTTAGGGCTTGAAGAAAGAGGTACGTTTTTATGTTGGTGAAAGAACTGTCTAGAGAATTTGAGTTTGACTGTCATGTGCGCAACCTATCGCCCAAAACCACACAGAACTACTTAAGGCAAATCTCCTGTTTTGTTTCTTTTCTGGAGGGGGGAATATAGAATCATCTTGCTGGCGGAGGTTAGGCCGATTCACATTAAAGAGTTTATTAAGTCCTATCATGAAGAAGGGGCAGAAACCATCCTATGTGAATGATTTGCTAAAGGCCGTGAAATGCCTCTGCCACTATGCGTACAATGAAAGGTATATCGATACGCTTTCAACTGAAAAGGTAAGGTATACAAAGGAACCCAAGGTGTTGATTCACCCTTTCTCAGAAAGGGAGATAGAGCGGATGATTCACTATTATAAATGATAGGGGCATATAGGGCAACAGGCCGCGAAGGAAGGGGGCTTTGGCGTTGCGGACGGAGGGATTGTAGGCAAGGCCCGGCCTGCGTCGCCGAATTTATCCATCATATCCAGTTAAAGTTGATCATATACAATTATATAGGAATCGTGGAAAAAAGGATTGGATCAGGCCGCTTATAACGCAACGGAAGGAGGGCTTGTACCCATTACGAGGGGACGCAACCTGTGCATCAAAGACGGATCGACAATAGCACAAAACCTAAATAATTTGGCTAAAAAAACAGCTTACACTGATTGAAGTATGCATTTGTGTGCGATATGATAAATCCAATAGCAGAAATCCAAAACATTAAATTCATCCTGTCCTATGGGATTTTCATCTGATTCAACTCGCTTCCTACAACTCTGAAATATCTGATTTTACACTCGTGCCAAACAAACAACATGAATAATGCTATCGTGCTTTTTCTGCGCCTGTTTTTGCGAAGGGGCATAAAACTGCCGGTTTCATTATAATACAAAAAACAGGAGGGAATGAAGATATGAATAAGCATCTCAAGCTGGTGTTGGCGGTTGTATTGGCAGTGCTACTGCTCTTTGCCGCGGGCTGCGGATCGGGTGAGGAAACGACGCCCAGCGCAGAACCGCCGGGAGAATCTTCGGCGCCGGAGGAAAAGAGCGACGCCGGATCCACGGGCGGACCTTATACCATAGGCATTTCCGTAGCGGATATGGATAACGCCCACTGGCTGCGCGTGGCCGAGGGCATCCGTTCCGAAGTACGCCCGGAAGACGAGTACATTGTCTATAACGCCGAACAGGATCCCGGGAAACAGGTCAGCCAGTTGGAGGACCTGATCGCGCAAGGGTGTGACCTGATTTTCTATACCTGCGCGGACCGTATGGCGGTTTCCAAACCCCTGGAAAAATGCGTTGAGCTGGGTATCGTTTGTATCGCGATCGACGCGGCGCCCGACCAGCTCGATTTGCTGGACGCCTACATTACTACCGATAATTTCGAGTGCGGTGTGCAGCAGGCCAACACGCTGATCGAACTCTCCGGGGGGAATGCCAAAGTCGGTCTTTTGACTTACTTTGAAAACAACGCCACCAAAACCAGAACCGAAGGATTTAAGGCAACTATTGAAAAAGTGCCCGGCATTGAGATCGTGAACGAAAACAACTGTAT